>WTGY01000146.1 GCA_011523365.1 Caldilineaceae bacterium
GGGCGGAGCCCCCGCACAAGGGAGGCCGCTTGCGGCCGACCGCCCAAATGCGAGGAGAGAGGGGAGAGGAGTGAGGAGAGAGAAGACTTCGCTCGCCCCAGTGTTGATCGCGGAATGGCTTTGGCTTGGTAGTTGCTGGAGGGCGAAGAATGCCCGTCACCAGGTTCAAATAAGGCCGGCGGAAAGGGGGCTGGGCACAGGGAGGCAGAGAATCGCCGCCATGCCCAACCCCCCTTCAGCCGCCGGGGCGCCGGCCCGATTAGAATCCCGGACCGTCTCTGGAAGATGTGCTCTCCCAGACAAAATCTCAACTGCAGTCGTATCCCCCAACGCTAGTTCCAGGAATCTATACCCAGTAGCTTCCGGCCAAGTGGGGTCAGTGTAGCCGGAGTCTGATGCCGGTGCTCCCAGTCGCGCAGGTCTCCAGGCCAGCGGTCCATGGGGCGACACTCCTGCCAGGAGCGAATACGCGCAGCCCGTTGTTCTTCGTCCCTGTCCGGGGCCGGCCCCATTGTGATGTACTGGGCCAACCGCGGTCGCGTCGAGCGGTTGTGGCCGTTACCGTGCGCCAGCAGCTTGTGCCAGATGACAAAATCACCGGCCTTACCCTCTACGACTTTAATGTCGAGGCCGTCCATGTCGGGAAAGCGCGGATTGCGGTCAGCCGGCTGCGTTCTTACCCATTCGTAGAACGTCCTGTGAAAACCGGGTATACACTGAAAGCCGCCTTGGTCTGGGCCGGTATCTGTCAAATAGAGAACACCCTGCACGCCAATGTGTGTATCCGGGGCCGGGGCCCAGGTTGCCGCGATATCATCGCCCTCCAGGAGCGGCAGTGCGCTCGTGTCGATGTCCCAGTGAATCATGCCCCGATGGCCCCATTCTGGCTTGTCCGGCCTGTCGGGGGGCTTCATGTTGGCGCGATCCAGCGATACCCACAGCTTCTCCGTTCCCAGAATTTCGCCGAATGCCTGATGGATGCGGGGGTACTGGCGGTTGTCCCACAGCGTCTGATGCTGGTACATCTCCACCATCCCTGCTTGTGAGATCGGAGAACAGAGATCCTCACGCGTGTACGGTCTATACCGATACCAAGTTTCCGGGTCGGACTCATCCATTTCCAGGAAAGTCCAGATCTGCTCTATGAGTGCGTCCAGATTCTCCTGCGGCACGGCATCTGGGATCACGACATAGCCGTTCTCTTCCCAGAACGCCCAGTCTTTTTCGTCCAATACAGGCATCTTTCTCCTCCTGGTTCTTCACCTCTCCGTCGAGCAGAGGCCAATCCATCCCTCTCATTCTAAAGTCGAACCTCACTTCCAATTTCGGCGCTTCTCAACAGGCCCTCCATCATCTCTTGTACGGTCAAACCATGGCGCAGGGGCGCCTCGCAAGGGACGCCATCCAGAATGCAGGCGATGAAGTGATCGGCTATGGCGTTCCAAGCCTCGCTTCTTTCCTTGGTGAGGCCGTCAAACGTTATGTCCAGAGGTTGGCCCTCATCTTTCAGACTCCGGCCTGCTACAGGTTTGGCATCGAATCTCTTGGCTGTTTCCACTACTGCAGTCGGGACAGGGCCGTTTGTATACAGCGTTGGAGGCCGCACCTGTGCACCCGCCTCCTCTCCGAACAACTCGATCTGCAGGTCACCGGGCTGATGAGAGGCCCAAAAGCTCTCTACCTGAAGGGCTCCGCCATTCTCGAACCGAATGAATCCACCGGCATAGTCGTCCGCGGAAAACTGGCTGTAGTAGTTCTCCGGCGCTGCAGCGACTTCATCCGGCGCCTTGCGCCCGAAGAAACCCAGCCCGCGTGGACCGAACTTCGCGCCGGCGACACCGGTCACATTCAGCGGCCGCGGCATCCCCAGCATCCACCACGCCGCGTCCAACACGTGCACGCCCATATCGCGGAATGCTCCGCCGCCTTTGCGAATAAAGCCGGTGTTCCACGCCGGAATGCCGTTACGGCGGATGCTGCGGGCGCGGGCGTAGTAAAGCTCGCCGAAAGTCCCCAATCGCGCCAGGGCGCCCATATACTGCACCTCAGCGGAAAAACGGGTGGAGAGTGACATCATGTTAACGACCCCGGCAGCCTCTGCCGCTTCCACCATCCGCTCCGCCGCCTCCACTGAATCAGCCAGCGGTTTCGTTATCAGGACGTGTTTTTCATGAGCCACCGCTTTCAGGCCCATCGGCACATGCAGTTGATTGGGTGTGCCGATAAAGATTGCATCGATCTCCCGGCTGCGGCATAGCTCGTCAAAGTCAGTGTACAGGCGAACCTCGTCCGGCTGCGGCAAGAGCGCCGCGAAGTCGGTCATGCTCTCTTCGACCAGATCACACAACGCCACTACCTCTGCGCGCGGGTTGCTTGCCAGAGCGAGCCCATTGGGCCTGCCAATACCCATGCCGACGACAGCAACGCGTACCTTTTTCATGTAGTATCCTGTTGTCCCTGCCTATGCATGTCCATCGCCGCCGTTCGGCGATTACCTTTCGACCGTCAAAGCGTAGTGCCCTTCAATGTAAGGGTAACGCTCGGCAACCCCTTCTGCCAACTCGATTCCCAGGCCGGGGTTGTCTGGCAGATGCAGATGACCGCCGTTCATTGCCGGCGGCTCTGCGGCGATATCCCATTGCAGCGGTCCTTGAATCTGGCAAACCTCCAGAATTTCCAGGTTGGGTAAGGCGGCAACCGCGTGCGCGTGCACCATCGCCATCAGTCCATTATGCCAGGAGTGGGGATAAAGTTTTAGGCCGTGATGCGCGGCCAGTTCCGCGATGCGTACCAGTTCAGTCAGGCCGCAGACACCCGCGTCAGGTTGCACGATATCATAGGCCCGCTTCTCAATATAAGGGCGAAATTGCTCCAGCGTCGTGAAGCTCTCGCCGCCGGTTACAGGCATATCCACCGCCGCCGCAAGCGTGGCATACCCGTCGATATCGCTCCAGGGGATCGGCTCCTCCAGCCAGGCGAACTCCAATCGGTCCAACTCCCTGGCAATGGGCAGGGCTTCCTCCAGCGTCAACCGGCAGTTTCCGTCCAGTGCCAGGTTCATCCCTCCCGCCACTGCCTGGTGCAGTTCCCGCACCAGGCCGAGAAAGCGGTCGACAGTCACGCCGTCCCACTCCCAGTCCGTGCCGATGCGGAACTTCATCACCGGGAAGCCCTGTTCTACATATCCCAGTGCCTCTTCGATCAGCTGTTCGGGCCGGTCCCGCCAGTCATAGCGGCATCCGCTCGAGGCATACATGGGTACCGACGAGGCCGGGCTGTCACCCAGCAGCTCGCTGACCCGTTTGCCCGCGGCTTTCCCGCGCAGGTCCCACAGCGCGCAGTCGATGCCGGCCACGGCGGCGTCATGGGCGCGGTCCCTGCCATTCGGATGCGGCGGCGTGGCCCTGTCTGTCGCATCCTTGCCGATGAGCGTCGGCGCCAGCCAGTCCACCCATTCAGCGATGCGCGGCGGTACGCCGTAGGCGCTCGCCTCTCCGATGCCAACCAGTCCTTCATCGGTCTGGACTCGCACAATCGCGCAATCGGCTTTTACCGTTCGGTAGCTGGCAGTGATCCACTGCCGTTCCGGTTCGTGCATGCGCGAAAGGCATACTGTGTCGAGAGAGATAGTTTTCATTCAGATCCCTTTCACCAGGGCTGCCTGTACGAAGGCTCGCTGACGTATCGAGCCGTCGCTATATCCAGTTCAATCCGCGTCGCCGGCGGGAGCTCGACCTGCAGGTAGACGTCGTCGACGTCCTCCTCTACGGTCGATTGCTCGACTTCAGGCGACTGGTATGCTGGCGGTTGGCCCGGGAAACTGCTTGTCCTCTTCGGATAGCGGACTACCTCGAAACGGTGTTCGCCGAAGCCGCCCGCCTGCAATATCACCATACGCGACTCGTACGGGTTGAGGTTGACCAGTTCCACCACCGTGCGCTCCGCCTCCAGCCTCGTTACGAGCGCGGCCGTGTCAGGAGGCAGGCCCGGCCGCTTGCGGACCGCGTCGTAGTACCGCAGCCGGCAGTGGAGTAGCCCGCCGTTATAGATGATCTGGGGCGCGCCCAGCGTTAGCTGAACCAGCGCCTCTGTGATCACGGGGTTGAGTTGTTGCCAGTGGTGGATGTGCACCAGCGTCAGGTCCTCCACGTCTTCTCGAATCAACGCCAGTCGACGGCAGACCTGTCCGTAGGTTGAGGCCAGCATCTGCTCAGGAAAGTCGGGATTGTCTCCGGCAAGGAACCGCAGCCAGGGCTGTTCGTGGCCGTTGTCCTCCTTGTTGCGGAACCCCTGAACGCGGCGCCAGTCGTACTTCTCCACCCGTCGCAGCGCCTCGATCCGCTCCCAGTCAGCGTTATCCATCGTCATGTTCCACACAGCCGTTGGGTAGACCGGCGACATCGGCTGATAGTCGAACCAGCCCTCATCGTTGTGCCGGTATGGGACGACAAAGATCCCGTCCTCTTCGTCGTCCAACTGGTCCACCCAATGGCTTCGCAGGCTCATCTCCTTAGCGCTGGGACTGCGCATCTCGCCCAAATCCCAGATAGCGTCGTACTGATCGTTGGCCAGTTGCAGGTATCCCTTGTCACCGGTGAGCAGAAAAGCGTTGCCGCCGCTGACGGTCGCGGCCATGCCAATATTGTAATAACCGTGCGGCCAGCTCCAGCCGTAAAGTCCGCCGTACCAGCGTCCATCCATGTACTCGCCGACCTCTCCGGACAGCCCCACGTTGTCCGGCAGCAGCCCGTCCGGTTTCGGCCGGTCAAACCGTCCGGACTGCTCTGCGGCGGGAGAGCTGCTCGCGGCCCTGTCTCGCCAGGCGTCAAAATACTCGACGATCCAACGCCGGTACTTTTCTTCGCCGGTGAGCAGGAAGGCATTCGCAATCAGACTCGTGACCATCAGATTCCCGGCAACGTCCCCCTTGCCCATACGCTCCTGCATCGCCTCTCCCATGCGATGCGACAGTGCCGGGTCCTTCAGATCGTCGTATTCGCCAACGCCTTCAATGTCGGTGTAAGGGAGGCCATAGGTGCGCATGGACGCGCTCCAACCGTAGCTCGGCTCCGGGCTGTCCGTGAAGCCCCAGCGCGGCCCGCCGCTGCCGTTGTGCGGCGCCCTGATCAGCTTGCGCTCAGGATCGTAGTTGGGCGCATCGGGGTTCTCGTTCAGATACAGGCCGGCAAACCGCACTGCGCGCTCGCGATTGCGCTCATTTGTCGGGTCGGCCAGACAGAGAAAGTAGAAATAGATGTAGCTCTCGCTCTGGTGGAACTGATCGTAGCCACGTTCATACTCGTCCAGCACCGGCCCGAGTTCCTCCAGCTGTCTCGTGATGGCGTCCCACTGGCGCTGCCCCTGCGTGAGCAGGTGATCGCCGCCCCCGAGCAGATAGTAGAGGGGCCAGTTGTAGGAGCTCTCATAGAAATCATCGGCGCCGTCGCGTGAGTCGCTCCACTTGTCGGCCCAGATTAACGTCCCGTCGGGCCTTGTGTACTTCTCCAAAAAGGGTTCTACGGATCGGTCCATCAGATCAAAAAGCGCCCGCTCCATCACGGCCCAGGCGGGCGGTGCATCAAGAGGGACGCTGGCAGTGAGTGTAAGCACGAGGCTCACCTCTCTTTTGTGTGGAATTGTGTGTATTCGGTTGCCGCCGGCAGGAACTGAACTGTCTACGGATAGGCGTTTGCCGCTGCGCCAAGGCCTTGCGGGAGGCCGGCGCAGCGGCACAACGCTTTCTGCGCATCTGCAATACCTTCAGCTGTGTTGCGCTTGCCTTTACCGTGGGTTCCTGGCCCGCCACTCCTGCAGCTGGCGATTCACTTCATTGATGATGGTCTGCGCGCCAGCCTCATTCAGCTTCTCGATGGCCTCGGGCGCGCCATCCTCATATGCGACCCAACCGTACTGGATCGGTAAGACAAACTCGTTGTAAACGGCCGAAGTCTGGGCAATCTCCGTCTTGATCGGTTCGCGGTCCACCACGAAGCCCAACGCTTCCGACGGGAAGGCCGTGTCGTTCATCTCCTTGGTCGCTTCCCACGCCCCGACCTGCTTGGCGTCACGATAGTAAGCATTGAACTGATTGCCGAACATCCAGTCTGTGTTCGGATTGTATGTGCTGGTGTTGCCGTCCACACCATCGGGGAAGCGCATCACCTGGTTGGCCTCATCTTCCCAGACCCAATGCACGCCCTCAATGCCGCGCGAAAGCAGGTTATAAATATAGGCATTGGTGTTGAACTCCTCCAAAACCTCCATTGCCTTGCCCGGATTCTTGGAGGTGGAGCAAATGGCATTCATCGTTGCCGTAGCACCGGCAGTGTCCAGAATCAGTGGGACAGTCAAGCTCTTGCTCAGGAACTCGAAGCCGTAGGCGTTCTGCGCTTCAACGTCGTTCCCCGGCTTCTCTACATGGTAGCCCATAGCATACTGACCGGCGCGGAAAGCGGATCGGGCCTCGTCATTGGGCAGAGGCTCCAGCGGCATGTAACCTTCATCCACCCAGCGCTTGGTCGATTCGGCCGCCATCTGAAATTCGACCGTTTCCACCATATTGACGGCGGTCAGCGTCTCGTCGTCAGCCTTCATTCCCAGAAAGCCAATGCCATCATCCAAGGGATCGAAGCCGTAGTACTGGGAGAGAAAGAGTCCCCGTCCCGGCGCCGCAACGAACACGGGCGTGATGCCCTCGCCGTCACGTACGTCGGCCAGCCAGGGTTCCATATCTTCCCACTTCGTTACGGAATCGAGATCGAGGCCGTACTTCTCGGCCAGATCCTTGCGCGGATGGACGCCCCAGGGCTTGGGAAAGATCTGCTGATTGATGACGCCATAGATGACGCCATTGACGCGCGCAGCGTCCCAGGTCGTCGGCGGCATGCTGCCCCACAGACCCGGCGCATGATTGAGCAGAAGATCGTCCAGCGGTGCCAGGACGCCGTTGGCGACATTGTTGGCGTAGCTGTTGATCCAAGGCGCCGTGAATATGATATCGCACTCTTCTCCGGCAGACAGGCGCAACTGCATCTTGTCGTTAAACGCGCCGAAGTCGATTGGTTCCAGGGTCAGGTGTACGCCGATTTTTTCGTGGAGGATTTCATTCATCGCATCCTCCACCATCTGCAGGTCCGCCGGAATGCCGCGGCTGCCGTAAGAGTAGGTGATATTAACGAGTCCTTCGGCTGGCGCAGGCGCGGCCTGTTGGCCTTCATCTGCCGATGTAGCCGCCGGCGCGGGCGCCGGGCAAGCCGTCAGGACCAGTGAGGCAACCAGCAAAACGCTGAGCACGGCCAAAATACGGTGTCGAGTCATCTGTGTCTTCTCCTCTTGGGTGAACAGAACGTTGAAATCCCTATACCAGAAAGTGGGTAATGCTGGACGATGAGAGTTTCATTCCGTTGTCGTATGTCTCCAAAGTCAAATCCTCCGCATTCACAGTGGAAGCGTGGACTCTTCGAACGGTACTATCCTTTCAGTCCACCGATAGTTATCCCGCGGACGAAGTATTTCTGCAGCAGTAAGAACGTAAATAGCGCCGGTCCGAAAGCCAAGACGGCCATCGCCATGCGCGCCGAGAGAGTTGGAATCGGCATGCCCGTCGTCTGTGGATTGGCCGCCATGATATTGATGTTGGCCATCAGAACGTAGAGCAGATACTGGAGCGGATACATCGAGCTGTCGTCGATAAACAGCAGCGCCAGAAACCAGTCGTTCCAGTAGCGCAGCACAAAAAAGAGTCCTATCGTCGCCAGCACCGGCTTGGAGAGCGGTACCACAATTTGGAAGAATATCCGCCACTCGCCGGCGCCGTCTATCCTGGCCGCGTCCAGCAATTCCGTCGGCAGCTGGGCAAATGAGGTCCTTATAATCAGTACATACCAGGCCGTCACCATATATGGCAGTATCAGAACAAAAATATTGTCCTTCAAGCCCAGGTAACGGGTAACCAAGATGTAGAAGGGAACCATGCCGCCGTTGAAGAGCAAAGTGAAAAACACGTAGAACGACAGCGGCCCGCGCAGCCGGAAATCTTTTCTCGCCAGCGGCCACGCCAGCAGTGAGCAGACCAGCAGCCCGGCTACAGTCCCGAACGTCGTTACGAAGGCCGTCACCCCGTACGCCCGCAATATCTGTCCCGGTTCCTGCAGAATGTATTCGTACGCAAAGGTCGTAAAGCCGACCGGCAGTAGTTGGTAGCCCTCCTTTGCTAGTCGCAGTTCGTCAGAAAGAGATATGCTAACGACAAGTATGAGCGGAATCAGACAGGTCAAGCCGACCAGGGTCAGCACTGTGTGGACTGCGAACCGGCCCAAATACGCTTGTACACGGTAGCGGTTGAGCGGTGTTGACTGGCGGGTGGTCGTTACGGACATGGAGGCGGCCTAATACAGTGCGTAGTCTTCGTTGACTCGTCGTACCACCCAGTTGGCTCCCACGACCAGCAGGAATCCGACAAACGACTGGTAAAAGCCGGCTGCCGCGGCCATGCTGATCTCACCCAGCTCTACCAGTGAACGGTATACAAATGTGTCGATAACGTCGGTCGTGGAATAGAGCAGCGGATTATCTCGGGGCAGAAAGAAGAACAGACCGAAGTCGGCATGAAAAATGCGGCCAATTGCCAGCAGCGTGAGAATGATGATCATCGGGTACAGCATCGGCAAAGTGATGAAACGGATCTGTTGCATCTTGCCCGCGCCGTCGATTTTGGCCGCTTCAAACAACTCCGGGGAAATGCCTAGAATCCCAGCAAGGTAGATGATACTGCTGAAACCGATGCCATTCCACAAATTGGCGAGCACCAGGATAACCGGCCAGTATTCAGGCGACCGGTACCAGGCAATTCGATCCAGTTTCAGTGCATCTACCCACTGGTTGATCAGCCCGGTCTGGCCATTGAGGAATGCAAAGACGAAGTAGCTGACAATCACCCAGGAGATGAAGTAAGGGAAAAACAGCATCGTCTGATAGTACTTGCTCATGCGGCTGCGATAGGCCTCGTTCATCAGTATCGCAACCGTCAGCGCACAAACGGTAGTTGTGCTGATGAACAGGAGATTCATCAGCAGTGTATTGCGTGTGATGCGGAAGGCTGCATCCGTCCCGAATAGAAATTCAAAATTCCGGAATCCGACCCATTCACTTCCCAGAATTCCCAGATTGAAGCGGTAGTCCTTGAAGGCAATGACAATGCCCAGCATGGGCAGGTAGGCGAAGATGAAGAGCAGGACGATTCCGGGCAGCGACATCGAGAGCAACGAGAGATTCGTCTTGAACTCCCGCTGGTTGCCAAAGAGTCGGTGCAAGAAAGGCTCACTCAGTGACGCAGGTTGTTCAGAACCGTGCGGGTCTGGCGACGGCGAGGCCTGCCTGTCCAACTGCTTCTCGTTGATCACTTGAGGATTTCCTGGTGACACAGGGGAACACAGTCTGTCCGGCCATTCTGAATGGCCGCAGCAAAAGCATATTTTAACTTGCTGCCTGAGTTGGTCAATAGGCCCGCGTCCCCATTTCCTCAACACGCTTGGGACGCCTGACCGGAGGAACCGGTGATAGGCTACACGACGCCCAACTCATTGTCAAATTTTTCACCACTCTCAGAAATAGGGCATCTAACATTGATACATTATAATGGTCCCGCGGTACCCCCTTGACGCAGTACATGACAAGTGCAGGTGAGGATCTTCGATGTCAGTGCAGACTGGCGAGTGCACCGCTGTGCCAGAATCAAATGAAAACCTGAAACCTCCGGTGGCGACGGTGCAGACCGTCACCCATCGCAATCATGGCGACGAACGAGTCGACCAATACTACTGGTTACGGGAGCGCGACAACCCGGCCGTTCTGGCCTATCTCGAAGCTGAAAACAGATATACGGAAGCGATGCTGGCCCATACAGAGGCTCTGCAGGAAACACTCTACGACGAAATGAAGAGTCGTATCAAGGAGACCGATGAATCGGTGCCTGTTTCCCACGGCGGCTACTTCTACTACCACCGCGAAGAAGAGGGCAAGCAGTATCGCATCTACTGTCGCAAAAAGGGCAGTCTGAACGCCGACGAACAGGTGTTGATAGACCTGAACCGCGAGGCAGAAGGTCGCGACTACCTGCGCATGGGAAATTTTTCGGTCAGTCCCGATCATTCACTCCTGGCCTTTGCTCTCGATACTGACGGGTCGGAAACCTACACGCTGCAGGTCAAGGACCTGACGACCGGCGACCTGCTGCCGGACCGGATCGAAAACACGTACTACGGGCTGGAGTGGGGGAACGACAATCGTACCCTTTACTACACCACGCTCGATCCCGCCCTTCGGCCTCACAAACTGCACCGCCACCGCCTGGGCGACCCCGTTTCCGATGACGAGGTCGTCTATCATGAGGAGGACGAGCGCTTCTTTCTGCGGCTCTATAAGGCCAAGAGCGAGCGCTACATCTTCTTCGCCCTCGGCAGTGCCGTAACCACCGAAGTCCATGCCATAGACGCTGAAAATCACGGAGGCGAGCCCCTCCTGATCCAATCGCGTGTCCAGGACATGGAGTATTTCGTCACGCACCATTACCTATCGACCGGGGAGGAACGCTTCCTCATTCTTACAAACTGGGAGGCGGAGAATTTCCGCGTGATGGCGGCGCCGGTCGACGCGCCCGCCAAAGAAAACTGGCAGGAACTAATTCCTCATTCCGCCGAGGTCATGCTGGACCATATCGAACCGTTTCAGGACTTCCTGGTTGTCTGGGAGCGGGAGGACGGCCTTACCCATATACGGATTCAGGACCTGCAAACCGGGGCCTTTTTCAGAGGAGAAGAATCTTCATCCCACCGTGTCGAACAGCTGGAGCCTGTCTATACAGTTTCCCGCGGCCAGAATCCTGATTTCAACAGTCAGGTCCTGCGCTATCGCTACACTTCTCTTGTCTCCCCGCCGACTGTCTTTGACTATGAAATGGGAAATCGTAACCGTACGCTGCGCAAACAGGACGAAGTGAACGGCTATGATCCCGCGGCCTACACGACCGAGCGCATCTGGGCGTCCGCGTCCGACGGCGTCCAAGTGCCGGTTTCGCTTGTCTACCCCGCTGAACTGAACAGGGACGGCCAGAACCCCTGCTTACTGATCGGCTATGGCTCCTATGGCATGAGCTACGATCCCTTCTTCAGCAGCAACCTTGTGAGTCTGCTGCAACGGGGCTTCGTAGTCGCCTACGCTCACATTCGCGGCGGCGGTGAGATGGGAAGACAGTGGAAAGAAGACGGCAAATATCTCAAAAAGAAGAACACCTTCACCGATTTCATTGCCTGCGCGGAGGCAATTATCGATAGCGGCTACACTTCACCAAGGCGCCTTGTGATCAGCGGTCGCAGTGCCGGCGGCCTGCTGATGGGCGCGGTAACCAACAAACGGCCGGATCTGTTTGCAGGCGTCGTCGCCGGTGTTCCCTTTGTCGACGTCGTTAACACCATGCTCGACGCCAGCATCCCCCTAACGGTCATCGAATGGGAGGAATGGGGCAACCCGGCCGATCCGGAGTACTACCACTACATGAAGAGCTATTCACCCTATGACAACGTCGAGGCCAAGGATTACCCGGCCATTTTGGCCACCGCGGGCCTCAACGATCCGAGAGTGCAATATTGGGAGCCAGCCAAGTGGGTGGCCAAACTGCGAGCGTGCAAGACCGACGATAACCCGCTACTGCTCAAAACCGAGATGGGGGCCGGTCATTTCAGCAAGTCCGGTCGCTACGACTACCTGGAGGAGGTTGCCTTGGAGTATGCGTTCATTTTGGACACCACTGATTCTGTCCCTTTCAATGACGGGAGCGGTGGACGATGATTAGGTTGATCGATAGAGAGTTCGTGCGAATACGATCCTATGCGTTCCCTTCGATTTCCCTGCCGCAGCTGTCAAAGTCGCTGCCGCAGAATCTGCGCCGAGAAATGACGAGTCTGGAAGTGGACGGGGATGATCTGGTGACCATTCGCTACCATCTGCGAAGCCGGGTCGCCTGCATCCAAACACGCGACGGAGTCGTTTCCTGGCAAGTCAGCGAGCCCTGTAAACTGCAGATCAGTTACCGCAAGGGTACTCCGCAGTCTCACCCGGACACTGACCCCGCCGAACAGGCTGCCAGGATCTCAACCTGGGACTCCCTTTCCCCTGCGAGAATGCACCCGATTGAGTCTGCGGGCTCCCTGGCAGAAGAAGAAAAGGAAGAGCACAGTCTGAGCCAAAGTATCGTCGCCCAACCTGTACTCGAAGAGGAACTCGATTCGCCTCTCGGCGTTCACAACGGCGAATTTACCCACCTGCACCTTCAAAATGGCAGAAATGGCTCCATTGCCGACCTCTACCCCCATGGGAATGACGGGAACGGAGCAGGTGTTCAGATGCACCACGGATATGTCCGTCTCGAACTGCTGGAAGGTGAGTCCAAGACGGCGCATACCATCTTGAGCTCCGATTCCTACAGTCTCGCCAGCCTCGGACGTTTCTGTCTGCTGGCGGAAACACTGGCAGGATGGATGAAGGCGACAACGGGCGTGGTCAGTAGCTAGATAAAGAAGCGAAATACATACCACTAACCCATATCCACTGCAGCTTGAGGACCGAAATGACTCGGATTGCCATGTGGTGTGCGCCGCGCACCATCTCAACGGCACTCATGCGCGCCTGGGAAAATCGCCCGGACACGACCGTGATCGACGAGCCGTTTTACGCTCATTACCTGCACGTCACCGGCATCGACCATCCGGCGAGTGAAGAAATCATCGCCAGCTATGAGACTGACTGGCGCATCGTTGCTCGCACGCTAACCGAAGACCATCTGCCCGAAGGCGCGGCGATCTGGTACCAGAAGCATATGGCCCATCACATGTTGGACCATATCGAGCTGGACTGGCTGGACAAGCTGGCCAACTGCTTTCTTATCCGATCGCCGGTCGAGGTAATCACCTCGTATATCAAGGTGCGGGCCCAGCCCACGCTCCTGGATCTCGGTTTCCCGCAACTGCTGAGGCTGTTTGAGGCCGTCCGCGGCAACTCAGGCTCGATTCCTCCGGTCATAGACAGTCAGGACGTCTTGGAGGACCCCAGCGGCACGCTCAAACTGCTTTGTGACGCGGTGTCAGTGCCCTTCTCCGAGCGGATGCTCTCCTGGCCGCCGGGCCGCCGCGACAACGACGGCGTCTGGGCGCCCCACTGGTACGCGGCTGTAGAAAAATCAACCGGCTTCGCTCCCTACCGTCCCAAGAACGAAGCCGTACCCCCGCAACTGCAGGACCTTCTCGCCCAGGCGCAGGAAGCTTACCAGGAACTTTACCGGTTCCGACTGACGACAAGGAATCGCGGTCAGTGAACAGTGCCGGGGTTGGACGCACAGTCCGTTGAGCTTTGGAGTACTGAAAAATGCTGCAGAGATTCTACGAAGCCAATCGCCATCTTCTGGTCAACATCAACGGGCAGCTCGTTCACAGGGACGAGGCCGGAGTCAGCCCTTTCGACTCCTCCGTGCAAAATGGCGATGCTGTCTGGGAAGGTCTGCGACTCTACGACGGGCGTATCTTCAAACTGGAGGAGCATCTGGACCGGCTCCAGGACGGTGCAAAAGCCCTTGCCTACGAAGGCGTTCCTTCGAATGAGGAGATCGTGGATCAGGTGCGGCAAACGCTTAAAGCCAACGAAATGCAGGACAACGTCCATGTCCGCCTGACTCTTACCCGCGGCGTCAAGTACACAAGCGGCATGGATCCTCGCATCAATACGAGCGGCACAACGCTGATCGTCCTGGCCGAACACAAACCGCCGGTCTACGACCGCGGCGGCATCCGCCTGATCACCTCCGGCATCCGTCGCATTCCCCCTGACTGTCTCGACCAGAACATCCACTCCTGCAATATGCTCAACTCAATACTGGCCAAGATCCAGGCCAACACCGCCGGCGTCGACGATGCGGTGATGCTGGATACGAACGGCTTTGTCGCCGAAACCAATGCCACCCATCTCTTCCTGGTCAAACGCGGTATCGTTGCGACCTCCCACACGCACTCCTGCCCCGAAGGAATCACCCGCGCCACCGTGCTGGAACTGTGCCGGACACATCGGATTCTCGCAGAAGTGCGCGATATTTCCCTGCCTGAGCTATACCGGGCCGATGAGCTGTTCTGTACCGGTACGATGGGCGAATTAACGCCCGTGACCGAGTTGGACGGACGCACAATTGGTACAGGAGACGGCGGGCCGGTCACCCAACGACTGAGTCAACTATACGCCGAACTGACCCGTAGCTCAGGCTTTCCCATTCTGGTCGACTGAAATACAAGCAGTGTCACGCCAGGCTGCCCCGACTCGCTCAGATTTCGAGCGGCCAGGGTCTGGTAGTGCACGAAGTCTGAAGCCGCGCCCACCTCGACTTCGGTGACGGTGTCTGAAACTCCGCGCAAGAACTGTGCTCGTCTCCCGGGAGCAACTCCGCTGGTAGTCCGCCTGAGGAAGCCAGCGTTGTGTCAGGCCAGGCCTCCAACTCCTCGAAGGCAACAGGGCACGATTTCCTTGCCCCTTTTGACTGCTCTCACAGTAGAAATGTATACTCTGAGAGGCGGTGAAACGGCGAATACGCGTCTTGGCTGCTAAGCCATCTGACAGGCAGTCCTCTCTGAGCCAAACAAAAACCCCATGCAGACGACCCTAGACTCAAAGGTGCCTGGAGCCATCACCACAGGAGGCTGGCTTCAGACCCTGGCGGTTTTTTCATCCATTGCTTTACTAACGGCGCTCTTGATTAGTCCCCTCTGGCATCCGCAAGGAATCCCAGGGGGCAACTCCGACCTGAGAATCCACATTCTGCGCGCGGCTGCTGTAGAGCAATCCTTTGAACAAGGCGTGATATGGCCGCGTTGGGTCCCTGATGTTTACCGGGGTCTGGGCGCCCCTGTCTTCCACCACTACAGTCCAGGTCTGTATTGGCTGGTCGCAGCGGTCCACTGGACAGGTATCCGTCTGGACACTGCCTTTCGAATAGTGGTCACCTGCGTGTTTTTTCTTTCAGGAATGGGGACTTACGGCTGGCTCAGAAAGATATTCAGCCAGCCTGCAGCCCTTGCAGGCGCCGCCCTGTTCCTCGCTCAACCCCATTTCATCTTCGCCGAGTACTACTACCTGGGTGATTACCCTCAGATGTTGGCCCTCCTGCTGCTGCCGGTCTGTCTGTGGGCAGTAACGGCCCTCCACTTCCGGCCAACTCCATGGTACTGGTTGTCTGCCGTGGTCGCACTTTCGGCCCTGGTGCTCAGCCACAATTTGACTGCGATCATGGGAGCGGTCATCCTGTTGTTGAACTGGCTCTTTCTTGCGCTGGTTTACCGGCGCGTTGACGGGCTGCTACGTTGCGCTCTGGCCGCGCTCGTTGCGGCTTCCGTTACAGCGGCTTTCTGGCTGCCTGCCCTCGTCGACCTGCCCTTTGTGCAGTTTGAGAACGCGCTCAAAGTCAGGATCAACTATAAGGCAGGCTTCTACAGTCTGCTTGAGCTTACATCCTTTCAGCCGGCCTTCCTGGACAGCAGCGCGGGAAACCCTTTGATGCCCCCTGCCTTTACTTTCGGCGTCATTCAGTGGCTGGCCCTGGGATTGTGTCTGATCAGTTCAGTCTTTGCGAGGTCCCGCGAACGAAGGCTTTGGGGTCTTGCCGGATGCCTCCTGGCACTGTTCTTTCTGGCTTTTACGATGCCCCTTTCTGAGCCAGTCTGGGATTCCCTGCCATGGCTGAACTTTCTCCAGTTTCGTTTCCGGCTGCTGCCGTTTGCAACAATAGGCTCCCTTTCTGCAGCCGCGCTGGCGGTGGACGCCTGGCCAAGTAGGCATCGATGGCTTCCAGCATTCGTCCTGCTCTTTGGCTCCATCTTGCCCGCGTTTCCTTATCTTTTTCCGAATTTGGCCTCGTTCACTTCCTTTTGGGCGGTTGAGGGCATTCCCGGCGAGAGCGAAATTTCAGGTCAGGAGCAAACATTCGACTGGGACTACATTGTTGGTACCGGTGAATTCCTGGTTCGTGGTGCCGACATGGACTTGGCCAAAGGTGTGAAGGAGGAACCTGAGGCAACGCCACTGTACTGGCATTCCCCTCACCAAGCTGTAGCAGACTTGCCCTCCCAATCAGGCCCATCTCTGCTCCGGCTACATTTCCATCCTGGTTGGGCTGCAGGACAGGGGGCAGTGCTCGAAAAAGGAACGTCAGGCTGGACCCAGGTTTCAAAATGGCCTGAAAGCGGAGAGCAACTGGAAATCCGTTGGGCTGGCACTTCATCGCAGCACTGGGGACAGCGCATCAGCCTTTTCGGGATGTTTGTAACCGCCGCGGGAATTGCATTGCTGGCCCGTAAGCGTCAACCCTTCGTCGCAGTTCAAGGGGGAGAGGCACCAAATGTCGAGAGGCGGCGTTTTCCGACAGTAGCCGTCCCTATGACAGTCACCGTTCTTCTGGTGCTCCTGGCTCGCTATGCAGTAGACCAGTATTCAGAAGGACCTTTCATCTGGAACTCCCCTCCCGGCCACGTGCCCTTTTCCATCCAGGGGGAGCCTACATACATTGGAGACTCTTCAACTGGTCAAATGACCCTGCTTGGCTGGAAGCTGCTCAGCAGTCCCACCCCCAAGCCTGGCGAATCGGTCATCATTCGTCTGTTCTGGCGGGCGAATCAGAAAATCGACGAAGACCTGCATACTCTGCTCCACCTGTATTCGCCTTCTCTGAAGCACTCCTGGGCCGCCGACGCCCAAGGTACCATTCGTATTCCAACCAAGATCTGGGACCCTGATAAGTACTACATCGAAACGATGTTTCTTCCTATTCCTCTGGATGTCCCACCGCTGACACTGTCGCTGGCAGCGGGATTGTCCTCCTCTACGCATGGAAGGCTGGACGTAACGGGGTCCGACAGCGGCCTCATGCACCTGCGCGACATTGAAGTCGCGCCTGTCCGGCCAGGAATGTTTCAGCAGGTGCGGCCCGCGATTGAATCGCTGGCCGAAACTGCAGACGGCATGCGCTTGCAAGGATACGACCTGGCTTCTCAAAGTGAAGATCTCACGCTCCGCCTCTTCTGGGAGACTGGAGACGGCGTCTCGAACGACTGGACAACCTTTATCCATATGCTGGACGGCCATGGTGACCTGGTCGCTCAATTCGATGGCCCTCCTCTGGGGGGACTGCTGCCCACCAGCCAGTGGCACCGCGATGCGCTCTATATTGACCGGCGAAAAATCACGTTGCCTGGCGGCCTGGCCCAAGGAGACTATCATCTTCGCGTTGGTCTCTATGACTTCGCCACAGGAGAACGTTTGCCTCTCCGACCGCGTGATGCTGAGGACAATCAGTTCGAAGACGGGCAGCTACTGGTAAGGCTGAAACTTCAACCATCAGAGGAGCTGCAGGACTCCTGCTATATCTGTTCGGGCGACCAGTAGATGAACAGCCGACCAACTGCGTTCATTTCGGGCACAGTTTTGGATGGGGACCGATGAATCGGCGATGGTCAGATGCCGGGGTGGAACAGCAGATGTGCTCCGCCAAATCGTCTTCTTGCGCTGACTCGCATCTGGAGCAGAAAGCGGCGAGCAAGTCCGTCAACGCCTAAAGCCACTGTGCGCCGAACTGACCCGTAGCACATGCTTCTCCATTCTGGCTGACCGAGAAAGGGAGGAGAAGGTGTGGTCCGTCCCCTCGAACGAGCCACACTTCAGGGCTGCCACCTGAACGCTTCGTGCGCCCCCGGGCGCAGCCTACTTTATCGGAGGGTCCTGCGAGGGTTTTCTTCGCCAGAGCCGGACTGCCATCCGTGCTCTGAAGTGAGAGGTTGGCTGCTTTGAGTATCAGCTTAGACAAGGCGGGTTAAACGGGCTGCAAGAGGCGGTTAACGATTGGTCAAGAACCGGTTACCCGCCTCGCGTGGCCGGCGAACACTACTTTTGCTAATCGCAGGAAAATCTCCGCTGCCCGTTGATCACTCGACGCTTCCGGTAAGAAGCTCTACAGTGTGATAAATGGGCAAGTGTTTCCCAAGTCGCCGCAGGTGGTTGTCGATTTGGGTCATGCAGCCGATGTTGCCTGTGATCACAGCCTGCGCTCCGGTGCTGAGAATGGCTCTGGCCTTGCGCTGGCCCAACTCGGCGGCAATCTCCGGCTGATCGATGTTATAGCTCCCAGCTGATCCGCAGCAAATCTCCCCCTCCGGGATCGGTACGAGAGTAAGGTTCTGGACCGCCGCCAGCAGTCGGCGCGGCGCGTCCGTGACCCCCTGGGCGTGTGCGAGATGGCAGGCGTCGTGATACGCGACCGTCATCGGCGCAGGCAATGCAGGCGGCGGCTCGATGCCGAGTGCGTCCAGGAAGACCGTCACATCCTGTACCTTGTCGGCGAACTCTCGCGCCGCCAGCTCTTCTGCCTCGCCTGCAAACAGCAAAGGGTACTCGTGCATGCCGGATCCACAACCGGCCGCGTTGGTCACCACTGCATCGACTTCGTCCAGGTTGAACGCGTCGAAGTTGCGTCGGGCCAGCGCCCGCGCCTGGTCTGCCGCGCCGGTATGCATCGAAAGTGCGCCGCAACAAACCTGGCGCGGCGGGATGACCACTTCTACACTATTGCTGGTCAAAACCTCGACGGTGGCGCTGTTGATCCCGGGGGCTAGCACTTGTTGGGCGCAGCCGCTCAGCAGAGCAACTCGCGCCCGCCGCTCCCCCCGAGCCGGCGCCAGTCGCGGCAGAGCGACGCGCGGCGGCAACCGTTCGGGCAGCAGATCAAGCATCGTTTGCAGCGCCGCGGGCAGGAACGGTTTGAGAAGTTTCGTATAGCGTCCCAATATTGCTGCGGCGCGGAATCGTCCGGGGTAGGGGAGCGTCTGGTTGGTCAGCGTGCGCGACAATTCCTCCATGGCGGAACGGCTTCGCCCTTTTTCCGTCATCTCCCGAAAAGGTGTGAGCAGTTCCCCGTACTCGACCCCAGAAGGGCACGCGGTGACGCAGGCCAGGCAGCCCAGGCATCGGTCTACGTGCGGCAGCACCTCCTCCTGGGACAGTTCACCTTCCAGCGCGCCTTTCATAAGAAGGATGCGCCCGCGCGGTGAGTCCATCTCCTCCCCCAGCGCCAGGTACGTCGGGCACGCCGGCAGACAGAAGCCGCAATGGACGCAACTGGCGACGGCTTCCGCCATTGACGGGGCTTGGGGACCGAGAGAGTCTACTGGAATTGAGTGGCGCATGGGATTACAGTCTCTGGTGTTAAGTCGTCAACAGTACCTTGCCTTTGGTCTGACGCGCTTCCAGGTATGTATGTGCGCCCTCCGCATCGTCGAGCGGGAATGTGCGGTCGATGCGGATCTCCAAATTGCCTTCAGCGATCCAGCTGAAAATGTCACTGGCACGGCTCTCCAACTCCGATCGCGTGAGCATATGGGAGGCCAGCGTCGGCCGCGTCAGGAAGAGGGAGCCCTTCTGGTTGAGGATCTGCGGGTCGATAGAGGGAACAACGCCGCTCGCCTGGCCGAACAGTACCATATAGCCGCGTGGCTTCAGGCAGTCCAGGCTCTTGTCGAAAGTAGCGATGCCGACCGAATCGTACACGACCTCGACACCTTCGCCACCTGTCAGATCGCGCACTGCCTCCGCGAAGTCCACTTCTGTGTAGCGGATCGTGGCGTCTGCTCCGGCAGCCTCCGCGATGCGCGCCTTCTCCTCGGTTGAAACCGTTCCGAGCACGCGCGCGCCGCGCAGTTTGGCGATCTGGACCAGCAGAGCCCCTGTGCCACCGGCCGCGGCATGCACCAGGCAGGTATCGCCCGGCTTCAGCGGAAAAGTACTGCACGCAAGGTAGTGGGCGGTCAGCCCCTGGATCATCGCCGCTGCCCCGTGCTGGGCATCCACGCCAGCCGGACGGTGGACCAGATTCCTCGAAGGGACTATGGCGTACTCGGCATAGGATCCGGTCGACATCCCGTAAGCCACGGTATCGCCGACCGCCACTTCCGTTACGCCCTCGCCCACGGCATCGACTACCCCCGCCCCTTCGACTCCGGGGGTGAAGGGCAGCGGCAACGGATACCAACCACGCCGGTGATAGGTGTCGATAAAGTTGACGCCTGCCACTTCGATCTTTACGCGCGCTTCCCCCGCACCCGGCTCAGGTGTAGGCACGTCAACGCTCTGCAACACATTGGGGTCGCCGACCTCTTGCACTCGAATCGCTTTCATCAGCTTGCTCCTCGATCAGAATTGTTGGTTTTTGCTGTCATTACCACGGTTCGAACTTTCCCTCCGGATCCAGGGCGGCCGCAATCCGTCGCAGGAACGCGTTTTGCAGCGGTCTACCCAGCAATGGGCCTTTATAGTCTCTAGCGTCGCCTTCGTCGCGGTTTGCCCCTTCACGTCGCGCGCGGCCGATCAACTGTATACCTTGCAGGCCCAGTTCCTGCAAGAGGCCGTGGAGGTCTCGGGAAGAATCCTGCTCAACACCTGCCTGTGCCGTTACGTCCGGCCAGCCCAACCAGAGTAGATTTCCGCCGACGCTATAGCGCCGCGTCGCAGTCTCGGAGCCGCTGAGCGCCTCCTCCACCGCCGGGATCCGCTGCGGCGTCAAAGGGATCCGAACCAGCCCCGTTCCCTCCGTAAGCCATCTCATTGAACGCACCGTTTGCCAGAGGCCCTCTTCCTCCTGGTCCTGGTACAAGGAGAGACTGCGCATTTGCCCCGTGCTTGCGGACACAACCGTCCGCAACGCCTGCGCACGCTCCTGCAGAACGGTCAGCAGTCCGCCAATGCGCACCCAGAGGGTCCAACCCTCCTCCTCCGGCGCAAAGTCGACCGCGTGCAGGTCGATGGCGCTGCGCGTCACTGCATCGAGAGCGCCTAGCAGATCGGAAAGCCCGTCAAATTCCGCTGCCACGGTCGCGTACGCCGAGGGCTGGGGGAAGATTTTGAAGGTCAGTTCGGTCAATATGCCCAATCGTCCCAAACTGCCGACAAACAGTTTGGGGAAGTCGAACCCAGCCGCGTTCTTCACTACCGCGCCCCCGCCCCGGACCTCCTGACCCTTCCCGTCGACAAAGCGAATGCCGATCAGAAAGTCACGAATGCCCCCGTAGCGGTAGCGTCCCGGCCCGCTCAGGCCGGCGGCGACCGTTCCCCCCAGCGTTGCTCCGCGATCGGCCAGTGGCGGATCGAAGGGCAGATACTGGCCTTTCTCCGCCAGCAGCGCCGCCATCTCTGCTACGGGGGTACCGGCGCGGGCGGTAAAGGTATACTCTTCGGGCTGATAGTCGATGACCCCTTTCAGCGAGGACAGGTCGAGAGATTGCGCGTCCCCTTGGCAGTCTCGCTGCGACAGAGCTGGTTTGGAGCCGCCCCCTCGGATGCGTACGCTCTTCGCCCCCTGTACTGCCTCCTGGATCTCAGAAATACTGTTCATGGTTCAAACACTTTGCCGGTCAAACTCTCGTTCCGTCTGCAGGGAATTTAAACATGTCTCTTGACAGGAGGAATCCAGTGTATCTGTGCGCCACGGCGCCACAGTGAACTGAGGCCGCAGGCCGTTTACTCTTGCTACCTATTCCCCGGTAATCAGGTACAGAGCGCCATCCTGATAGCCGGTTACGTACAAATTGCCCTCTTCGTCCTCGCCCACGCCGCTGACAGGGACTTTGGCGTTCACGGGCAGTGTACTCAGCCAACCATCATAGATGCTTCCATTCGAATCGGCTTCCGACCGTTTCAACCCCCAGACCCTGCCGCTGCAGAAGTCGCCGTAGAAGAATACGCCGTCCAATGCAGGATAGTCGTTGCCGCGATAAACCGCGCCTCCCACGATCGCACATGAGTACACGTGATCGTACTCGACCACAGGCGAAGTCAAGCCCTGCGCGCTGCACGACATCGACTCGAAACACCTGCTCCCTTCTTTGATGTTCCAGCCGTAGTTTTCACCACCGCGGCTTGCTGCAGGCTGAAAGTTCACCTCTTCGTGCTTTATGTGGCCCGCATCCGGAATGTACAGATCGCCGGTCACCTTGTCAAAGGCAAAGCCCCATGGATTGCGCAGTCCCAGCGCCCAAATCTCGCCGCGGTGACCGTCGACCTCTACAAATGGGTTATCCGCCGGGATGCCGTACGGCCTGACCTCCGATTCTACGTCAATGCGCAAAATCTTGCCCAGGAGCGTGCCCGGATCCTGCGCACGATTCTCAACATCCTTAAGCGTAGGGTGGCCGCCGTCTCCGCTGCCGATGTAAAGGAACCCGTCAGGACCGAATACAATGCGGCCGCCATTGTGGACCTGGTCCGGCTGGGCGATCAGGAGCACAACCTCCTCGCTCTCTGGGTCGGCACGGTCAGGATTGGCAGTCGTCTTGAAGCGGCTGATGACCGTGTCCCCGGCCCTGTCCGTATAACTTGCATAAAAGTAATTCTTGTCGACATAACCTGGCGGAAAAGCCACGTTGAGCAAGCCCCGCTCTCCACAGCATCGAACCCGGCTTGAAATGTCGAGAAAAGGTGTCTCTTCGACTACGCCGTCCTTGACGACGCGAATCTGACCCTCCTGCTCGACGACGAAGAGGCGCCCAGACCCATCGCCGGCGTGCGTGACCTGCACAGGCAGCGCAAGACCTTCGGCAGTCTTGATCAAATCGAACTTCGGCAGCCCCTTATCTCCGACCGGGTCATCAGACCGTGAACCAAAAACCTTGACCTCTCGCCACGCCACCCAACTCGGACTGTCAAGTGTCAGAACCTGCACTTCGCTGATGCTGCGCGGCGGAACGATGGGAACCTCCAACGTCAGTCCGTCTTCCGTGTGCTGGTTGTCAAACCGCCAATACATCGTCCGCGTGCTGGAACCGTTCCCCAGCCAGATCTCGTGTGTCGTCGGGCCAGCTGGCGACTGTGCAATCTCCAGTTCCAGCTTGTCGACAACGTAGAGTTCGTCGAAGGAGACCGAATACCACTGCGGCGCAGGAAGACCGGCAGTCCAAAAGGTATCCGGCTCACCGTCAATCGCCTGGCCGGCAAACTCCTCCCCTGCCGAGGCGAACGCAGATCCAACTGATGCTACATTCTCCTCCACCGGCGTAGACGATTCAGCTGCAGTGCGCTCGGTCCCGCTGGCCTCCGTCTCTCCACCTGCCTCTCCCACAGGTTCGACAGCCGGCGATCCAAATACCCTAACCTCTCGCCACCCGACCCAACTGGGACTATCGAGAGTAACTATCAACACTTCGTCTAACCTGCGCGGAGGCTCAACGGCAATCTCAACTATCTGACCATCCTCAGTATGTACGTCAATCAGCCTCTCCTGGAGGACGCGTGTGTCAGAACCGCTCCCCAGCCAGACCTCATGCGTGGTTGGGCCGGCGGGCAGTTGCGTGACGACCAGCTCGATCCTGTCGACCAGGTAGAAACTGTCAAACGCCACCGAGAACCACTGCGGCGCCAGCTGCTGCGAGTTCCAGATCGATTCCAGATCCCCGTCGATGGCCAACTGCGCAAACTGGCTTTTCTCAAAGGCGTCCGCAGTTCCCTTTACCGCGACGTTTTCGCTGGCCGGAGTCGGAGCAGCAGTCGTCTCGGGTTGCGGATCAACAGTAGATGTGACGCCTGGTTGAAGAAGCTCTTCACTCGGATTGCAAGCGCCGAAAAAGGAGAGGACGAGCAGGGCAGTGGCAAGGAGTACAGTTTTTCTCACCTCTCACCTACCCCTGAAGTCTGTGTTTCTGTCAAAGCGTCATTCTCGCGGACCTGGCCTTCCCTTACTCCCTGAAGATGACACCCGCCTTCTCCAGCGGATGGGGCCCAACGTGCGTCAACGATTGGGCCTCGCCTGCCGGCAGCATCTTGCCGCGATTGGCCAGAGACTTGCTGTCTACGCTGAGGCGCACATCCTCCATCGCCTGCATCTCAAGCGGACCATACATTTTGGGAAGGAAGGCGCGCTTTTCCATGCCGACCCCGTGCTCGCCCGTGATGGAGCCGCCTAGTTCAACGCACAGTTCAAGGATTTCTCCGGCAAGTTCCTCCGCCCGTTCCAGTGCGCCCTCCTTGCGGCCGTCGAACAGGATCAGCGGGTGCAGGTTGCCGTCACCGGCGTGGAAAACGTTGGCCACGTCGATGCCGTAGCTGGTGCTGAGCCGGTCGATCTCCGCCAGCGCATCCCCCAACCGGCTACGGGGCACGACCCCATCCTGAACGATATAGTCCGGGGCCAGCCGGCCTACTGCCGAGAAAGCTGCCTTGCGCCCCTTCCAGATGCGGGCGCGTTCGTCCGCGGTCTGCGCCATGCGTACCTCCAAAGGCGCGGTCTCTTCGATCAGTTGCATCAATTGGGCGAATTCGGCCTCCACTGCGCTCTCTTCGCCCTCCAGCTCAACAATCAGCAGCGCCGGCGCCGTCGGATAGCCGGCCTTAGCCCCAACTTCCGCCGCCTTGATCGCCAGCGCGTCCATGATTTCGATGGCGCCCGGCAGCAGACCGGACGCCACCACCGCCGTCACAGCATCCCCGGCCGCATGTAACGAGTCGTAGGCCGCCAGCACGGTGCGATAGGTCTGAGGGATCGGTAGTAATCGCAATGTGATCTCCAGCGCTACGCCGAACAGTCCTTCACAGCCCACAAAAAAGCCCGGCAGATCGGGGCCTATGCCTTCCAGACTTTCGCCGCCCAGCTCGACCACCTCGCCGTCGGGAAGCGCAACGGTCATCCCCAAGACGTGGTTGCTGGTCATCCCGTATTTCAGGCAATGCGCTCCCCCGGAGTTGAAGGCTACGTTTCCCCCAATCGTGCAGATCGACTGGCTGGAAGGATCGGGCGCATAGTAGAGACCGTAGGGCTTCGCTGCCTCGGAGACCTTGAGATTGATCACGCCTGGCTCGACCACGGCGATGCGCTCCGCCGCGTCCAGCCGCAGGATTCGGTCGAGGCGATTTAAGGCGATGACGATGCCATCGGCGATCGGCAGCGAGCCGCCCGACAAACTGGTGCCGCTCCCCCGCGCTACGAACGGTACGTTGTACCCGTGGCAAAGACGGATCGTCTCGATGACCTCCTCGCGATTCTGCGGGATCACCACCGCCGCCGGTCTCTGCTGAAATGCCGTCAGCGCATCCGATTCGTATGCCATCAACTGGGCCGGACCGGTCAGGAGGCGGTCGGCATCATACAAACGCGACAGCGTCTCGATCAGTGGATGAACATTCATCGGCCCGTCTCCTTAACCCGATTTCGCACCTGCACAATCTCTGCCATGATCGCCAGCGCGATCTCTCCGGGGCTGCGACCTCCAAGGTCAAGCCCTATCGGGGCGTGAATGCGGGAAATCTGCTCGTCGCTGACGCCGGCCTCGCGCAAGACCGCAACTCGTTTGGCATGCGTGCGTTTTGAGCCGAGCGCGCCAATGTAGCCGACGGGATGGTCCAATGCGTAAACCAGGGCGGGCGTATCCAGCTTTTCGTCATGCGTAAGCGTGACGACATACGTCGATTCGTTCAGCTTCATCTCCCGCAGAGCATCCTCAGGCCAGCTCCGAATCAACTCATCCGCATGGTCGAAGCGGTCCTGGGTAGCAAAAATGGGTCGGGCGTCGACAACGACTGTCTTGAGACCGAGCTCGCGGGCAAAGGCGACGAGAGGAATCGCGATGTGGACCGCCCCCACAATGACCAGCTTCTCCTGTGGAACATGCACGTCGATCAGCAGTTCCCATTCCCCTTCTTCCACCGGCAGCGAAATGCGTGTCGTCCTACGCGCCTCCATCGCTTCCCTCGCGTGAGCAAGGGCGGCTTGCTCAAGGGCCGTGTCTCCTAAAGACCCGGTGGCCGCAAAGGAAGGACCGCCCGCCTCCCTCTTGCGCTCACGGCGCACCAGCAACTTACCCCCGATTTTGTCTCCGCTCAGTACGGTAACAACCGCGCACAACTCATCCTGTCGGATTGCCTGCGCAACCGCATCGAAGAGTTCAGCCACGACCGCCTTCTCCAGGCTACCAGTTTAACGGCTCTATAAATACTTCAATCGTGCCGCCGCAGGCAAGTCCCACCTCCCAGGCCGTTTCGTCGGCGATACCGAAGGAGACGAGCCGCGGCCTGCCCGTCGACAGCACCTCCAGCGCCTCCTGTACAGTGGCGCTTTCAACACAACCACCGCTGACGGAACCCACCATCGCCCCGTCCTCGGACACCGCAAGCTTCGCGCCCAAAGGACGCGGCGCCGAACCGTACACCTGCACTACTGTTGCCAGGGCGACCTGTTTACCTGTCTGCTGCCAACTGTCAATATCGGCCAGGATCTCTTTCATGATATGAGCTACATCCCTTTGTGTCTACAAAAGTTGCCCGGCGCGACATGCCATTATGAGTACAATGCAGACTCTATCACGCCTGTGCGTCCGCCATCACCTGCGCCAGCTGCTCCAGGCTGATCAGATTATGAACCGGCAGGAACTCGTCGGTATGCGGCAACGCCGCCTGGATCCCTCGCGTCAGTGGTTCGTAGCTCGGCGACCCCAGCAGAGGGTTTAGCCAGATCAACCGGTGACAGCTGCGTTGCAGCCGGCCCATCTCCTGTCCCAGCATCTCCGGATCGCCCCGGTCCCAGCCGTCGCTGATTACCAGGACGATAGCGCCCTGCCCGCAGACGCGCCGCGCCCAGTCAAAATTGAACGCGCGGATCGCTTCACCAATGCGCGTGCCTCCGGCCCAGTCATGCACCGCGTGTGCGGTCTGGTCCAGAGCCAGGTCGATGTCTCGCCGCCTCAGATGGCGCGTGATCCGTGTCAACCGTGTGCTGAAAACAAACGCCTCTACCCTGTCCAGCGCGTGGGTGATCGAGTACAGGAACTGCAGCAGCACGCGGCTGTAGCGATCCATCGAGCCGCTGATGTCGGCCAGTGCCACAATCGGGCGGCGGCGGGTTTTGCGCTGGCGCCGGGCAATAACGAGTGGCTCCCCGCCGTAGCGCACATTTTGGCGCAGCGACCGCCGCAGATCAACCTGGTCGCCGTGCGTTGCGGGAACCCGGCGCCGGGTGCGTCTTTCTGCCGGTGTCCATTGCAACTCCTGCATGAATTGCTTCACTTGCTGCAGCTCAAACTCAGTCATCGTCGCGAAATCTCTGCTGCGCAGGGCCTCGACGCTGCTGTAGGTATAGATCTTTTCGACAAGGGGTTCTTGGTCAACCCGTTGGTGTTCGTCTTTCTTCTCGCGGTCGGCCCGGATCAGGCGGTATTGAATCTCTCCCTGCGGCGTCTGTTGCAGCAGTTCTCCAAGATTAATGCGAGCAAGCTCCTGTCTCTCCCTCGCCCGCCAGAACAGGTCGAACGCCTCGTCGAACAGTTCCAGATGCTCCTGCCGGCTGACCAGAATTGCTCTGGCCGCGTCTCGTGCTTGCTCCTTGACCCGCAGATTGATCTGCGTCAGGGCTTCCACCAGATCGAGAATCTGTGTTGGCGTGACAGGGATGCTCAGACCGCGCAATAGACGGGCAAAGAGAAGCATGTTCTGTAGAAAATTGCCGTGGGAGGGAGGAGGTTCCGAACTCGGCCCGGAGGAGGGCGGTACGAAGTGCGGGACGTGAAGTCCTGTCTCACCGCTTCCATTGCTCTCTACATTCGTAAATGCCCCTTCGGCCACCGCGCCGCTTTCGGTTTCACTCATCGCGCGATGCCAGTGCAGAATCCTGGCTCCGTAACACCTGTACGATTTCGCGGACGGTCTGTCCCTGCACCTTTTCGATGTCATCCCGGTACTTGAGAAGCACGCCCAGCGTTTCGTCCACCACGTTCTCGGTGAGTTCCTCCTGATCGAGCGCGGTGAGAGCATTCATCCAGTCCAGCGTCTCGGCGACGCCCGGGAATTTGTAAAGCTCCCCGCGCCGCAACTCCTGCACAAAGCCCACGACTTCCCGCGACAGCTTCTCAGAAGCGTGCGGTGCCTTTGCGTGCAGGATCGCATACTCCTTTTCGAAGCTGGGGTAGTCGATCCAGTGGTAGAGGCAGCGGCGTTTCAACGCGTCGTGAATCTCGCGCGTGCGATTGGAAGTGATGACCACCACTGGCGGCGTCGGCGCCTGGATCGTGCCAATTTCAGGTATGGTAATCTGAAAGTCGCTCAAGACCTCCAGCAAAAAAGCTTCGAACTCCTCGTCGGCTCGGTCCAGTTCATCGATCAGCAGAATCGGTGCCTTCCCGTTCTGTTGACCGCGGCTGTCTATCGCCTGTAGAAGCGGGCGCCGCAGCAAAAACGTGTCGCTGAACAGGTCGTGGATCACCGCCTCTCGCAACTCCCGGCCGGCCGCTTCATCGGCATGAGTCGCTGGTTGCGAGCCCTGTTCAGTCGCTTCCAACAGCCGGATCTGAAGCATCTGGCGCGCGTAGTTCCATTCATACACCGCCGTGCTCACGTCCAGCCCCTCGTAACACTGGAGCCGGATAAGCCGCGTTTCGAGCATCTGCGACAGAATCTTCGCCACTTCCGTCTTGCCGACCCCGGCCTCTCCCTCCAGGAACAGGGGGCGCTTCAATTTGAGTGCAAGGAAGATAGCCGTCGCCAGGCTGTGGTCCGCAATATACGCTTTCGTTCGCAGGGCTTCGGCGACGGATTGAACGGAGGGCAACTGATTCGGAGTGGTCATTGGGGCGCCGCTGTATTGTGTTGAATTAGTGACCGCAGCCAGCGTGAGGCTTCCTGCGGCCTGTTGAACCGGTACACGTTCATGTGTTTGAACTCTTCGCCGTCCAGAATGGAAAGATACTTCCTACGGTGGCGGCGATGGCTCGTAAACGCATACCATACGATACTGTTTCGGCCAAAAATATTGTGGAGAGATTCGCGATTGCCGTTCCACAACTCCTGTTGTGTAGAAAGCCGCCGAGCCGTCCGCCAGATTACCCGGCACATCACCGGGATCAAGCCGTAGTCCAACCAGACAAGATCCGTGGCACGGCTCCAGACGATGTCACGGCTCTGGCTATAGTTGCCGTCAACGACCCAGCCCTCTTCTGCCGTCGCAGCCTGCACCCGCCCGCGGAAAACCGGCCTTGAGGCCGGCTGCCACTTCTCTTCCCAGTAAAGCGCGTCAAGCTCTACGTGAGGCAGAGATAGATTCCGCGCTAACTGCTGCGCCAGCGTCGTCTTGCCGGAGCCGCTGACGCCGATTACGACCAGACGACGAGGCTGCGAAGAAGAGTGAGGGGAGCGAGAACTACCTTCAGTTCCCGCTCCAAGGCTTTCAGTCCTCACTCCCCGTTTCTCACCACTCGTCCTTAAGCTCTGTCTCTGGCCGTGAGCAATGCTTGAATGCCTACTGACTTGGCCAATTCCTGGCGGTAACCGGCCGAGGCGAACATATCACCTGTAGCATCGGGAATCGACAGACCGCTGACAGCGCTCACAATTGCATCGTCGCTGAGATCCGAACCGACCAGACTTGACGCGACTCCGCTCGCCGAAACTGCAGTGGACGAAACGCCGTTGAAACAGAGGCTGGCACCCGTGCAACTGCCCCCGTCCCCTCGCGAAACTAAGGCCGCCGCGCCGCACAGCGCATAGCCCGACGCAGGATGCTCGAATTTCACATATGCCGAACCGGTTCCCGCTGCCGTAGCAGGTATCTCGACCTCGGTGAGGATCTCATCCGGTTGCAATGCGGTCATCATCAGATCGACAAAGAAATCGGACGCACTGACCGAACGGCTGCCGCCGGCTCCCGTCAAATGCAAGGTCGCGCCCAGCGCCAGCGCCGCAGCCGGAAGGTCCGAAGCCGGGTCGGCATGAGAGAGGTTTCCGCCAATCGTCCCGCGGTACCGTACCTGGCGGTCGCCGATCTGCCCCGCCGCTTCCGCCAGCAACGGTGCCGCCGCCTGCACGTCAGCCGAATTGGCAATCTCGTTGTAGGTGACACATGCGCCGATGCGCAGACTGCCGTTGGACCGGCTAATGCCCTGCAACGCGTTGATGCGCCCGATATCGACCAGCGCTGTTGGCGCAGCCAGTCTGAGCTTCATCACAGGAATCAAACTGTGACCGCCCGCGAGGACTTTAGCGTCCGGATTGTCGGAAAGGATCTGAACCGCCTCCTGAACGGATGACGGGCGATGGTAATCGAATTTAGATGGGTACATTCGTTTTACTCCCGTTGTGCGCTTCAAGTTCTTCGTTCTCAGCCAATAACTGCGTTACGCAGCTACAGACGACGAAGAAACAGAAGCTAGTTCATTGCGTTCCAGACCTTCTCCGATGTCACCGGCATGTCGATGTGGTTCACGCCGAAGGGCGACAGCGCATCGACCACCGCGTTCACTACCGCTGCCGGCGACGCGATTGTGCCCGCCTCTCCAACACCCTTGACGCCAAGCGGGTTATGCGGGCAAGGGGTAACCGTACGGTCGGTTTCGAAAGAGGGCAGGAAGTGGGCCTTGGGTACCGCATAGTCGAGCATCGTACCGCTCAAGAGGTTGGCGCCTTCGTCGTATACGGCCGTCTCATAGAGTGACTGCCCCACGCCCTGCGCAATGCCTCCGTGTACCTGTCCATCCACAATCATCGGATTAATGACGTTGCCCACGTCGTCAACTGCCAGATAGCGCTGCAGATCAACCTGACCCGTGTTGGCGCAAACCTCGACGACCGCGATGTGCGTGCCGAACGGGAACACGAAGTTCTCAGGATCGTAGAAGCTGGTCGCCTCCAGCGCCGGCTCGATACCCTTCGGCAGGTTGTGTGCGAGGTACGCCTGCAACGCTACGTCGGGCAGCGACTGCGCCTGGTCCGGGGAGCCCTTGACGAAGAAGTTCCCATCTTCAAACTCCAGGTCCTCCTCGGCTGCCTCCAGCAGGTGGGCAGCAATCGTCCGCGCCTTGTCAACGACCTTCTCGGCCGCAGAAGCTATAGCGCTGCCACCAGTCGCCGCGCTGCGGCTGCCGTACGTGCCCCAACCGTGAGGCATGACGCCGGAGTCGCCCTCGATGACGTCAATATCTTCGTAGGGTACACCCAATGCGCTGGCAACAATCTGCGCAAAGGTGGTCTCATGACCCTGACCGTGGCCCGAGCATCCGCTGTACACAGTGACTTTGCCGGTGGCGTGCACGCGCACGACCGCGCTCTCCCACTGGCCTGCCTGGGCGCCCAGCGATCCGACAACAGCCGACGGCGCAAGGCCGCAAGCCTCAATGTAGGTTGAAAGGCCGATGCCCACATATCTGCCCTGTTCTCTCAGAGCAGCCTGCTCCTTGCGGAAGTCGTCGTATCCAATCGCCTCCAGCGCCTTGTCCAGCGCGCCTTCATAGTTGCCGCTGTCATAAGCAAGCGCAACCTGCGTCTGGAACGGGAAGTTGTCCGGGGCAACAAAATTGCGCCGGCGAATCTCGGCTGGATCGAGGCCAGTGACACGCGCCGCTTCGTCCACCAGTCGCTCTACAACGAAAGTAGCTTCCGGCCGGCCCGCGCCGCGGTATGCGTCGACGGGGACAGTATGCGTGAACACACCGTAAACGTGGCAGTGAATTGCCGGCAGATCATATTCGCCCGACATCAGGGTGCCGTAGAGATAAGTTGGTACCGCCGGCGCAAAAGTGGACAGATAGGCGCCCATCGCCGCGTAGGTGTCGACCCGCAGGCCGGTGAACTTTCCGTTCGCGTCAATTGCCATCTCGGCGTGCGTCACGTGGTCGCGGCCGTGTGCATCGGTCAGATAGGTTTCCGTGCGCGTCGCCGTCCACTTGACCGGCCGCCCCAACTGCATTGACGCCCATGCCGCGATCGCCTCATCTGCGTAGTGATGAATCTTGCTGCCGAAACCACCCCCAACCTCCGGCGCAATTACCCGGATTTTGTGCTCCGGCAAGCCCAGCGAGGCCAGACTCAGCAGCAACCGGTGGATATGAGGATTCTGGGTCGTCATGTAGAGGGTCAACTCGCCCGTGATGCTGTTGTAGTCTGCCAGCGCGGCGCGCGGCTCCATCGCATTCGGTATCAGGCGGTTGTTGACGATGTCCAGGCTGGCGACGTGCGCAGCATTGGCAAATGCGGCGTCGGTACTCTCCTTGTCGCCAATCTCCCAGTCAAAGGCAATATTGTTCTCCGCCTCGTCATGTACGAGCGGCGCCCCGTCTTCCGTCGCTTTCTTCGGATCGGCAACACCGTCGCGCGGATCGTAGTCCACGTAAATCAGCTCGAGCGCGTCATGCGCCGTGTACTGGTCCTCGGCGACCACGATTGCCACGCCGTCACCGACATAACGCGTTGTATCCTTAGCCAGCATAAAATGTTCGGGGATTACCATGTCCGGAAGCAGCCAGCCGACAGGGATGCCGCCCGGAACACCGCTATCTGCAATATCCGAGGCCGTGTAGACGGCAATTACACCGTCCAATGCCTCGGCTGCGCTGGCGTCGATGCTGTTTATCTTTGCGTGGGCATAGTCGCTGCGCAAAATCGTGCAGTGGGCCGTGTTTGGCAGCTGCAGATCGTCCGTGTACTTTGCCCGTCCGGTAATCAGCTCAGGGTCCTCTCGTCGGCGGATGGATGAACCGAATACACCCGCACCGTTGCTTTCACCTGCCATATTCCAGTTCCTCCTTTAGCCGTTCATCGTCTCGGCGGCATCCTGCACCGCACGCACGATATTATGATAACCGGTACAGCGGCACAGATTCCCCTCCAGCCCGTGGCGAATCTCATCTTCGCTCGGCTGCGGGTTCGTGCTCAGCAGGTCGACACAAGAAATAATCATGCCCGGTGTGCAGAAACCGCATTGCAGCCCGTGGTTGTCCCAGAAGGCCTGCTGCACTGGATGATATTCCCCGTTGGCCAAACCCTCGATCGTGGTGATCTCGCTGCCGTCTGCCTGGACCGCCAGTACGGTGCACGACTTGACCGCCTGCCCATCAAGCAGGATGGTGCAAGAGCCGCATTGGCTCGTGTCGCAGCCGATCTTCGTGCCGGTCAGGCCCAGTTCCTCGCGCAGGAGATGCGCAAGAAGCAGCCTTGGCTCAACCTCCTTGCTGACGCTTGCGCCATTGACCTCCAGTTCGATGGATATACCCATAGAGCTTCCTCCTCTTTTAGAGCTCTGAAGAAATCCGATCTATTTTGCTTTGCCGAATAGTTGCCGCCACATCCATACTAAGGCAGCGAAACCGGCCAGGATGTAGAGAACCTTGCGCGCGTTGCCATTGTGCTGAATCTCCTTGGCAAGGTCTGCGGCTACGTCTCTGGCCACGTTGATACCCACTTCCATTGTCGAGGGCGTTGCCACTTCTGGTTGTACAGCTGCACCGGCGGAACTTGCCGGGGGTGCCGGGCCGGGCGCGTCGGCGGTGGCACTCGACTCCGAGGCCGCCTCCGTGCCGTTTGAAGGTACTGTCGTTTCGGGCTCCGCAGGCTGAAGTCGTGCTGCGATGATACTCTCGAGCGACTGCAGTCCCTGGCGGGTCAGCGAACGCGCCGTGCTGTCGACCAGTCGCTGACCTACACTGGCTATGCGCCCGCTCAACTGTGCGTCGCCGTCATAGTGAAGCGTTGTCGGGCCGTCGCCTTCGAGACGCAATGTGCCCATGCCTTTGACATAACCGGGCCGTCCCTGGCCCGCGATCTCCATCCGGTACCCATTGGGTGGATCTATCTCATCCAACTTGACCTTGCCGTTGAAACTGCCCTGCACCGGACCCACGCGAATGCTGATCTCGCCGCTGAATTCATTGTCCGCGGTCTTGTCCAACCGTTTGCAGCCAGGCAGGATCCGCGAAAGCACATCGGGATCCAGCAACGCTTCCCACACTTCGCCTTTTGGAGCGTCAAAACTGTGTGTGCCCGCCAATTTGACCATGTTAGTCAGTGCTCTTTCTTGCTATTGATTTCACGTAAGTGAACAAGCGCATTGTTAGAGGGTCTGAAATGCGAGTGGAATGAGAAACACGTCCGTCAAACTGTGGCAAAAGTCGGCGCTGAACCGATGCCGATGGGTCCGCGAGTCGCGTCCCCACGCGGCATTGAGGACTAGGAGATTCCGTACAGGAAATGATGCGCGAAATTATAGCCTACCGTCTGCATAAGGGCAAACAATGCCAATCCAACGGGTGCATCCCAAAGTGGGGCGAACTTTCACATTTCGTGGTTGAGGTCTGAGCCATGTCCAGCACACAGATCCAGTCTAAAGCTAGGGAAGTGGCTGCTTTCTCCTGAATTTTCGGGCGGTCGGGCCTATTCGGCCCTCCCTTGTGCGGGGGCTCCGCCCCCGCAACGCCCCCTCTCCTACAACATGCCTAGCCGACCTGGTGTCGACACTGGTGACATGTGCCCAATCGAAGGGATTTCGCCAAACCACGTCGCGCCAGTCCCATCAAGTCCCCCTAGGTGCCGGCCCTGTGCCTGCCTTCGCATCCCCTCCAACTGACGGAACCCATGATAATGTCCGGCCTGGCGCCTACCCTGAGTCTTTCCAATAGCCGCCAGACTATTCCCACCCCAAATTTGGGCTACACACCAATCCAACAGGTGCGCCGGATTTGGTAGTTCTACGCCTCCCGCGTGCTGACCACCACGGTTCCCGCTACCCGGTCGTGGATGCTCTGTCCCCTCGGAGACAGCGCCGCAGTCACCATGTAAGCTAAAATCAGAATTCCTACAACTGTGTACTGTAGTGGAAGTTGATTCGGGATTCCTTCGGGCGAGTTGGCCCAAACCATAAAGAAGTGATTCACTTCAAATGGGATCAGCATGAACACCGTGCGTACCAGCGCCCGCCTGAAGCCAACCGGACCCCCCGGTAAGGGCTCCAAACGCAACCCCAGCCAGCGCATCATAAGCGTCGCCCGCGCCGACGATCCCAGCGTTCCAGTGTAATAGAGGATAAGTGGAATGTCCACCGTTCCGAGCAACCACAAGTGATAGACGCCTTTAGACTGACCGGCCCCGCTCAGCATACTTTGCACCAGCGGATTCAGTCTCAGCACGATTAGCAAGCCCTGCAGTACCAGTAAGCCGGCAAATAGTAGAAAGACCTCTGCGCCGTAGCTGAATACTCTTCTCGAAATTGACGCGTATCGGCGCTTGGTGTCGGTCGCCATGGGGGCACTCCTTGTCTGCAAATGCAGAAACCCGTATAGTCTTGGGCAAAGGCCCACCTGAAGGTGAGGCCGCCATAATATGACGGAATCTTTTTTCATCGGCAAATCGGTGCGGCTGTGTCAAACAACCAATGGAGACAACAATGCGCATTTCCTCGATAAAAGCCTTCGCCATCAAAATACCCCCTTCCAATGACAGTTCTACGGCGGCCAGCGACCAGGTCGAGGCCTATGGCGACTATACGATCGCTGCCGACGCCTGGACTTCGATCTACTCTCGCAACCATGAGACCTGCCTGGTGCGACTGGAGACTGATGACGGTCTTGTTGGCTGGGGGGAGGGGCAAGCGCCGGTCGCGCCTCGGGCCACCGCTGCCATCGTGGAGGAACTGTGCGCACCCCTTTTGCTTGACAGGGATCCCTTTGACGTGGAATTTCTCTGGTATCGTCTCTACAGCGCCATGCGCGAACGGGGCCACATCACCGGATTCTACGTTGATGCTTTGGCGGCCGTCGATCTGGCCCTCTACGACCTCCTGGGAAAAGCACTGCAAAAACCGGCCTACAAGCTTCTAGGCGGGAGTTTTCGTCGCGACGTGCAGGTCTACGCCGGCATGGGCGGCACAGAGCCGGACGCAGCCGTAGCCAGCGCCAACACACTGCTCGCCGCCGGCTACCGCGCCCTCAAGCTGCACTTGCGCATGCCCAATCCGCAGATTCTTGCAGTCGTAGGAGCCGTGCGTCAAGCGGTTGGGCCTGAAGTCGAGTTGCTGGTAGATGTGCATGGCACCCGCGAAGTGTCGGGTGCAATTGAACTGGGGAAGGGGTTGGAGGCGCTGGGCGTGCGCTGGCTCGAAGCGCCCTGCCAGCCCGAGGACATCCGCGGTCAGGCCGAAATCGCTCGTGCCCTCTCAATGCAGGTGGCCACCGGCGAATGGCTGCGCACCGTCTGGGAATGGCGCGACTGGATCGCGCTGCGCGGCTTCGACGTCGCCATGCCCGACGTCGCCCGCACCGGCCTCTCCGAGGGCAAGCGCATCTCCGCACTCTGCGACAGCTTCAACCTGCCCATCGCCCCTCATGTTGGCGGTGGCGGCATCCTGTCCGTGGCCGCCACGATTCACTATTCCCTCGCAATTCCCAACTTCCAGATCATGGAGCACGGCCACGAGTCTCTCGCCTGGAAAGGCACCATCGCCAGCTCATACCCGGTCCCGCAGGACGGCCGCTTCGCCGCGCCCCAGGAACCGGGTCTGGGCGTCGAGATTGACGAGGCAGCGGTGGCCAGTTACTCAAGCTAAGATTCGAATCTCGTCTTAATTCGGACTGGCGGTACCCTTGACTCTCTCAAGCGATCGAAGTCGCGCTTGGGCCTGCCGCCCCTGTCGTCTCTCTCGGCCTCACGCTTTCGACGATCTCACTACCTGATTCGATCTCTGCCACTCGAAGTTCAAAGGTCTTTTGCAGGTTCAACCAGAGTTGGGGCGTGGTGCCAAAATATCTGGAAAGTCGAAGCGCCGTGTCGGCCGAGATTCCACAATTTCTGTGCAGAATTGCAGTGACACGGTCTCCAGAGACAGCCAGTGCGCTTGCCAGCGCCTCAGCCGAAATGCCAAGCTCTTCCAACTCTTCCTCTAGAATCTCGCCGGGATGTATTGGTCGCATACCGTTCGTTACACTCATTTTCGTGCTCCTTAACGATGGTAGTCCACGATCTCTACGTCGTAAGGTCCGTGTTCTCCCCAGCGGAAGCAGATTCGCCACTGACGACTGATCCTTATGCTAAACTCGCCAGCCCGATCGCCTGTTAGCGCCTCCAGTCGGTTACTGGGAAGACCAGCCAAGTCTCCAAGTGACTCCGCACTGTCGAGCACTGTCAACCGACGAACAGCCTGGTCAGCGAAGCCCTCGAATTCCCGGACACGTTGACCACCGAAGAACCTTTCAGTCTTCCGTTCCCTGAAACTTTGAATCATTATAACGCCTCAAGACAATCGAACATATCCCCTGAACTCTGTGGCGAATGCATTGAATCTAAGACCACCAACCAACAAGAATCCAGTTCTCCCAAACGATTTTCTTGTTCAGAAGTTTTTGACGAATTGAACTACCAATCCCAATACTTTGCGATCTGGAATCTGCTTGTTCTGAACGGAGATGAACCATTCCAGTCCTCACGCGCCGACCGCCGCGCGAATATCCTCCAGATGGCCCAACTCATGGACATAAATAGTCTCGTAATACTGGTCAACTGTGATCTCGCCTCGAGAAGGGTGCCGCCCGGTCAGCTCCCAATCGCTGTCCTCAAGTGAATCAATCACCTCCAGAGTCTTGGCACGGGTAGCCGCCGCATTGGCCATCAGTTCTCCCGTCGCAATGTCCCCTGTTCGCCGGGTAAGGCCGGCGTTCCAGCGCTCAAGGTCGAAACCATCCGGGATCGTGGCTTCACCCTTGCGAATCTTGTGAACGTGGATGCTCATGCCCCGTTCGCTCTCGACCAGATGCGCGAGGCCAGTAGCCACCGTCCAACTGGCCCCCTCGGAATACACGGTCGCATTCCACTGCTCCGGCGTGAGGCCGTCAAGTAGCGACAGTAACGCCTTGCGGGACTCGCCTAGCTTCTCTTTCCAATGCGCTCTTCTTTCTGAGGACATTTCTCTCTCCATATACATGGCTAGGTCTGGCTTTCATTGCGGCATGCGGCCCCTATGGTATACTTGCAAAGCAAAATCCACGGCGACTGCCAGCTCTTCAAACAGGTTCAACCTCATCTGATGGACTCGTCCTGCCGCGACCATCCGAAAGGCCCATCTCACAGGAGTATTGTCAATGAATGGTAAGTTTATCACTGCCTCAACTATGGAGCGAGATCAGATGGATTGGGGCGTAATGGGTTGGGCCAGCCGCCCCGCCACGACCGCAGCCCGTGATCTGGTAGTCATAGAAGTTACACTTGAAACCGGACAGGGCCATGCCTTTCACAAACACCCGGACCAGGAGGAAGTAATCTACGTAATCGACGGCACGATTGAACAGTGGATCGAGCAGGAAAAGCAGCTGCTCTCCACCGGTGACTCCGCATTCATCGGCGCCGACGTAGTCCACGCCTCCTTCAACGACTCCGGCAGCCCCGCCAAACTGCTGGCCATCCTCGGCCCCTGTATCGGCGAGGAAGGCTACGCTCTCGTAGACGTATTCGAAGAGGAGCCATGGAGTTCGCTGCGCTAAAGCCCTGGAATCGAGACAATAGCAAGAAGACCACGCAGACAGGATTCTCCCAATGACCAACAAGTACCGCATGATCCAGGTCGGCACCGGCGGACAGGGCAACGGCTGGTGTTCCCGCTTCCTGCCCCCCAATATCGCCGACGGCCGCATCGAGCCTGTGGCCGCCGTCGATGTCAACCCGGACGTCCTCATCAACGCCCAGCAGCATCTGGGACTACCGCCCGAGAAGTGCTACACCGACATCGAGCGCGCCTTCGACGAAAACCCGGCCGACTTCTGTACTGTGGTCGTCCCTCCCGCCTTCCACGAATCCGTCGTTGACGTCGCCCTCGCCCACGACATGCACATCATATCCGAAAAGCCGATCGCCGATACGCTCGAGGGCTCAGTTCGTATCGCCGCCAAAGTGAAGCGGGCAGGCAAGAAAATGGGCGTGACCATGAGCCACCGTTTTGACCAGGACAAGACCACACTGCGCCGCGAGTTGCGTTCCGGTCGGGTCGGCACCATCGACTACATCATCTGCCGTTTTACCTGCGGGCTGCGTAACTTCGGTGACTGGGGGGCTCATTTCCGCCACACCATGGAAGAGACCCTCATGATCGAAGGGTCCGTCCATCACCTCGACATCATCGCCGATCTCGCCGACTCCAAATGCGATACGATCTACGCCCAGACCTGGAACCCTGCCTGGGGAGAATACAATACCGGTTCGCAGGGCCACGTTATGATGACCTTCGAGAACGGTACTCGCGCCTTCTATGAAGGGGCCAAGACCAACGCCAGCGGTTTCAACGGCTGGTCGCAAGAGTACTTCCGTGCCGAATGTGAACATGAGACCCTGATCATGGATTGCCGCCGGATCGAACGCTTTCCCTACCAACCGCGGCAGTACAGCCGTGAAGGCCAAGGTGAGGAAGTCCAGCTTATGGAGCAGTCCAAGTGGAGAAACGAGTGGCTCATCGCCCAGTTCCTGGACTGGCTGGACGGTGGCCCGCCCATGGAGACCAACGTCGAGGCCAACCTGCAGTCCGTTGCCCTGATCTTCGCCGCCATCGAGAGCAGTCACATCGGCCAACCAGTTAAGGTGCAAGAGTTCCTGCGCCGGGCCCAGGAAGAAGAAGAGAGGGCCCACGCGGCTTGAAATTGTGAGCCGCGTTGCGGGTTGCCATGAGGGGACGGCCTGCTCTTATTAGTCTTGACTTCCCCCGTCCTTCTTTGCGCCGCGTCGCCTCTTCAATTTTTGTGTCATTCGCTTCGTATAAGGCTCCCATCGGCAAGACTTTTCACCAGGAAGCTTGCCTTACGCATTTCGCAATACGATAGACGGAAAGGAACCCCACCGCCAGAGGCCCAGTTTCCCAAGATCACAGGAGGAATGTCATGTCCGGGACCGTTCTTCTCGTCGGCGCGCTGGACACCAAGGGCGCTGAGTACGCGTTTGTAAAGGAACTGATCGAGGCTGCCGGTCTGCAAACACTCGTAGTCGACTTTGGCGTGATGGGCCAGCCGGCCTTCGAGCCCGAAGTCGATCGCACAGAAGTTGCCGCCGCAGCCGGTGGCGATCTGGCATACCTGGCCTCAGGCACGCATAAGGATGAAGCGATGCGGACCATGGCACAGGGTCTCGCCACAGTCGTTGAGCGCCTCTATGGCGAGGGCCGTTTCGACGGCATTCTCGGGATGGGCGGCAGCGGCGGCACATCGATCGCTACTGCTGCCATGCGCACGCTGCAGGTTGGCGTGCCCAAAGTGATGGTCTCCACCGTTGGCGGCGGCGATGTCAGCGCCTACGCCGGCAGCAAAGACATTACCTTCATGCCCTCCGTCGTCGACGTGGCCGGCATCAACCGCCTCAGCCGCGCCATCTACGCCAATGCGGCCGGCGCCATTGCCGGCATGGTGAAAACCGAAGCCGACGCCACTGCTGACGAACGTCCGCTCATCGCAGCCTCCATGTTCGGAAACACTACCGCCGCCGTTGACCACGCCCGCGGACTGCTGGAAGCCGAAGGCTACGAAGTACTCGTTTTTCACGCCACCGGCAGCGGCGGACGCACAATGGAAGACCTGATTCGCGACGGCTACATCGCCGGCTGCCTCGACATGACCACCACCGAGTTGGCCGACGAAATCTGCGACGGCGTCTTCAGCGCAGGGCCGGACCGAGTCCAGGCCGCGCCCCGGCAGGGAGTACCAACCGTAATCGTCCCTGGCTGTGTGGATATGGCCAACTTCGGCGGCATCGAAACCGTGCCCGACCACTACCGCGAGCGCAACCTCTACCAGTGGAACCCGGAGGTAACTCTCCTGCGTACCAATGAGGAAGAGAACCGGCAAATGGGGGCAATGCTTGCCGCGGCTGCCAACGCCGGCCAGACCGGAAAAGTCTCAGTGCTGATTCCCCTCGGAGGCGTCTCCATGTTGGACAGCGAAGGCGACCGTTTCTGGGACCCTGGCGCCGATCAGGCCTGCTACGATACCCTTAAAGGCGATCTGCGCGCCGACATCCCCCTGATCGAGATGGACGCCAACATCAACGATCCTGAATTTGCCGAGAAGGCGGTCGCTTTGCTGCTGGAGATGCTGCAGGAGGAATCCTAACTGGTCCCCCTTCGCGGCGCTTTACCTTACAACAGATAAGCTCTACGAACTGTCCAAGGAGCATTCCATATGTCGATCCCAAGACAGGAGATCATCGCCCGTCTCCAGGCCCAACAGGCCGCGGGCAGGCCAATCGTCGGCTGCGGCGCCGGCACCGGCATTTCGGCCAAATTTGCCGAAGCCGGCGGCGCCGATCTTATCATTATCTACAATTCCGGCCGCTTCCGTATGGCCGGCCGCGGCTCGCTCTCCGGCATGATGCCCTACGGCGACGCCAACGGCATCGTCGTCGAAATGGCGGCCGAGGTGCTCCCGGTCGTGCAAGATACACCGGTCCTGGCCGGCGTCTGCGGCACCGACCCCTTCCGCCTCAAACACGTCTTCCTCAAGCAGCTCAAAGAGATCGGCTTCAGCGGCGTACAGAACTTCCCCACCGTCGGCCTCCTCGACGGTACCTTCCGCGAGAATCTGGAAGGCACCGGCATGGGCTATGACAAAGAGGTTGAGGCTATCGCCATCGCCCACCAGCTGGACATGTTCACAGCGCCCTACGTCTTCACGCCCGAGGAGGCGACCGCCATGGCCGAAGCCGGCGCCGACCTGCTCGTCGCCCACGTCGGCCTCACCACTGCAGGCACCATCGGCGCCGCCGTTGCCTACACGTTGGAGGAAGCAGTCGACAAAGTGCAGGAAATGGCCGCCGCTGGCCGCGCGGTCAATCCCGATCAAATCGTCATCTGCCACGGCGGCCCCTTCGACGAGCCCGAAAACGTCGGCACCGCCCTCCAGATGATGCCCGGCATCGCCGGCTTCTTCGGCGCCTCCAGCATCGAGCGCCTCCCCACCGAACGCGCCATCCGCGGCCAGGTAGAGGAGTTCAAAGCGCTAAGTTTGGGAAGCTAGACCTGTCAGAACGCGAACTGTATCTGCTACTAAGACCTGATCATGAGACATGATCACGGCGATTGGAACCAACAATGACGGAAGAATCAACTTTCTCCAATCGTGGACTCCACCGTGCGGCCGCCAAAGCTGCCAATGCACGCCGCCCACGCCTACGTGCTGCTGCCAGAACTGTCTCTTTCCCTCTACGCGCTCTCCAGCTTGAATCCGCCAAGGTCGTCAAGCTCTTGAATCGGATAACCACTAACTCACCTCTCGTATATTCCCCTGCAACTCCCCAGAGGCCTGAAATTCAGGTAAGACGTGACAACTGCTACATCAGTACGCATCGAAATAGTCGCTCATTCGGTACATCGCATGGCTCGAAGAGGCGCAAAGGCCACCGACGCGTTCACAGTGACCCCATCCTGGCGGAGTCCACGTACGGCCAGAGACGCGTCTGGAGCTACGGTACCCGACGAGGATACCGCCACGGCGACCGAAGTGTCCGTAGTTACGGTGACCGACGCGTCCGATGCTTCGGTGAGAGGCGCGGCTACAGCTACGGCGCAAGGTATCGGCTTCGACGCCGGAATATTCAAGAAAAGCAAAAATTCTTCCAACACGGCCGTGGCGACAGCGGAAAGTGGATCGGGGCGTCCGACATCGAGTTTCTGTCGTCAGGTGTAGGGGCGATGTCGGTGGCGAGTTATTTTCTCAATACATTCGCGCGTAATCTCACATTTAACAATTTGCCTGCGGTACTGATAGGGAAGTATCAGAGGGCAGGGAACGAAGAAAGGAATTTGCTACAGGCTAAGGAGGTCTGGGAGACCATCCCTGCGCAAATACGCGCCGGCGGCCCGGAAGCGCTGTGGAAGTTCCACCAGGACAAGAGCTGGTCCCATATCATCCCCAAGTCTAAGGAAGGACCGTCGACGGCGGACAACGGGATCTGGTGGTCCTACGCGAAGAACCACCTCCTTGGGCCCGAGCCTATGAGTTTGGCCGACATAGCCGACGCCAGGGCTGTTATTCGTTCTAATGCCATGCGCGCTGCCGTCACACAGACCGCAAGCGGAATGGTCAGGGGCGCAACAGTGGCCGCAGTCGTTGGCGGCACTTTTGCCTGTCTGGAGTACGGACTGGACTATGTGGAAGGCAAGTCTTCAGGGCGCGAGTTGGTGCAAAAGGTCCTGCAGATGGGCTTTATGGCAGGGGGTGGGGCGTTCGTCACGACCGGCATTATTGTCGGCATCTCTCTGCTCTTCCCTTTCCTTATCCCTATATTAGCGCCAGTCTTGTTTGTGCTTCAGGCCGCATCTCTTGCCGTTATGGGAGCCAAAGGTGTCAAATTGGCCAAGGGGTGGTGGCCTGTCTTGGCAAGACTGAAACTGCCGGTCCATTCCTCCCTTGCAGAAGCGGTCGAAGCCCTTCCCAGAACTGTCACAGCACTTCCTGCGATGGCAGGACGCACCATCCATCGCTCAGGAAGTTCTCTTATGGGAAAGGCTAAGGAGCTAACGGTCGGGAAGTCAGCGCGAGCGTTCCCCTGGCAGGCCAATGGGAGGGAAAAAGAGCTAACGGTCTGAGTGTTCTTTCAGATTCGGGTTAACAGAAGAACGCGAATCTGAGAACCACAGACTCGATTCAGATCGCCTGACAGAGCAGAAACCAATTATGGATATAGAGGTGCCGATTCACAATAATTGGGGAGCAGAAGGGATGCAGTGTTGGCAGTTTCGGTCTACGGCGGATTTTCGTGCTTGACTTGCTGATCGCGGCCCTTGGATCCGCATCGGCGCAATCGGAAACGCCCACGGCTGAGCCCGCTGTGTAGATTCCCGGTCGGCTGGAAGCGGGTCGAGGACGACCGACTCAGTTTCTCCCTTGCCGTCCTTTTCCCTTGGCTTACATTTTACCTGCACAGCGATGCGGCGAATCCCATCGCTGTTCTGCTTAGTGGAGAAAGGGCGGTCGAGATCCTACGCGATTTTCTGAGCACACTGGAAGGCAGAAATCTCGGGATTCTTGCCTTTGAGCGGGACTCGCTGCAGCTGTACGCCTTTCGTCAGAATTCCGCCGAAGAATTCAACGAGCCAGATTTGCACAGCCTCTTGACAGGATTCCTTAACAGGGTGCATGCGCTTCAGGCATCCACTACTGCCAACCTGAGCAGCTTGGAATATTGGAATTCTCCCTGCCTTGTCGTGACCGCCCTGCGCGCGAATGTAGCGGCCCACATCCTGACAACTGCAACCCGGGAGCGAACTGCCGTGGCCAGGCAGCCAACCGTCGGGAAAATCGTTTCACCTTTTTTGCCTGAAGTGCCGACAAACACACCAGCCTCGGCAATTGCCGGTGTCGTTGAACCGGGAACTTAAACCCTGGGCAGCTATGTCGCGCCCGGGTTCTAAGTAGAGGTAGCGGAGGAGGACCGGTCTTGTACAGTTTGAGGCTGGATAACCTGGATAATAATACAGAGAGCACGATTGATCATGCTTCGCTTCAAGGCCTCTCCTACGTGAAGGTCCTGGCCGGCTTTCATGCCTTCTCAACAACCTGAGAACTGTCGCCGCTCGGTATCGTTCCAACACGCGTCGAGCTACATAAGTCAGTTCCTTTCGGCATGTAAGTCGTGGGCAGGGATATCGCCCTGGGTCCACAAAAGGGAGAAGGATCGCCAAGTCCGGCTTGCGTCTGGAAGAGACTCAACGGACTGACAGGAGACCTTGACAGCGTCACATCGACCGGCACGCCCACAGGGCTGTACTTCGTCGTAGTCATCACATCCAAATGTGCAGTCGAATGTACCTGCCCAATCGAAAAAGTAGAGTAGAATTAGCTAACGACAACATCGTTAACTGCCAATTTCGTCGGGGCGCGCCACTTTTCGCCCCAACCACTCAGGAGTACCCTACATGCTCTATTCCAACATCCCAGGCATCGACAAGCCGGTCTCACGCCTCGTCCTGGGAACGATGTGGATTAACACCAAGACTCTCGACACCGCCTTCCCCGTGCTAGACGCATTCCACGCTGCCGGCGGCAACTGCCTCGACACTGCCCACGGCTATGGCGGCGGCGACAATGAACGCGCAGTCGGTCAATGGATCAACGAACGCGGCCTGCGCGACGAGATCGTCATCCTCGGCAAGGGCGCCCACCACAGCCGGGACCGCAAACGGGTCACGCCCTACGACATCCAGTCCGACCTCCATGACAGCCTCGCCCGCTTCAAGGTGGACAGCATCGACCTCTACGTCCTGCACCGCGACGACCCTGAAGAGCCGGTCGGCCCCATCGTAGAAACGCTCCACGCCGCCAAAGAAGCCGGCCAGATCGACGCCTACGGCGGATCCAATTGGAGCGCCGAACGCCTGCGAGAGGCCAACGAATACGCCGCCGCGCACGGACTGACCCCCTTCGTCGTCAGCAGCCCCCAGTTCAGCCTCGCCGTCCAGATAGAGCCGCCTTGGCGCGACTGCATCAGCGTCAGCGGGCCAGCCGGTGAGTCCGCACGCGCCTGGTGCCGCGAGAATGGTGTAACGCTATTTGTCTGGTCCAGTCTGGCCGGCGGCTTCTTCAGCGGCCGCTTCCGTCGCGACAACCTTGACACTTTCACCGAGTGGTATGATCAGCTTGCCATCAAGGTCTACTGCGAAGAGGGAAACTTCAAGCGCCACGACCGCGTGCAGGATTTGGCCGCCAGCAAGGGCGTCAGCGTCCCGCACATCGCCCTTGCCTACGTCTACAACCAGCCCGACGGCATCCACGCCCTGTCAGGCGCGCGTAGCACCGATGAGGTTCGCGTTAATGTGGAAGCATCCGAGATCAAGCTGTCCGAGGAGGAGATCGCTTACCTAGAGTTAAAGAGTTGAGCAAACGATCCTGGTGTTGGCAAAATCAACTGGATGAGAGTCCCAGATAATTGCGGCTAAGATCCCTGGTTCTTCACCGCAAAGGAAATCTACTGGTTGGTCCGTTTCTGAAGGAAGTGGTTGTGGATGAAATATGGTGACTCCTGACAAGTGGATTCCGGCGCAATCTCGCCGCAAAGGGTATTTCTCAATTGCTACCACTACGAGTGGGTCACTGGGCCGACGTCTTCCGAAGCGGGGGGCGTTTCTTTCTAGGTCTTCACAATTCCCTAAACCGACTACGCACCTTCCTAGTCAGTTGTATTCAATAGATTTCGCAGCGCGGGCAAAAGGTCGGGGATATCGGTAAGAATGATGTCCCAGATAACGTCGTTGTCCAGTCCTAAATACGCGTGCGCGACCTGGTTGCGCGTCCCGATTATCTGGCGCCACTGTATCTCTGGGTGTGCCTCGCGCACTTCGCTTGGCACATGGGTTGCCGCCGCACCGATGAGTTCAATGTTGCGGAGAGTAGCGTCATAGATCAAGCTATCGTCAAGGAACGCATCCAAATCCAGACCATTTGTGTAGGTAAGGACCTTTTCGCTGAATTCGCACATATCCTGGACGTAGAGCCGCCAGTGGCGCCCTTCGCACTCGGCCTCACACATCGATAGCCTCACGTTCCACATAGGGGCGCAGTTCCTTCCGCAACGCCTTTGAAGTTACCAAGTCGACGGGGCGGCCCAGCAAGTCTTCAATGTAAAACTGAACACCGAAATATCGCTTCGATGTCGCAGGTCCGTCGAAATGTACTAGAATGTCCACGTCGCTATCCTTCTCAGCCCGGTCGCGCGCAGCCGACCCGAAAAGAGCGAGTTCAACGACGCCAAAGCGTTGCGCCAGTGTGGGCTTGTGTTCCCTGAGCAAATCCAGAATGCTCTCTCTGTTCATGGCCCGTCTCTATTGCCAGTCCAAAGGCAATTAGCTGCTCGTCCTAGTGGTGGAAATCAAAAGGCGATCCGGGACAGATTCCGGATCGCCTTCCTCATCGCGACGCTCTTCCCTCTTGCGCCCCTCTACACTGGTGGAGATGGCGGGAATCGAACCCGCGTCCGAAACATCCGCCCTGAAACGTCTACAAGCTTAGTTGACCTATGTCAGTTTTGTCGGCGGGCCTCGGATCAACACGAGGCGCATCGCTGACTAGCCGATTCTCTTAGGCAACGCTATCGGCGTACCGATGCCGCAGCTCACAGTATATGACAGCAACCGCCCGGCCTGCTGGCCCCACCGGGGCGGGCCGTGGCCCCCTTTAGAGGGCCGGTGGCTTACTTAGGCCGCTGCAGCCGCAGAAGCGGCCGGGGTGAAACCAAAGTTGAAAGCCATGCCTGTGTTCTTGGCATTTGTATGTGTTTGCGCCTTTTTTACGTAGTCGACGCTCTACGGCTTGCAGTCTCAGGCCTGACAATGCCCCGTCGAAGCCGTTCATCCCCATCCATCCTATTATACCCAATTCCACTGCTATAGTCAAGATTTTAGCTGGTCAGCTGGTCATGGATGCATCCCAAAATGGGGGTGAACAGTTGCATACCTCTGGCAGAAACCAAGCCACGTTCAGTTCCCATTCCAGTTTCCGCCAGAAAAAGCGCCGTCTCTGACTACTGACTACTGCAGTTGCCGCAGTTCTGGGCGGTCGGGCCTATTCGGCCCTCCCTTGTGCGGGGGCTCCGCCCCCGCAACGCCCCCGGCCAACAACATGCCTCATCGACCGGGTGTCGACATTGGTGACGGGTGCCCAAGCGAAAGTGTCCAGCCAGACCGCCTCCCGCCAGTCCCATCAGAGCCCCGCACGTGCCGGCCTTGTGCCTGCACTCGCAGCCTCCAGAAGATTCAACGACTGGCCGCCGGCGGCAGCGCCATCAAGAAGTAAACCGAGTCGTTCTCCAGGCTGGGTTGAATGCCAAATCCCATGGAAATCTTCAGATGGTAATTGGCATCATTTTCGTATGCACTGCGTGAGCGGACCTGGCAGCATCCCAGATCCTGTGCACGACGAATCGCCTTCAGTTGCAGAAGGCGTCCTATACCCTGATTGCGCTCCTCCGGTAGCACGCCGAACGCGATGATCTTCGCTTCGTACAGGACCTCATTTCGAAAGACTATCGGCGGTCTCCCTTCGTCCTCTCCCAGTCGCTGTACGACAAAACGCAGAAATCCTACTGGCCGGTCCTCTACGAGCGCGGCGAATACGTGACTGGAACGGAAATGTCCAGCCTGTACCTCAATGTAAGACTGCTGTTCCAATTGCTCAACAACTGGCCAAAGCCGCGCCCACAACTGACTTTCCTCAGTAACTTCCACAACTGTCACTTCCACTTCCCTTCCTGCATCCCTACCCATCGACTCTCCTCATATGAGATTCTCAGTCTCCGATTTCCTCGTCACTTGGCGACCGGTCTCTTCTCGCCAGCGCCAGCAACCACTGCGCCGGCAACAGAACCGCTGAAGAGACAGTCAGCGCCACCGGAATGCGCGCCGCCGTCCCGATCCAGCCCAGAACCGGCCCGCCGGCCGCTTGCCCTATAGAGTTCGCCTGTCCCCAAAGTGAAATGACCGTCGCCCGCTGCGCACTGCGCGTATTGCGCACGACCCAGGCGTTCTCCAGCGGCTCAATTGTGCTGCGGCACAGGTTGATTCCCCACAAGGCTACTATCGCTGCCCCGAAACTGCGCGTCCAGGCCAGGAAGAGCAGACTGGCCGGCAACAGCCCATAGAGCAGCGTCAGCCAGTTGATGGAACGCGACTGTTCCTCGGCTGCCCGTCCCCGCCTCGCCAGCTCGTTGGCCGCGATCCCGGTCAATGTTGCTCCAGCTCCGATGACACCGAACCAGAAAATCGAGTCCTCCAGGCCGAAAAAGGAGGGAAAGTCAAAGCTGTCCAGCAAATGCGGAGTCCACAGACGGTCATAACCCTCGCTGTATAGCCCGGTCACCAGGCTGAGACCAACGACAATGCGCAGCGCCGGATGGCTTCGCACCGCGCGCCACCCTGCGCGGGCAGTGTTCGCCACCTGCTTCCACGTCTCCCTCTCTTCCGGCGGCGTGGGCCGAAATCCACTTTCAGGCATGATCAGTGCCATGGAAGCGGCCAGAGCGAGGTACAGCACTCCGCCGGCCAGGATCGGCAGTTGCAGCCAGCGGCTTGCCAGCCACACGCTGAACCCGATACCAACAAAACCCGCTATCAGTTCGACCTGCGCCGAACGCAAATAAACCGGAGCGGCCGCTTCGACGCCGATCTCATCCGCCAGCCAAGCCTGCAACGCACCGCTGAGAAAAGTATAGCCGATTCCCCACAGCACCTGCGCGCCAAGCACCGCCCAAAACATCGGGATCGACCCCTCCAGCAGAAATCCGCAGCCCACCAGCGCCAGCCCGATAATCACCGACAGCCGCCGCGAATAGACGTCGGCCACCGCACCGGTAGGCACTTCGAACAACAGGACCGTCACCTCCAGCACAGTGCCCACCAGCACCATCTGCAGAGGATTCAGGCCCACCGTCTCCACCTGGTAAATCAGGTTGATCGTGAATACCAGCGCATTAAAGAGCGCTCGACCGCCGCCGATGAAAAGGTAAATGCGGGTCGGATTCTGCTTCAGCAAGGGGATTCAAGTCCGTGTGCCCGCGGCGTCCTGCCCGGGAAGCAAGGTGAGCGCCCGGTCTGCTGGGCTGGCGGCGGTCCGCCGGCTTCTAAAGGTAAAGTGGCGGTATGGGGCCAGAAGAAGTCGCGTGTTCGCACCGCTTCGCCAGATGCCAGGCGCCCCTGTGGCACCCAGAGCGAATCGCTTACCGCTGCTGCCTTCCGGCCCTGACGGAGTTCACGGTGCCCTGCCGCACAGGACCCAGCGACTGACGAAGCGATGCAAACACGCGAGGCGGAGAGGGAGGGATTTGAACCCTCGAGGGCTTTCACCCTACGAGCTTTCCAGGCCCGCGCACTCGGCCAGACTATGCGACCTCTCCGAACTGAGAGGGTCGGCCTTCCCTGCAAACTGGCGCCGACTCTCTTCAAAAAGCCGAATCAGTATAGCCAAACGACATAGGACAGGCAAATCTGGGGCATTGACGATGTGATGCCAAACCCCCGCCGCAACACGCAATGCCGCCGAATTCGCTTCCCCGCGAAACGACAAATGTCCCTACTGCCTCCCGGCCAGCCAGCGCGCCGCGTCCTTGGCAAAATAGGTCAGTATCATGTCCGCTCCGGCTCTCTTTATGCTTGTCAGGCTCTCCAGAGCGCACTTTTCCAGTTCGAGCCAGCCATTGGCCGCGGCCGCGTGCAGCATCGCATACTCCCCGCTCACCTGATACGCGGCCGTCGGCAGGTTGAACTCCTCCCGCACCGCCGCCAGAACATCCAGATAGGGCAGCGCCGGTTTGACCATGATCATGTCTGCCCCCTCGGCTACGTCGAGCGCTACTTCCTTCAGTGCCTCGCGACGGTTGGCCGGGTCCATCTGATACTGGCTGCGGTCGCCGAACGACGGCGGGCTCTCAGCTGCCTCGCGGAAAGGACCATAGAAGCTGCTGGCGTATTTGGCTGCGTAACTCAATATCGGCACATGCTCAAGCCCGGCCACGTCCAGCGCACCGCGGATCGACCCCACCATACCGTCCAGCATCGCCGACGGCGCAATGATGTCTGCACCGGCTTCGGCATGCACTACCGACGCCCGTCCCATCAACTCCAACGTCGGTTCGTTGAGCAGATAGCCCTCCGGCAGCGCACTGTCGTAGGCGTCCACCGTCGGAAAATTGACTATCCCGCAGTGCCCGTGATCCGTATATTCACAGAAACACATGTCGGAAATAACGATCAGTTCCGGCGCGGCCTCCTTGAGTGCCCGGATCGCCTCCGGCACTACCCCGTGGGGATTGAAGTTGTCGCTGCCGCACCAGTCCTTTTCCTCCGGTATGCCAAACAGGAGCACTGCCGGAATGCCGAGCTCCAGGACCGAATCGGCCTCCCTGGCCAATTCGTCCACCGAGAGCTGGAACTGCCCTGGCATTGAAGATATTGGGCGGCGTTCGCCCCGTCCGTGGCGCACGAACAGCGGATAGATGAAGTCGGCCGGCGAGAGCGCTGTCTCTCGCACCATTCGCCGCAGCGCCGGGCTGATCCGCATCCGCCGCGGGCGCAGAGCCCGCTCCGCAGCAGTCGCATGACCGTTGATGGTGGTCTGCACTGGCTGTAAGGTATTCATAGTTTCTGTGCCATGTTTCCTACTGAATGGCAAGCAAACGATATCGCATCCACCGCCTGCCCCGCATCACGTGAGTTGACCCCAATATAGATTCGTCTCGTAAGGGAATGCAAGCACGCCGTCCTCCTGGTGCCGGTCGAATAGCGCACGCAGGGCTTGGACGAACCACTTGTGTCGCCGGTCAGATGGCAGCGGCGAATACGAAGATGAGAGGGCCCGCCCTCGCAGCTGGTCCCAAGTATAAGACTGAAGATTGGGAAAGCGGGCTTGCGACAGCGTTGCACTGTTGTCACGAAAACTGTCTATTGTTTCCGGCCGCCTGTTCTTTTCCGCTACCTTCTGGTAATCCTGATCCAGTTCTTCCAAAATCAACTCGTACTCCCGCGTCACAATGGATTGGGCGGCAGGTCGGGAATTCCAGACAAGAACAATCCAGCCGGCAGGCCGCAATATCCGTTTGAACTCCTCCCGCGCACGCGCCGGCTCGAACCAATGGAACGCCTGTCCCGCGGTCACCAGATCGAACGATTCTCCGGGCAGACCGCTGCTTTCCGCAGTCCCGTCTACGCTGCGAAAGTTTCGCCGGTCGCGCAGATATCGGTCTCCCGCCTCGCGCATGGCCGCATTCGGCTCCACCCCGGTCACGTCGCAACCAAGTTCGACGAATGGCTCAGCCAGAAATCCTGTTCCGGAGCCGACATCGGCCACCCGCCAGTCGCTTGCAAGACCGATCTCTCTCTGCAGAAATGTGATGATCGCCTGGGGATAGCCCGGCCGGTACCTGAGATAATTCTCGGCGCGACCGCTGAAGCGGACGCTGGAATCCGGCGTCGTCATCGGCGGCTGGCAAAATAGGACTTCAGGCTCTGCACCAGCCCCTCGACCGTACGACTCTCGGCCACCACCTGCACCGGCAACTCATGCCGCCGCGCCGCCTCCGCCGTCATCGGGCCGATGCAGGCAACGGTCACGTCACAGAGCATGCCGGCGTCACCACTCTCGGACTTGAGCCGGCTTACAAAATTGTGGACTGTGGAGGCGCTCGTAAACAGGACGACATCCACGTCTCCCTGCCAGAAATGGTGCGGCAGATCATCACCGCCATGGCCAACAACCGTCTGGTAGGCAGCCACGGCCCGTACCTCGGCGCCGGCCCGTTGCAGAGCCTTTACCAGCACTGGACGCGCAATTGCCGACTGCGGCAGAAATACACGGCTTCCTTTCCCCACATGCAGGCTGGCAGCCAGCGATTCCGCCACATATTCATCCGGCAACAGGTCTACGACGAGATTCAACTCCTGTGCAATTGCCGTCGCCGTAGCCGAGCCGACGGCCGCCACCTTTGTTTTGGATTGGGTTATGCTTTCAAGCCCTATGCCCAGATCTCGTAACCGGTCGGCCAATATGTATACGGTGTTGGTGCTGGTCACAATAAGCCAGTCGAACTGGCCGCGGGCCAGCTCAGTGAGCGCTGCATCGAATTCGGCATAATCTGCGCAAGGCTCGATTTCGACCGTCGGATAGTGCAACACTTGGGCGCCCTCTGCTTCCAGCAATCGAGTCAGATCCGGCGCCTGGCGTATGGCGCGCGTGTTGGCGATTCGAAGGCCCGTTAGATTCTGCGTAGTCATCTGACGTGTTCTTTCTCTTCTGGGTGGAAACGGCTATCTGCCGACTATCGCTGCCGGTTTTGGACCGGTATTACATCGAGCTCAGCGATCTGCTCATTTATCTCCTTCGCTCCTCGGCCTAGTACATCTTGCGCAAGGTCCCGGCCCAGCTGCTCCGCCCCGCCAAGCAAGCCGCTCATTCGGGCATCGACCTGGCGGCTGCCGTCCGGCGCACTGACCCGGCCCCAAAGTCGCAGAATTCTCCCCGACTTATCTTCTGCCGAGCTGCCTACATCCTCGCCAGCTCCGTTGCAGACTCCCAGCGCGCCAACCGAAGCGCGACAGCCTCCTCCAAGTTCGGCAAGGAAGGCCCGCTCAGCCGTCACCGCCGCGCGTGCCTCCCTGTCATCAATGCCCCCAAAAAAGGCCAGCCATTCAGCCTCCGGCCTGCACTGCACTGCCAGCGCCCCCTGACCCGGGGCCGGCAACATCGTCCCGAATGGCAGTGTAGCCGAAATGCGATCCGCCAGGCCCAACCGCTTCAGCCCGGCAACCGCAAGAACTACGGCGTCATACTCGCCGGCCGGATCGAGCGCTTTGCGAACACGCGTATCCACATTGCCGCGAATATCCACAATCCGCAGGTCCGGGCGCCTCGCCAGCAACTGGGCCGCACGTCGCCGGCTGCCCGTACCGACCACACCCCCTTCGCGAAGCACCGAGAGACCGTCTTCAAGCTTCTCTTTTGCCTCACATGCGTCCCGTACAACCAGCGCATCTGCTACATCGCCCCTGGCCGGAATCGCGCCCAGGACCAACCCTTCAGGATCAACAACAGGCAGGTCCTTCAAACTGTGGACGGCTCCGTCAATTCTGCCTTGCCGCAGCCTCTCTTCCAGTTCCAGCGTGAACAGCCCTTTCCCGCCAATGCTGGGCAGAGATCGGTCCTTAAACTTGTCTCCCCTGGTCTGGATGATGACCGTTTCGACTGACAAACCAGGATACAGCGCGCGCATTCGCGTAGCCACATGCTCTGTCTGCCAGAGGGCCAGCGCCGAACTTCGGCTTCCTAGACGGATATGGCGAGGGTTGGACATTCCTGGTCGGTATCGGTCGGCTTGCCGCCAACACCTGCTTCGGTCGCGGCACGTTTAGTCGGCTCAGCCCAAACGCGAAGAAATCTGCTGGCTGGGCAAATCCCAAAAACTCTCTATTTCAGAGATGGGGTAAGGATAGCAGTAGCCCATTCACTGGTCAAATGTAGCCGTCCTGAGGCCGAATCCCGAACTGTCTGACCGCACCAACCCGCCCCCCAGACCAGAGAACCAGGATCCACCGCGCCAGCACAGTTCGTCTGCCGGCAAAACTGTCAATCGACGATTCCTTCCACTCAGTCAATCTGCTCCCCCTGGCGAAGCGGCCGCAGGGCTCTCTCACTCCCCTCTCCTCGTTCCTCCTCGCACCGGCGAGTATGCGCCGCCAAAGGCAGGCAATATTTGGACCTGAAAGGTATTCCGGGCGCTGCCAACGCCGGAAGGCCCCCCAGAAACGCTGAGATCACTACCAATTCTGGTGACTACTCAGCCAGAGTCAGTTAGCCACGCCAGACGAGGCGAGCCAAGTTATCTCTCCTCTCACACCTATCACCCATGAACTACTGCTTCCACTGACTACTGATCACTGACTACTGCAGTTTTGGGCGGTCGGCCGCAAGCGGCCTCCCTTGTGCGGGGGCTCCGCCCCCGCAACGCCCCCGGTCCTACTCGCGCCGCAGCGGGTGCGCGGCAATTCGACGTTGGCCGCCCGCGGCGGCCGGTGCTCCCCCCTTCCCGCGTCGTGGCGGGTTCCAAATGTGACCCAGCGCAGGCAAGGCGGGCGAAGTAATGCCCAATCTGGCCTGACGTACGGGGCTATGGCCTCAAGAGCCCGCCAAAGAAATCATGACGGTGCGTTCCGTTATTCCGGACCCAGGCAGAAGGCAAACAGTGCGTACACAAAGAAAGTTCAGCAGTTACCGATTCTGTACAATCCTGCGATAGAATTTGACGTAGGTAATTGCGGCATCGTCTATTGCCGCATCCGGGACATTCAAGTAAAATGGGGCAGTTTATTCTGAACTCGGTTGGGAACCTATGACGACTCTGCGCCTGCCCGGCCTGGTTGATGCACACGTCCATCTCCGCGAACCGGGTTACACACAGAAAGAAGATCTCCATTCCGGCACTTGCGCTGCCTTGGCCGGCGGCGTGACGACGGTTCTAGACATGCCCAACACCGTTCCGCCCACCTCCACTCCGGCCAATTTCCAGGAAAAGGTTCGACTGGCGGAAGAAAAGGCAGTTTGTGATGTGGGGCTGTTTGTCGGCGCAACCGTAGCCGATGGCGATGCCTACCTCCCGGTTGCGTCGCAGGCTTGCGGCCTCAAAATCTACGTCAACGAAACATTCGGCAGCCTGCGAATCGAAGAGCTGGGTCTACTCCATCGCCTCTTCCGCACGTGGTCGCAGCGCGCCGATGAAATAGACGGCTGGAGACGGGCCGCAACGAACACCGGGAACCGGCGCAACAGCCCAGTGCAGGCTGCCGCGCCCACACTTGGCCCTGTCGCCGTTCACGCCGAAGAACTGATGGTACCCGTCTGTCTGACTCTCAGCCATCTGTATCAGGTCCCCCTGCATATCGTACACGTCAGCCGCCGCAGCGAGATCGAACTCATCCGCGTCGCCAAAGAGAAGGGCATCCCGGTCACCTGCGAGGCCACTCCCCACCACCTCTTTCTGACCGAAGAGGACTATGACCGCGGCGGCAACCGTTTTGACATGCGGCCTAAACTGGCCTCACTGGACGACGTGGCGGCCCTGTGGGAAAACCTCGATATCATTGATATTTTCGCCACCGACCACGCGCCACATACTTTTTCAGAAAAAGGCATGCAGTCACCAGTAGAAGTCGAGAGAGAGGACGAATCTGGTGGCAGTACGCACACTCCGATGCCCGGCGTCCCCGGGGTGGAAACGATGCTCCCCCTCCTGCTAACAGCTGTCGACGCCGGCCGGCTAGAATTGGACGACCTGCTCCTGCGCTGTGTCGACAATCCACGCCGCATCTATGGTCTCGCAGAGCAGCCGCAGACCTGGGTCGAAGTGGACTTGGACAAATCGTATGAACTGGACGACGCGGGCATGCGCACACGTTCCGGCTGGACGCCCTTTGCCGGAAGGCCGGTGAAAGGCCGCGTCGACAAAGTCGTGTTGAGGGGTGAAACTGTCTTTGACGGCGAACGGGTCCTGGCAACTCCCGGCACTGGGCGCGTACTTTTCCAAGAGCGTGCGCAATGAGAGCAGATTGTCGGACTGAGTCAGATTCCCACCTTACATACAACCCAAACGGCGTGGACGATGCCGGTCTCTAGACTGCGACGTGTCAGCTTGAGCGCACTCTTGGCGTGAGCTGTAATCGGAGAGTACAGGTGAGGAGAACATGACTATCTCAATAGAGAGCTTTGCTGGCGAAGACATTCTCAGCGTCAATCAGTTCGATCGCGCCTCGCTCAATGCCATCTTCGGCATTGCCCACGAAATGCGCGTGCTGGTTGAGCGTTTCGGCGGCGCCGAGATGTTGCAGGGTAAAATTCTGGCCAATCTCTTCTATGAACCTTCAACGCGCACCAGTTCCAGCTTTACAGCGGCAATGCAGCGCCTCGGCGGCCAGGTAATTCCCATTAACAACGTCCAATACAGTTCAGTCAGCAAAGGCGAAAGCTTGCCTGACACCATCCGCACCCTCGAGTGTTACGCCGACGTGATCGTGATCCGCCATCCGGAGGTGGGCGCCGCCGCAACCGCCGCCTACTATGCCGAAAAGCCGGTAATCAACGCCGGCGACGGCGTCGGGGAACACCCGACCCAGGCCCTGCTCGATCTTTTTACAGTGCAGGAAGAGCTGCAGCAGATAGACGGACTTACCGTTGCGATGGTGGGGGACCTGCGCTACGGGCGCACTGTCCACAGCTTGACCAAACTGCTCGTGAACTACAACGTCTCCTTCATTTTCGTCAGCCCCGATATTCTGCGCCTGCCCGCCGACGTGCTGGAAGCCGTTCAAGCTTCAGGTCATTCCTTCAGCCAGGTCGACGACCTGCACTCGGTTATCGGTGAAGCCGACGTGCTCTACATGACCCGCGTTCAAAGAGAGCGGTTTACCGATCTGGCCGAATACGATAGGGTCAAGGATTTTTACGTAGTCGACCAGAACCTGATGGCCAAGGCCGGCAAGAATATGATCGTCATGCACCCGCTGCCCCGAGTCGGTGAAATCAGCTACGCCCTGGACGATGACCCCCGGGCCGCCTACTTTCGCCAGATGCGCAACGGCATGTACATCCGGATGGCGCTGCTGGCCGCGCTTCTGGGCAAGGCGTAACCGCGAATGCCAGACTTGTATTCTCCTGCGATTCCGTTCAACTCCCCCTCCTGCGTTGACAGGACCAATTCGATTTCTGTTGACCACCGGCTTCGATTGCTTACCAAAAATTCACTATGATTTTGACGTCATGACTGCTCTCCTCTATAATTTCCTCTAGCCTGTCCCGTGGAGGATATAATGGCGCTGCCCCTTGCTTAAGAGTTTGGGTAGCCGTTCAACGTCGAATTCCCCAGCTTCTGGAGTCAACAAAGGATTCACCAGTAGAATAGCGCCGAGAACCAATCCCGCCCGACTGGGTCGGATGCGCCCTGATTCCCACATGGCGCAACTTGGATGCAGAAGGAAGGTAAGTATGAAACGGATTGTGATCACAGGCATGGGCGCGATCACACCCATTGGCAACGACCCGGGCTCTTTCTGGAAAAACTTGCTGCTAGGCAAATCCGGCGCTGGCGCGCTGACACTTTTTGATGCCGGCGATATGCCTTACAACATCGCTTGCGAGGTAAAGGAGTTCGACGCGCGGCAATACATGGATCGAAAGTTCATTCGGCGCACGGCACGCGCAACGCAGTTTGCAGTTGCCGCCACTAAGCAGGCGTTGACCGACTCCTGTCTCGAAATCACCGACGCGAATCGTGATGAAATTGGTGTGATGATGGCCACTGGCGGCGGCGGCATCATCGAAATCGAGTACGCTACCGAAAAACTGGTCGAAAAGTCCTGGAAGACGGTGGGCCCCTTTGTCGTGCCCAGTGCCATGGCCAATGCCGCCAGTTGCGTAGTCTCGATGGCGGTAGGCGCGCGCGGTCCGGTCATGACCAGCGCCGCCGCCTGCGCCAGCGGCCATTACTCGATTTTGGAGGCGTTCCATTTTCTTCAGAGGGGCGAAGCCGATGCAATGATTGCTGGCGGCACCGAATCGGCCATTTCAATGTTGACTTTTGCAGCCTTCGGCAATATGGGGCCTCTCTCCAAAGACACTGACAGGCCGCAGCAGGCCTGCCGCCCTTTCTCTATCGATCGCAACGGGTTTGTCAGCGGCGAAGGCGCGGTCTCGATGATCATGGAAACCGAGGAGCATGCCAAGGCACGCGGCGCCGAAATTTACGCCGAAGTCCTCGGCGGCGCGCTGACCGGCGATGCCTACCACCTCACCGCGCCCGACCCCAGCGCCGACGGGGCCAGCCGTGCCATTCAGAAAGCCCTGCGCTTTTCCAACCTCGCTCCCGAAGATGTGGACCTGATCCTCGCCCACGGAACCGGCACCGAGCTGAACGATGAGGTCGAAGCCCTCGCCATCCGCCAGGTCTTCGGCCAGCCCACGCCAAAGACCACCAGCATCAAGAGCATGGTCGGCCATGCACTGGGCGCCGCCGGAGCAGAGTCAGCGCTGGCCGCCGTCATGGCCATCCGCGAAAACATCATTCCCCCCACGATCAACTACACCGAAGACCCGGAGTTGGGCGTCGACGTAGTCGGCAATGAACAGCTCGATTTCCCCGTCCGCTGCGCAATCGTCAACGCCTTTGGCTTCGGTGGTCAGAATGTCGTTGCCGCCTTTGGAGAGTACGACGGCTGACAGTGAGTTGCCTTGCCCCAAAACAACACTGGATCGGATGAAGCCGCCAGGACAATTGAACCGGCGGCCCTATCCGAAGCTTCTCTACAGAATTCCCCAAATTCGCGTCAAGCCCGCTAGCACCAGCAGCCCCGCTACCAGGAAGGTCAGTGCTCCATTCCGCAAACGCACCGTCTCGTCCGACCTCTTGGTCCAGATCCAGCCGGCGTGCAATATGATGATGGCCAGCAACATCGTAATCGGATGTTCGATTGTGCGGGCGGCATTTGCTCCGATAATGCCCAAACTCGCGCCTATACCCCACAGGATCAGCCCCAACAGCAGCTGGATATCCACCACAATGATAGCGTACGTTCCGATGCGCTGCTCTAGCTGACTCCACGCCTGCCCGCGCAGCCAGTTGACCAGAAACGCCGCCACCGCAACAACCAGTGCCAGCGACGCCAGGTAATGCCAGCCGTCATGGGCTTCTGTGAAAAAGTTGTACATGTTATGAGAATTCCCCTTAAAGTATTCTTACATCACTTGAGACGGGGGTACACACATTGACCCCATACGCGATATTATGGCACACGCACCTTACATTACCGTATGCGATCATCCCATGAAATGGTTGTTTCAGCGTGCTTCTGGTAGACTTCACGAAAAATGAGCGTCAACCATTGGCGCGGCGGACGGCCTGCAATCTTGCTCTACCGAGTTTGATTCCTGGTTCTGTAAAATGGGCGGTGGCCTTCTAACTGGCATGGCGGAGCGTAAGCATTCCAAAAAACTTAAAGGGCAAGTAGCGATCATTACCGGTGGCGGACGCGGCATCGGAGCCGCTGCCGCCCACCTGTTGGCCTCCGCCGGCGCAGCTGTAATCCTCACCGCCCGCAGCGAAGACCAGATCGAAGCAGTTGCCAGGCATATCCGCCTTGCGGGCGCGCGCGCAATCGCTGTGCCTTGCGATGTAACGAACTCTGAAGAGATTGAAGAGGTTGTCGAGGCGGCCCTCACCCAGTTCGACCGGGTCGATATTCTGGTCAACAATGCCGCCGTCATCTGGCCGGTAGAGCAGATCTATGAGGCCGACCCCGAGGAATGGGCCTACAACATCCACTGCAATCTCGTCGGACCATTTCAAATGGCCCGCAATGTGTTGCCGGTCATGATCGAACAGGGCTATGGCCGTATTCTTAACATTACCAGCGGCGCGGCCGACAACATCATGCCCGGTTGGAGTGCCTACTGCGCCGCCAAGGCCGGGCTCAACATGCTCACGCGCTGCCTCGCAGCAGAACTGCAGGCCGACGGCGTGGCCGGTGTAACCGTAAACGCGCTCGCACCCGGCATGGTGGACACTGAAATGCAGGCCGACGTCCGCAGTATCGATACCCACGACTCAAGCTTGGACTTCAGTCTTTTCCATGAAGCCCACCGACAGGGCACTTTACTAAGTACCGAATCCGCCGCTCGCCTGATCTATTGGTTAGTCGGCCCTTGGAGCCAGGAACGCTCCGGCCAGATTTTCTCCCGCTCCGATGCCCACTGGCTTGAACAAGTAGAACAAGACTTGGCGTAACACTTACTATACCAACCCATTTGGAGGCTTTTTACTGATGGCATATGAACGGATAGTCGTTCCCAGCGAAGGCAAAAGGATCGACATCGATCAGGATGGAAATCTGCAGGTGCCGGACAATCCCATTGTCTGCTTTATCGAAGGCGATGGCACCGGTCCGGACATCTGGGCGGCCAGCCAGCCCGTACTGGATGAGGCCGTGGCCAAGGCCTACGGCGGACAGAAAAAGATCGTTTGGATGGAAGTCTACGCTGGCGACAAAGCCAATGACGTCTACAACGAGATCGTCTGGTTGCCGCAGGAAACCTTGGACGCCATCGACGACTATATGGTCGCGCTCAAAGGCCCTCTGACGACCCCGGTTGGCGGCGGCATTCGCAGCATCAACGTCGCCCTGCGCCAGCGCCTGGATCTCTACGCCTGCGTTCGTCCCGTTCGTTACTTCAGCGGCGTCCCCAGCCCGGTAAGGCATCCGGAGCTGGTTGACATGGTGATATTTCGCGAAAACACCGAGGACATTTACGCCGGCATAGAATTCGAAGAAGGCACTGAGGAGGCCGAGCGCTTCAAACAGTTGTTCAGTTCGGCTTTCGCCGAAAGCTACGCCAAAGTGCGCTTCCCAGACACAGCCGGCTTCGGTGTCAAGCCCGTCAGCCGGGAAGGCACCGATCGCCTCGTACGCGCCTCCATCCAATACGCGCTCGACAACGGTCGCGAGAGCGTCACTCTTGTGCATAAAGGCAACATTATGAAGTTCACCGAGGGCGCCTTCCGTAACTGGGGCTACCAGACCGCCGACCAGAGCTTCGGCGCGCAACTCCTGGACGGCGGTCCCTGGCGTCACCTGCCGGGCGCAAACGGCGACGACATAATCATCAAGGACGTCATCGCCGACGCCATGCTGCAACAGATCCTGACGCGTCCGGCCGAGTACGATGTGTTGGCAACACTGAATCTCAACGGTGACTACATCAGCGACGCCCTCGCTGCCCAGGTGGGCGGCATCGGCATCGCACCCGGCGCAAACATCAACTACGAGACAGGCCGAGCCATCTTCGAAGCCACACACGGCACCGCGCCCAAATATACAGGTCAGGATAAGGTGAACCCTTCGTCGGTAATCCTGTCCGGCGAGATGATGCTCCGCCATCTCGGTTGGAATGAGGCTGCCGACCTGATTATCCAGGCGATGGAAGAAACCATCGGTCAGAAGAGGGTCACTTACGACTTCGAACGATTGATGGAGAGCGCCACCCTACTCAAATGCAGCGAATTCGGCCAGGCTCTGATCGAAAATATGTAGCGTTTCGCTCCCGAAACCAGTTGCCCGGATCACAGTGGCCCGCGCACTCTGCGCGGGCCTCCCTGTTGGCGGCCGCGCCTCCAGCAAGCCTCGGAGGAATCTTCATATCCGACTGAACTCTCTCGATGGCAGAAACACTCTATAGGCGCTGCCCTGGCTGCGGCCAATTTGCCCCGGAAACAGAAGACCTCTGCAGTCACTGCGGACGCTTCTTCGACACCCTTCCATCCAAGAGCAACGCCAGGAGATGGGGGATCCGGACCGTGATCGCCGCGGTCCTTCTCACTCTGCTGCTGCTCTCTCTTATCTTTGAGTTCCGTCCCCAGATTCTCGGTTCCCCTGCAACGCCGGTGGCAGACCTTCCCTCGACTCCTACGCCATCCAGCGAAACCGAAATTCGAGAGGTCCATTCTGACGTAGCCTCAAAACCCACCCAGACCCCCATTCCCGAACCGATTGTTCTTGTCGAGAGGAACATGAATGTTCGCGGTGGACCAGGCACCTACTATCCCATTGTCGGCGCGGCCAAACCGGGCGATCAGTTTCCTATCATCGGCCGCAACGAGACTAGCGACTGGTGGAGAATCTGGTACTACGGGACTCTGGCATGGATCTATGCCCCTTTGGTGACGACGGCAAATATCGGAGACACTACGATCGCAGTTTTCATACCGCCCAAGCTCACTTCCGCCCAGATCTTTCAGAAAGTTTCACCGGCAATCGCGTACGTTCAGACCGAAGAAGCAAGCGGCAGCGGCGTCCTGTTCGAAGGGCGGTACGTCGTTACCAACCGCCACGTCGTCTATCCCTTCGATACTGCACGCGTTGTCTTCCCCAACGGGGCTGAGTTCGATGGCGTTCCGGTAAGAGGATGGGACCTGGAGGCCGACCTGGCCGTTCTCGGTCCAGTCGACATCGCCACCGAACCTATACCCCTGATCGACGGAGAGACCACGCCCATAGGCGCCGACATGTACCTTATCGGGTACCCCGCTGAATTTGAATCTTTCCCGCAGCCAACAATCGTTAAGGGAATCCTGTCCCGCCTGCGTCAGAGTGATTCAGGCCGGATCACCTACTTCCAGACCGATGCTTCAATCGCTGGCGGCCAAAGCGGCGGCGCGCTTGTCTCGGACACGGGCGCCGTTATCGGCATCAGCGGTTCCAGTATCGCTGACGGAATGTTCGCGCTTGTGGCTTCTTCAGCCGACCTGCTTCCCCGCATAAGACAACTCATAGCCGGCGGAGGCGATCCTGTCGAGGGCGACCGCAGGCGGAGAGCAGCCGTCAACTATGACGGAGGCATCGATCTGCTCGGGTTTGCCCTGGAGCAAGGGGAAGATCGCCTCCCCACGCAAGAGACCATTGGTCTGAAGCCGGATCTGCCGCTCTGGGTGGGTATGCGATGGAGAACAGGCTCTGATCAGCAGGTCGATTTCGCGATCTCGCTCCGCATTCATGACGAGTCGGGGAACAGAGTTTTCCAACAAGATGAAGTCCTGACGGACTCAGGGTCCAGGGCCACGAGCCAGTGGCAGGAACAGGAACCTGTCGACACCTGGTTTGAACTGGGAATCCCGGCCGACCTGCCTCCGGGCGTGTATGAGTTGCGCCTGATCGTTTACAATATCGAGACCCTGACACCTACAGTTGAGATCGAAGTCTGGGAGCCGGATGTGCTCCTTGCGCGCATGCGTTGGGGCGAAAGGCAGTAGATCCCAGAGCGGTTCCCGCAACGGTCCAAATGGCAACTCTCAGGGCCTATCGCTTCGCATACCAGTGCCCGGTCGCCTCAGCAATATTGAACAACAAAAACCAGGACCTCTCTATCCAATTCTCGGTAAGCCTCCTTCTTGCCCAGCCTTCACGACACCTCAGAGATACTTCAAGCCTGAATTCTGACGGAGTTTTGCTGTTCCAAAATCCAACATTCTCCCGCCTGAATTGACAGGATCACCGGTGATGATTATGATTTGTCTATCTGTTCGTTCCTTTTGGAACAAGGCACGCCGAAACCACCACTCAACTCATATTCGTTAGCCGCAAAAGGAGTTCCCTGCCAATGGCCGCCCTCGTAGCGTCGATCTACAGAGGCATATCCTACAGAGGAGCGGAGGGCCAGTGGGCTTGGATACTGCACCGGGCCAGCGGCCTCGGCATCGTGCTCTTTCTGTACATGCACATCGTCAGTATCTTCATTGCCGCAATTGGGCCGGGTCCGTATGCATGGGTTCACGCGACCTTGTACACGTCTCCGCCCGCCAAAGTCCTGGAAGTCTTTCTTCTCTTTGGAGTGCTATACCACGCCTTCAACGGCATGAGAATCATCATCATCGACTTCTTTCCGGCACTGGGCAGGTACCAGCGGACGATTGTGCGCATCGAACTGGCGCTCGTCGTTATTGTGCTCGTGCCGGCTGCCATCATCACCCTACGGGGCATCTTCTGAGGAGTGAAAAATGGCGACTTCTTCGAGCCGACCGTACCTGGGGAAAACCCAATATGGCGCGCCCAATCACGAACGCAGAATCTGGCTGTTCATGCGTCTGACTGGGTTGGTCATGTTCATTACGGTTGTCTTTCATCTGCTCTATATGCACATGGCCGTGGGCGTGGAGAATATCACCTTTGACAATATTGACGCACGCTGGTCAGGCCCGGCCGGTGTATTTTGGCGCCTCTTCGACGCCTCCCTTCTGTTCATCGGCATGGCGCACGGCATGAACGGTGTTCGCTTTTCGATTAACGACTATGTGCACAACAAGATTCTCAATTTCCTGCTCACGGCGGCGGTCTATGGCCTCGGCCTGTTTTTGATTCTGCTTGGAACGATCGCCATCGTTCTGGGCGCAGGCGGCTTGGGAAACCTGTTCCAACGCCTGATGGGTTGATGGCAAACACCTTGGCGCATCGCACAACGCGCAATTGGCGACAACTGTGTCGACGCTTCGCAACATGAGGACAAGATGATCCACACGCACAGATTTGAAACGGTCGTTGTTGGCGCTGGCGGCGCCGGCCTGATGGCAGCCCTCTACGCCAGCCAGGGCAGCGACACCGCCGTCCTGACCAAACTCTATCCCACCCGCAGTCATACCGGTACCGCACAGGGGGGAATCGGCGCCGCCCTCGGCAATCTCGAAGAAGATCGCGCCGAATGGCACACCTTCGACACAATTAAGGGCAGCGACTACCTCGCCGACCAGGACGCTGTCGATCTCATGTGCCAGGAAGCAGTAGACGTAATCTACGAACTGGAACATATGGGTCTGCCCTTCGACCGCACACCCGAAGGCAAGATTGCCCAGCGGCCGTTCGGCGGCCATACCAGCAACTTCGGCGAAAAACCTGTTCGCCGCGCCTGTCACGCTGCCGACCGTACCGGCCACATGATCCTGCAAACGCTCTATCAGCAGTGCATCGCCCGCAACGTGCGCTTCTTTGACGAATTCCACGTGCTGGACCTGCTGCTCTCCGCCGACGGGCAGGCGACCGCCGTCGTCGCCTACGAAATCGACAGCGGCGACCTCCACGTATTCCACGGCAAGGCCCTGATTTTCGCCACCGGCGGCTTTGGCCGCATGTGGGAGATAACCAGCAACGCCCATAGCCTGACAGGCGACGGACCCGCAATCGCGCTGCACAAAGGCATTCCCCTGGAGGACATGGAGTTCTTCCAATTCCATCCCACCGGCATCTACAAGATGGGCATCCTCATCACCGAAGGCGTGCGCGGCGAGGGTGGCATCCTGCGCAATCGCGACGGCGAACGGTTTATGGAACGCTACGCGCCCAATCTCAAAGACCTGGCCAGCCGCGACGTGGTCAGCAGGGCAATCTATCTGGAGGTCCGCGACAACAAGGGCATCGACGGCGGGCGCTATGTCCATCTCGACGCCACCCACCTCGGCCGCCAGGTGGTAGAGACGAAACTGGCCGACAGTGCCGAATTCTGTAAGACCTATCTTGGCATCGACCCCGCGGTGGAACCGATGCCTGTGCAGCCTACCGCTCACTACGCCATGGGCGGCATTCCTACCAATGTCGACGGCGCAGTGCAGACCAATGCCCAAGGCGACGTGATGCCCGGATTTTACGCTGCCGGCGAGGTCGCCTGCGTCAGCGTACACGGCGCCAACCGTCTCGGCACCAACAGCCTCGTCGATCTCGTCGTCTTCGGTAAAAGGGCCGGCAAAGCCGCCGCCGTCTATTGTCAGCAGAATGATTGGGCGGAGTTGCCCGCGGAAACCTGGGAGCCGACCCAGGCCATGCTCCAACACATGCTGGGCAGCGAAGGCCAGAATAATGTTGCTGATCTGCGCACCGAGATGCAGGCGCTCATGATGGACCAGGTAGGTGTCTTCCGCACTGAAGAGGGTATACAGTCGGCCCTGAATCGAATTCGAGAACTTCAGGAATCTGCGCAGGACATCACCGTCATGGACAAGGGCAAGCGCTTCAATACCGACATCCTCGAAGCCATCGAACTGCAAAACCTGCTCGACCTAGCTGAAGTGACCGCGGCCAGCGCCCTCGCCCGTACTGAAAGCCGCGGCGCCCACAGCCGCGAAGATCACAAGGCTCGCGACGATGAGAACTGGCTCACCCATACTTACGCGTCAAAAGTGGATGGGAAGGTCAGCTTGGACTACGCACCGGTGAATATCACTATCCACCATCCCGAGGAGCGAACCTACTAATATGCGCATCCTAATGCGAATTCGCAGATTCAATCCGGAGGCCGATTCCAAGCCCTGGTGGGGAGAGTATTGGGTTGATGTGGAAGAGAGCGACCGCGTCCTAGACGCTCTGCACCAGGTGAAGTGGTACCAGGACGGCACGCTCACGCTGCGCCGATCCTGTGCCCATGGCATCTGCGGCAGCGACGCCATGGTGATCAACGGCCGTAACGCGCTGGCCTGTAAGGTGTTGATGAAGGATGTAGGCGACGTCTGTCAGGTCGAACCGCTGCGCTCGATGCCGCTGATCAAGGACCTGGTCGTGGACATGGAGCCCTTTTTCGCAAAGTACCGGGCCGTCCTGCCGTACCTGATCAACGACGAATTGCCCGCCGAGGGTGAGCGCTACCAGAGCCAGGAAGACCGCGCACGCTACGATGATACCACCAAGTGCATTCTCTGCGCGGCCTGCACTACATCCTGCCCCAGCTTCTGGGCCAACGAGGACTATATTGGCCCCGCAGCCATCGTCCAGGCCCACCGCTTTATCTTCGATAACCGCGATGCTGCCGCCGATCTCCGTCTACGCGTGCTCAACGACGTTGACGGCGTCTGGCGCTGCCGCACCGTATTTAACTGTGTCCAGGCCTGTCCTCGCGAAATCGACGTAACGCGTGCCATCGGTGAGGTAAAGCTGGCTCTGATGAACGGTCTCGAAGACTGATGGAAGCTTTCTGACAGAACCCTTGAATGGGACGACACTCATTCCTGGCGCACAGTATCCTCCAGCCACGCCCGCAGACGCGTAGCCAGCCGCGGCTTGGGCTGCTCCGTTTCCACCTCCACGCCTCTCAAAGCCAAAGCAAACTCGTCGCCGCTCTCGAACCGCTCCTCCGGCTTCTTCGCCAGCGCCTTCAATATAATCTGTTCAAGTTCGGGCGAAACCCATCCCCAAGCTGACGGCGGCGGCGGTGTCTGCGTCAGATGCGCATCCAGGACCTCCTCCCGCGAACCATAGAAGGGTCTGCGCCCCGTAACCATCAAATAGAGCACGATCCCGAGGCTGTATAAGTCCGAACGTTTGTCAGGCTCTCCCTTGGAGCGTATCTGCTCCGGCGCCAAAAAGGCCGGTGTGCCATATATGCCCGGCGCATGGTCTGCCGGATTATATGTGTCGTAGACGGTGCCAAAGTCGAACAGTACGGCACGTCCACTCGGCCCCAGCAATACATTTGAGATCTTTACATCCCTGTGGATCTTGCCGGCTTCGTGCAGATAATCAAGCGCCTCAGCGACCTGGCGGGCAATATCGATGGCCGCAACTTCCCCAATCGACTTTGCACGCATCAGGAACTCCTCCAGAGTCCCGCCTTCGACAAGCTCCATCGCGATGAAAAGCCGTCCGTTTGCCTCGCCGGCCTCGTAAACCCGTAGAATTCCCGGATGGCGCAACCGGGCCAGCGTCTGATACTCCAGTTGAAAGCATGAGCGCATATGGGGTTGGCTCGCCGCCGCGGGGTTGAGCACCTTGAAGGCTACCTGACGGCCCGTCAGGTCTTGAGCCCGGTACACAACCGCAGTCGCACCCTGGCCCAATGGTTCCAGAATTCGGTAACGACCCAGTTGTGAAGAAAAGGGGAGTAGATTGGGTCCCGCGCTCGCGCCGTAGGACATGTCAGCTTCTTTGGTGGCAGGGAGGTGGCGCTTTCGGTGTCAAGAGGATTGGGGCTGGCGACTCCACTATCCAAGATTCGCTATTCGGCATTATAGCCTACGGGGCAGAGGTTGCCAATGGGGTATGTCAATCACCCGTTCGCAGCCCTTGCCCATACCCTTAGGCTGCACTGATGTCAGGGTAGAACATGGCGGAACCCTTCAACCCGGTATGGGCATTCATTCCCAGATGCCACCGCCCCAAATTGGCCCAAAATAGCACCGACAAGTCCGGGCCGCCGAAACATACATTGGTCGGCGCCCCCAGAATCGTCCCCTCATAGTCGTCCATCAAAACGGTCAGATCGCCGCTCGGCAGAACCCGCATTATCGTGTCCGGCCGGTAGCAGGAGATCAGAAAGCTGCCGTCTGAGCAAAAGGCCAGGCCGTCCGGTACGACATGGGGCAGTTCTACTACGGTCTCGGTGGGCCCTACCTTGCGCCCATTCTCAATTGGAAATCGTATAATCTGAGGAGGGTTGAGCGACATCGCGACATAGAGGTACTGGCCGTCTGGACTGACAGCGCAGCCGTTAGGAAACTGACTGTTCTCTGTATCGATTACCGCAGTGGTCGCGTCCGGCCCGACACAATAAATGCAGCCGTCGTTGCCATACCATGATCCCGAATTAGTCACATAGAGATTTCCCTGCGCGTCGAAAGCCGGATAGTTTGGCGTGGTCATCGGGCGCTCCTCGGTGCCAGTACTGTACTGGCTTACTTCGCCCGCGGGCGTCACCTTGAAAACCGCCCCGCGGTCGGCGGTACACATATACAGGTTGGCCGCCGCATCCAGCGCCATACCCAAATTCAGCCCACCCGTATTCGCATACTCCTCGACACTGCGCTCTTCATAGTCGATACGGTAGACCTGCCCCGCCTCGCCGCCGGCATATATGTTGCCATCAGGTCCCAACGCCACCCCTTCAGGATGGTCGAGCCCTTCTACAAACGTCTCTGCATGTTTCAGGTTGATCAAAGGCATTGCCTTCCTCCTCAACTGAAGTGTAATGTGTTCTCAAGGCCGGACAACAAGACAGGACAGATGGTTCAGCCGGCACTGGCAGACGATTTCTGTACCTGGAAAGAGGGTCGTCGCTAGTACCTGTTGGTCACAACACCCGGCTGGTGCTGGTTCGCGCCCATTAACTGCTGTACCAGCTCCGATGGATTCTCCAGGTCGGCCAGTTGCGCACGCATGTCCTCCTGTGTGAGGTAGAAAGGACGGCAATACATCCCCAGCAGGACAGAACGCGCTTTGTCAGTAACATTGGGCCGCGACGAGTGCCATGTCTTGCCACTCATCACCATCACGCTGCCGCGCTCTCCGGTCAGGATCTCCGCCTCCTCAATCCACTCTTGTCTGATCTCCTCGGGAGGGCGATGGCCCTTGAGGTGACTGTACGGCAAAATGCCCGTACCCCCATTCTGCTCCGTCAAGTCATCCAGTAGCCACATCGTCTGACCGCTCACGTTGTCGGTCGGCCAGGGCTGGTTTACGAACTGGAACGGGAAGTCCGGATGCCAGCCGTACCGGTTAAAGCCGGGATAGGCAGTGTTTGAAGTCCAGGTGGAGCAGATCATATCTTCGTCGAGATACGCCCTCCAGATCGATACGATCAGTGGATGGGCCATCAACTCCACGAATATCGGGTCTTTGACCGCGATGCGGGCGACACGTTGGGTCCGCGCCCGCCACGTGCCCTCGGTAGCCTCCTCCGCCAGCAGGCCTTCCAGTACTGTGCGGGCCTCATCCGCCTTCTCTGTCGTAATGACGCCCGGAATTACGCAGAAGCCGCGTTCATCCAACTCGGCGATTATTTTGGAAACATCGTGCTCCACGTTAGAACCCTTGTCCACGAGTTGTGCTCCTGTGTCTTAATTTACTTTCATGATTGGAACTGGTTCACATATGCACGTCGTCGTACCGCGCCGGTCAGGCTGTTGCCAGAGGCGGCTGGCCGTGCGAGACAATCCAGTCAACAAACCTTGCCCGCATTGACGGCGAGCGGACATGACCCACTTCGGGGTCCACGAAATGTTCTGCAAGCCCTCCCCATTCATTGATCAGGCGCACCGTCTCCGCATTGGTGGCCGCCGGGCAGTCCGTATCGAGTCCCCCGTCAATGAAGAGAACCGGCCGGTCCGTAAACCGCTCAGGATGGGACTGCGTACCGTATTTCGCGCACCAGTCGTCGCACCAGGTCCCCTGCTGCGCCTGCCGGCACCATTCATCTGCCTGGAAAAAGCTCGACCGGCCCACTATCGAGACCATCGATATATACGCACTGTTCTCCGCAAAGACCATCTGCGCGATCAGCCCGCCCATCGAGGAGCCGCAAACCTGAGGACTGCGGGCTGAACTGTAGGGTAGCGCCATGACCGCCTCGAACAGCGTCGGCGCCTCTGCCCGCGTCTTGTCCATCGCCTGGCAGACAAATGCCCAGCCGTTGAACTGGGCGCGAAACCACGCATCGGTCCGGCGTTCACCGTGTTCATAGCAGTCGGGCGCCACCACGCAAAACCCGGCCGACGCCAGCTGCACCAGCGACTGGTCCGGATTCTCGATGCTCCCCTTGTCCCCCGTCCAGCCATGGTAATGGACTACGACCGGGCCTTCGTCAACCCGAGAATCACGCAAAATGAATGAAGGAATGCCGGCGAGTTCCTCCCGTTCTATCATAAGCATGTCGCAGCTATCCTTTTTGGTTCTCCCCGAACTCCCGTTCCAGCGTATTCGGCCAGGCCCGAAAAAGCTGGCGCTGCTCTTCCGTGTATCGCTCGTACGTCTGAGGCAAAAGGTACTGGTCTTCATCCATCGTTGCGATGTTTTGGGACTTCAACCAGAACGGGCCGTATCCGATATGAACCGTCTTCCGCGTCTTGTCGGAGCGATTCGTAAAGCCGCCGTGGCGCAAATTCTCGGTAAACAGAATTGCATCGCCCGCTTTCACCGGGAGTCCGATCATACCCGGCTCCTTGTCCGGGTTCCTACCCTCGTAGGGTGACACCATATTGCTCTTGTGCGTCGCCGGCACAACACAGAAAGGGCCGTCGTCCGGTCCGACGTCATGTACGAAATAGACCATTCGCACCATCATGCTGTTGATCCCTTTATGGTTGTAACCGTACCGGTGCTTACCGCCGATCGGTCCCCCCATGTGCGTGCCTGTCTGGTTGCCGGGGTAGCGAATGCGTATTTCCGAATTATTAATCGTCGGCCGTTCCTGAACGATTGCGTGAATGTAGGACATAGTCGGCGCGTGATTCACCAACACATCAAATGCCGGGTCGGCGTTGAAGAAGTCCTCGATGATTATCGTTTTCCCTTTATCCCGCGACCCGGTAACGTAGTAGCCCCTCTCTGCGTTGTGGTGATACTCAAGCAGGCCAGTCGGGCTCTTCCGACGGGGAGCCGCCGCCGCCCGCGCAACCGCCTCTTCCTCCAGCGCGTCAATAGCAGTTGCCAGGCTCCCGACCTGCTCATTCGTTAACAGACCGGGAATCGTTATGTATCCCACGCGATCGAACTCGTATCTCTCGATTTCGTTCATCTTCCGCTCCACAAAAAAAGCCTTCAATTCTGGGGTAGCCGCATCGGACGACGCTATCAACGTGTCGAAAGTGCTACCTCTCCGAATGAACAAGACTGAACGACAACATCCTGCTGTCCATTGCGCCAACGGTTTTGATGGACAGCCCACTCCAACGTATCCGGAGGCTTAAGACCGGCAATTGGTCGCCCTGATAGCAGTTACACCGGACGCTGCCCAACCTCAGCTGTCCCGAAAAACCCAAGAGATTTACAGGAATTCTGATTCAGACGGTGCCGTTACTTCATGGTAACACCTCGAATGCTGCCGATCAAGGAAAGAACATCTAATGGGCGCATCCCAATATTGGGGCGACCTGTCGCATCTCACAGGAGGCAACCAAGCCAGGTCAGTTTCCATTCCTGTTTCCGCCAGAATAAGCGCCGTCTCTGACTACTGACCACTAACCACTGACCACTGCAGTTCTGGGCGGTCGGGCCTAGTCGGCCCTCCCTTGTGCGGGGGCTCCGCCCCCGCAACGCCCCCCCTAATGCCTCATCGACAGGGTGTCGATATTGGTGACGGGTCCCTAATCGAAAGTGTCCAGCCAGACCCCGTCCCGCTAGTCCCATCAGATCCCAGTACGTGCCGGCCTTGTGCCTCCCCTCGCACCCCCCCAACTAACGGACTCCACCGTGCGGCCAGGCCAGGCGCCTGCACTGCGTCTCACCCAAAAACGGAAAACAACCCCAACCACCGCTGGCACTGATTCCCCGCCAGACTGTTCCCGCCCCAAATCTGGGATGCACGCACGTCTAATCCCTGGAACTCGCAGGGCGTTGCCAAACTCCAGCCAAGCGCTGGCATAGCTCCCTTGCCTGCTAGCTCGCCCACTCGAGTCAGTACATGCCTCACTGGGCTGTATTTCGTTTGCACCCGGTCGCTGCTAGCCGCTTGTTGTCCCTGCCGCCGGGCCGCAGTGCGCAGCAGAAATAGGTTGTCGCCTGCCCCATCTCCGCATCTCTGATGGAGGAGAGGGTCCGACAGCGGGGCATCTATGAAGAAGGCCACTGCCCTACCCCCGCAACAGCGCATTGCAGTTCTGGCCTTTACCAGGTTTTTTCGGAGAAATGGAGAAGAACTTCAATGCGGGGAAAACTCTCTATCTGCTGAGAAGTCGCGATCGGATTGGCTCTCTGTCTTGGAGGTCCTTCCTCAATCAGCCCAGGCTCGTACGCGGATCGAGCGCATCGCGCAGACCATCGCCCACAAAATTGATGGCCAGCACCGTAACGAAAATCGCCACGCCCGGCGGCAGCCACAACCACCAGAAGTTTTCAAGAATGTATATCGACTGGGCGCCGTTGAGCATATTCCCCCATGAGGGAGCCGGTGGAAGCACACCCAGCCCGATGTAGGAAAGCCCGGCCTCCGTCAGGATCGCGCCGGCAACGCCAAACGTCGCCGCTACCAACAGAGGCGCCAGCGCGTTCGGCAATATGTGTCGAAACATGATCTGGCCGTTCGATGCCCCGACGCATCGCGCCGCAGTGACGAAGTCCCACTCTCGCACTGACAGTATCTGGCCTCGCAGCAATCGCGTAGTCCCCGTCCAGCCCAGGATGCCGATCACGACCATTACGTTATAGATGCTGGGCCCGACTACCGACACAACGACCATGATCAGTATAAGGCCGGGGAAGACCATCATCACGTCTGTGAAACGCATGATGAGCATGTCCAGCCAGCCCCCGTAATATCCGGAAATACTCCCAAGGACGATCGTGATCGCGATGGAAATGGCAACCGCCACGATGCCTACAGAGATCGAAACTCGCCCGCCGTAAACCAGGCGGGCCCAGACATCCCGCCCCAACCTGTCAGTCCCAAGCGGGTGGTCCCATGTCGGCTTCGCCTCGGTCGCGCCGACGAACTTGATCGGGCCGTGCGGTGTCAGGAGCGGCGCAGCCGTTACCGTGACCGAAATCGCGACCAGCAGTATCAGGCTGGCTACCGCCAGACGATGCCGAACAAAGCGTCGCCAGGTCCGCTTGCGCCAAGAGTCCGACGAACTTCCAAACATGCGTAGCGGTCCGATCGAGGCGGGCGCTGTTGCCGTCACGACTTACTGTCTCCCTCTCGCTACCCTGCGGCGCAGTTGCAGAGCTCTCCACCGCTAAGCGTACCTGATGCGCGGGTCGGCCCAGGCATAGGCCAAATCCGCGATCAAATTGCTAAACAGTACCATTATTGCCGTTATCAGAAGACCGCCCATCAGGAGCGGGTAGTCTCGACTGCCCGCGGCGGCCACTAAAGTATGTCCGATGCCCCTGTAATTGAATACACTCTCTATCAGCACCGCCCCTCCGACCAGCGTCGGCAGGCGCAATCCCGTGATCGTAATTACCGGAAGCAGGGCATTCTTGAATGCGTGCCACATAATGACCGTGCGTTCCGCCAAACCTTTGGCTCGCGCTGTCGTGATGTAGTCTTGCCGAACGACCTCCAACATGCTGGACCGGGTGTAGCGGAGCAGCGTGCTGAGGCCGTCATAGGAGAGGGCGACCACTGGCAGAACCATGTGCCAAAGCCGGTCACCTAATGAAGGTGGCGCCCCCACAGTGACGATACCCCCAACGGGAAACCACTCCAGGCGCAGCCCGGCCACGTAGATCAGCAGTAGCGCGAAGAAAAAACCGGGAACAGCAATGCCTCCAAATGCGATGCCGGTGAGGATGTAATCGAGAAGAGAGTATTGCTTGAGGGCCGAGACGATTCCCAGCACGATGCCTGCCACTGTCGAGAACAAGAGGGCGAATCCCATAAGGCCAAGCGTGTTGCCGACGTCGCGCACAATGATATGTTGCACCGGCAGACGCATCTGAGTCGACCAGCCGAGATTTCCCCGCAACGCTTCGCGCAGCCAGATCAGATAACGAACGTGTACCGGCTTGTTCAGGCCCATTGCCTCCCGCAGCGCCTGCAGGTCCTCCTCCTCCAGATATCGCATCGACTCCGGATTGAGCAAGGCGGAAACCGGGTCACCAGGCGACAGCACATAGATGGTGTAGTTTACGACCGTAATCGCAAACATTAATGGGAAGATCAACGCAATCCGTCGTAGGACGTACTGGGACATGCCTCTTGAACTCCGGCTGAAAACCGTTTGCCAGTCGAATGAACCATGAAAGGCCCCCTCAAACGCAGGACGCAGTCACTTGTTCTGTTCTTCGGACGTGTTTTGGGTCCGGCGATTACCCATCGTCGGGGCCGACGGTGATCTCGAATTCACCCACCTGAACCGGCAGAGTCCGCCCGGGATCGCGTTCCGCCAGCCGAACAGTCAGGGCATTTTCTCCCACTCTTAAGTGAGAAGACCCCAATTCAGACCGCCAAATTGCATACCGAAATTCCGGCAGTTCAGGCGGCTGGCACTGGTGGAAGTCAATGCTGTCCGCGCTGAGCCTGCCGTCATTCATACTTACTTCGATCTCGTCACAGTCTCCCAGATCTCTCAGTTTGAACTGAAAATCCGCAGTTACATCTCCCAGATCGCTGCCAAAAAGAACTGTGTAGGAAAACGCATCCCCGGCCTCATTCAGTTCAAAGGGGGTAAACGCCTCCACCTCGCCGGGCGCGTACCCATCAGGGAGGCCGAATGAGAAGTACTCTGTAGGAAGGTACTTGGGCCGGCGGGCGTAGAAATAGTGCCTGGTCGTGGAAGGGATCCTGACTGGATCGATCAGTTCTCGAAGATCCGCATACAGCCTGCTGGCGAAAGAGTTGGCATGCAGATTGTAAAACATGATTCCGTCGACGCCCTGGCTGTACGCGCTCTCCGCAAGGGCGCGGATCTTGGGCGGGTCGAACTCCTCAAACCCATCGCCCAGCCAGACACGCTTCCCCGGCGTGACCGCATCCGACGAGGAGACGCAGGACATGAGCATGGGGTACACCTTGCAGCTGCTTCCCTCGGCCAGAGCCACCCATTCGGAGTAAGGGAGGTTGTAATCAACGAAAAACCATTCACCTGGGCACAGGTAGGACAGCAGCCCTTCATCAATCCATCTCTTGATGTCGAGCCCTTCCTCTGTGCAGTAGTCAATGTCCCAAGGCACCGCGGCCCCGAGCATGAGATGCTGCCCGCGCCTCTCTCCCACTTCGTCCAGCATGGTCCGCACCGCGCGCACGAACTGGGTCATGTAGTCCGACTTTTCCCGCTTCGGCTCCCTGAAGAACGGCGCCGACCGTCCGAAGTCAAGCATGAGTCCATCCAGGGGATATCGGTCGGCAATCTCCCGCAAAATGCCCAGTCGGCGCTCCCGCACCTCCTTGACGGCATAGTCCATCTGTCGCAGGTCACCGACCTCTCGCCAGCCGCGGTCGCCCACCTTCTTGTAGGACCTCCAGGTTCCCGTATCCTGTCCCAACGACCATTCCTTGTGTTCCCGTTCCCATTCCGTCCACTGGTCCGGCGAACCGTGATGGTCATTCATCCGGAAATTCGGCACGACCGCGATGCCTGCTTCTTTAAGGATCTCGATAAAGATGCCATAGGGGTCATGGCCCTCGGCCAGAATTGCGTTCATCGGCGTCCCTGAAGCGGTCGTGCCGGCGCTGGACGGGTAGAAGCAGATATCGTTGTCGGCGACATCCATCGTATAGATATCGGCCCCGGACGTCACGGTCAACTCCGCCAAGCGGGTCACCTGCTCGTACTCGGCGCAGGAGAGAAGGTTCCCGCTATCCACTGTGATCAGTAGCATTTGGTTTCTCCTGGCTGGCCTGTCGACAGATTAGATGGGGTTCTCTCTCCGGTCGCCGACCGCTGGCGACCGGAGAGTCTCAGCTGTTCAGGTAAGGGCGCTGCAAGCGTCCGACCGCTACTCCGACGCTATCCAACACTGCTCAAGATTCCAGTTGTTGCGATGGTAGTAGTAGCTGGGGATGGTGTCGCAGCCGCGCGTCCTTGTGCTGCGCAGGCTGGGGTTGATGTGGGCGTAAAGTATTACGCCAAAAGGATCGGCACCAATACTTTCCTGGATCTGCCAGACGGCTTCTTTGAGTACAGAATCGTCCGTCTCCAACTCCAGGCTCTTCAACAGGGCCACCTCTTCTGCGTAGTGCGCGGCCCGGTCATACCACGGTTTCGTACTGAGGTGTGTCGTGTCGTATCCCAGCAGACCGAACCAGGGCGCCCAGTCACCGGCCTGCAGCAGGTCCCATTCGAAGGGCTCCTTGTTGACCACGTTACCGTAGTCGGCGCCAACCACCTTGAACTCGACCGTTACCCCGACCTCCGCCAGGTTCTGTTGGAAGGTGAGGTGGAGCGGCTCCCAGGCCGGGTGTAGCGACCCGAGCACGAGGATGAGCTTGTCGTTTTCGAAGTCCCATCCACCTTCGGTCAGCTTCTCTTTGGCGAGTTCGGGATCGTAAGTGATGTACTTGGCTCCCTCGGGATTGATCCCCCACTTGCCATCCAGGTAGACGCGCGCCCCGCGGCTCACTCCGCTGGCCATCACCTGATTGAACTGTTCGCCGTTGATTGCATGCTGGATGCCCTGACGGATGAGCGGGTTCTGAATGTGATCCCGCCCCAGGTTCCACCAATAGGCCACCGAAACATTCGCCGGTGGGTTGAAGATCTCCAGGTCCAGTTCCTCTATGGCAGCCAGACGTTGCAACTCGACCGGCCGGCCGCCGCCTTCGCCAATGACCCAATCGCATTCACCGGCCTCGGTGGCCACCATCATCGCCGTCGGATCGCCGTTGAATGAGCGGTAGATCAGCTGGTCCAGCTTCGGCGCGCCGCGGAAGTAATCAGGGTTCGGGCTGTAGATGATGTACTGGTCGGGGACGTACTCCTCAACCATGAACGGCCCGGTCCCAATCGCCTTTGTTGTCGCAAAGTCTGTCTTCTCAAGACCAAGAACGCCACTCTCATCAGGCCCCCACTGATCCTCAGGCACCTCGCTCAGGATATGCTCTGGCACAAGCCGGATAGCGGCTGCGATCTTATGAATCCCGACCATGCCGTATTCGCCCGTCATTTCGAATACGACGGTGTAGTCATCGGGCGCGGTAATGCCGCTGACCGAATCCGCATTCCCTTCGCGAAACTCTGTGTAGCCGACGATGTAGTCCTTGAGGCCGTTATAGGCCGTGTTGACCATCAGCGGGTGCGGGATCAGCCGGCCGTAGTTGAAGATCACGTCCTTGGAAGTGAAGGGAGTGCCGTCATGCCAGGTTACGTCGTTTCGCAGATGGAAAATGACCTTGTTGCCGTCAAACTCCCAGCTCTCGGCAAGCTCCGGGATATACTCCTTCACGTCGTGGTCCAACTGCACCAGTCCGCTGAAAATGGTGCGGCCTTGGTAGAAATGCTGGCTGCCTGCCCGGCCCACAAACCCCGCCAGATGAGCGTGGCTCGTGGCCTGAATGAAGCACACCTGCAGTGTGCCTCCGCCTTCCTTCTCTTCCATCGAGGCTGATGCTTCTTCGGCTTCGGCAGCGGGTTCAGCAGGCGTCTCCACGGCTGCAGGGGCGCAGGCGCTTATGAGGAGAACAACAACGAGCAATAGCGACGAGTAGAACACGGCAGTGCGTTTCATGGGTATTTCCTCCCATTTTTTGGCCTATCCAAACAACTGCGCCGCAAATATGCTGATCGCAGGGCAAAGCGCACGCGATGCACAAACGATCTTCTATCTTCTGATCACCTCCCTCTATCTTTCTCAAAATAATTTTGGCAGGTCGGGAAACGCTCCCCGGCCCGATGCGATGAGTGGCTGCATACGCGACCCGATTTGCCCGCTTGCTCATCTGTACGGCAGCTGCAGTTCGCTTCGGGCATGTAACCAGTTAACAACATTTATCTTAGCAGAGCGTCGGAGCCAGAGCAACCTGTTGTTTTCTCTGGCAGTTACCCACTGTTCGCCTGTTCCCCGGACGCAAAGCGCAACGCTACCGGCATAGCCAGCCCCCATTCCGTGATCATCGCCGATCAAAGTCGACATTCTGTGCCGGGACGATGATAACCGGTGGACCCCGCCCACGACTCGCGTGTCGTCTCCCCGGAGTGGGACGTCCCCGGCCCCTGCTGCTTCGCTTGAGGGCGACTTTGGCCTGTTCTCTGCTATCCGCCGTTCTCTATCGCAAGTAGGGATAGTGTCGTGCGTCCCAGATTATTGGACATCCTGCCGGGATCGCGGGCGTCTCGCCCGCACGCGGTGCAGAACTTTTGAGGCAATCAGAGACTTGCCACGAATTTGGGATTCACCAGAGTAGAAGTGTGCATCCCAATATTCGGGGCGAACATACGTAAACCTGCGAAAGCAACCAGGCTGCGTTCAGTCCCCGCTCCTTTCTCAGGCAGACCAAACGGTGTCAATCTCTCCTCACTCCTCTCCACTCACTCCTCGCTCTTTTGGGCGGTCGGGCCTATTCGGCCCTCCCTTGTGCGGGGGCTC
>WTGY01000123.1 GCA_011523365.1 Caldilineaceae bacterium
CCCCCGCACAAGGGAGGGCCGAATAGGCCCGACCGCCCAGAAAAGCAGTAGTCAGCAGTCAGTAGTCAGTGGTTAGTGGTTAGTGGCTGGGAGATAGTCGAGGAAGGAGGTGAGGACTGGACGCGGCTCAGGCGTTTGCAGGGGTATGTGGAGGCTTGGCACGGTTTTGGGAAGTTTCCGAGTGAAATGGGTATGTTGCCTTTTCGGATGGTGGGCGATATATTTGAATGTGGCTATACGCAGGTTGAACCGTGACACGCGCCTTTTTTCAGGTATCAGAACCAGGGGTTACCTAATGAGCGAGTCTTCGACGCAAGAAGCGACTGGTGTAGAGGTTGATCCAGACGGAAGTGCTGCGCCTACTTTGAGGGCGACCAGCCCGCTTGGGGACGCAATCGTGGAATATGAAGGACAGATGGTTCGCAAAGGTTTCAGCGAAAACACTATCAAGGCATTTGCCAACGATCTCAAAATACTTCGAACTTTCATGGATGGTTCGGCTGTGCTGCGTGAGATTCAGACGCGGCATCTTGAGGATTTTCTTGAATGGATGCAGAGTGAACGGGGAAGGCCGTGCAGCGCCAAAACGCTTTCGAGGCGGATAACCACGCTCAAGGTCTTCTTCTCCTGGCTGCACAGCGTTGGGGCGATCGGTACCGATCCGGCTGAGCCGATTGTTCAGCATTCGGTCAGGACGCGTCTGCCTGTGATTCTCAGCAATAGCGATGCCGGCAAGCTGATACGGGCCTGCCAGGACTGGCTCTGGGACCGCCACAAGTCGGATGCCCGGCCATATGTGCTTGTAAGTTTGTTGCTACAGACCGGCATCAAGAAGAGCGAGGCGGTCAAAATACTCTTGGGCGATATCGAACGGCCCGAGGCGCAAGAACCTTGGGTGCACATCAGGTATGAGGAAGAGCGCTACGCTCACAAGAATCGAAGGCTTTCGCTAAACACCAGTTTCTTAGGACCGCTAGACCAGTACCTGGAACAGTACAGCCCAGAGAACTTTCTTTTTGAATGTACACCCCGCAATCTGGAGTACGTGTTGGATGAGGCGGGCAGGCGTGCCGGCATACTCCGCGTCCAGGTGGGATTCGAGACGCTGCGATGGACCAGCGCGGTGCGAGACTTCAGGCAGGGGATGAAGGATGAGCCGCTGAGGCTCAAGATGGGGCTGAGCAAGGTCTCATGGCGGGAGACGAGCTCCAAGATTCAGAGGCTGGCCGGCCAGCCGTAGAGGTGCGAGCCGCCAAGAATCGGGGCCAGGGAGGGGATTTACAGAACAGCCTGCTGGCAATCGAGGGCGGCAGCAGCCAGCTGAAGGTAGTTCTTTTGCAGTTCCAGCCTTTCCTGATACCAAGAATGCGAGAGTTCGGCGAGTCGGGGGTCAACGCCTGATCGCGCTTCCGGCAGCAACCTCCCCAAGCGCAACGTCCACCAGACCAGCATTAGCGTTTCGTAGACTGGGATCCGTACACGGATCGTAGTGTCGCCGCTGTGGGCGCAGTACAGGTCTACAAGGAGACGCGTTTGCCGGCGCGGCCAGTTGACGTGGGCGGCATGGACGAGAAGATCGGCTATTTCGAATGCAGGGTCGCCCCAGCCGCTGTACTCCCAGTCGACCGAGGCCCAGGAATCAGGGCGGCGAATGAAATTGCGGATATTGGGATCGCCGCGACAGAACCGCAGAGGCGGACGCGGCCAATGGGGCCAGGAGATCGATAAGGCCTGGTCGACGAGGTCGTTCACGGCCTGAGGCCAGCCGGCGCGAGGCATGCGACTGTGTTGAAAGCTGATGGCCCGCAACGCGTCCGAGGCCGAGGTTATGTAAAGTACCAGGGGACGAATGTCGGGACGGCCCGGACTTTTCGGGAGGGAATGGATTTCCAGGAGGTGCCGGCAAAGTGATTCCCGGGCAGTGTCATCTGCCGGCGGCGAATCCGACGAGTCTCCGTCAAGCCAGGATTGCACGATGACCTGTTGGGGGTAGCGGTCGCGCTCGAGCAGGAGGGGTCTGGGCGCAAGCGTATCGGAGTTTTCGGCCAGCAAGGTCAGGGCGGCCCACTCGCGGCCGGCGCGATCACGTTTGTCACGGACGGTGAATTTTACGGCAACATCGCCTTCCAGCCCGGATGCGCGGAAGACACGGCCGTTCATCCCACCGCAAATGGGGTGGACTTCCCAGCCTTGCCACTGCCACGCGCCTCTGGTTTGCACCGACGAATTGCGGGCGGACGGCGCTAATCGTTGCGATGCAGAATGGCCGGGTACGTCCGGCCTTTCGGAGCCGCCGACGCCGCGCTGGACATTCTCTTCCCGCAGCGCTTGCGACAGATGCTCCACCAGGTCACGTAGTCCTGTGTTGTCTTTCTTCATACTGTCCCGTAAACGGTTTTGGTCAGCATGCCCCACTCCTGCAGGGAGAGAGTTTCGGCGCGGCGGCGGGGTTCGATGCCGGAGGCGGTCAGCCAGTGATCTGCTTCCCTCTTCGAGCAGGAGAGACCGGCGCTGAGGCTGTTGCGAAGCTGTTTGCGCCGCTGGCCGAATCCGGCGCGAACGAGGCGGAAAAAATGGTCGGGGTCTACATCGGGGACGGCCGGCTGGGGGCGCACGTCGAGGCGCACGACACGGCTGTCGACTTTGGGGCGAGGGAGGAAGGCTCCGGCCGGGATTTTATGCAGCGCGCGCGGGCGGGCGTAGAATTGCACGCTCACCGCGAGGATTGACATTGCGCCGGGTTGTGCAACCATGCGCCGGGCCACTTCCTGCTGCACGAGCAGGACTGCCAGTGTGGGGGGAAGGAGACTTGCCAAAATGTGTTTGAGGACAGCACTGGTGATGTAGTAGGGAAGGTTGGCGACCACTTTATAGGGAACGGCTGCGGAGGCAGGGCCAGGTTGGTCGGGCTGGTGCGCAGGAAGGAGGTCTGCGGGACTGAGTTCGAGAATGTCACCGTGGACGAAGGAGACGTGGGGCCGGTCAGCGAACTCTGTGCGCAGAATCGGGATCAGCCTCTGATCCAGTTCGACGGCAACGACGCGGCCGGCGTGTTCGGCGAGGTGACGGGTCAGCGCGCCGAGGCCGGGACCGATCTCCAGTACAGTGTCGGATTTTTCGAGGTCGGCGGCGGCGGCGATACGGGTGAGATGAGAGGGGTCGACGAGGAGGTTCTGGCCCAGGGATTTCTTCAGACTGAGATTGTGGCGGCGGAGCAGGTCTAGTGGGGAAGGGGCGCTTTTATTCATCCTCCAAGCTCAGGACAGTCATAAAGGCCTCCTGTGGAATCTCCACGGAGCCGACCATTTTCATGCGTTTCTTGCCGGCTTTCTGGTTTTCGAGCAGTTTGCGCTTCCTGGTCACATCGCCGCCGTAGCATTTTGATAGCACGTCCTTGCGCACGGCTTTCACATTGGCACGGCTGATTACCTTGTTGCCGACGGCGGCCTGGATGGGGACAACGAACTGCTGACGAGGGATGATGTCCTTCATCTTGCTGACCATGCGCTGGCCCTTGTTATAAGCGTTTTCGCGATGGATGATGATGCTGAGGGCGTCAACGGGTTGACCGTTGACCAGGACGTCGAGCTTGACCATATCGGAGGCCTGATAGTCCTCGAGGACGTAGTCCATGGAGGCATAGCCGCGGGTGCGGGCCTTGAGCTCGTTGTAGAAGTCGACAATAATCTCGGATAGCGGAATCTGAAAACTGAGCTCCACGCGCTTTGTATCGAGCCAAAGCTGGTTCTTAACGCGGCCGCGGCGCTTTGTCACCATTTCAAGTATTGGTCCGATGTATTCGGACGGGGCGTAGATTTGCAGGCTGCACCAAGGCTCCTCGATATGTTCAATCTCGCTGGGATCGGGCAGGTCGGCGGGACTTTCGAGGAGGAACTCTTCGCCACCGGTTGTCACCACACGGTATGCCACGGAGGGAGCGGTGAAAATGATGTCCAGATCGTACTCCCTCTCAAGCCGTTCCTGAACGATCTCCATGTGAAAGAGACCGAGAAAACCGAGGCGAAAGCCGAATCCGAGGGCCTGGCTGGTTTCCGGTTCGTAGGTGAGGGCGCCGTCGTTGAGATGCAGTTTTTCGAGGGCGTCGCGGAGATCGTGGTAGTCATCGGAGTCGGTCGGGTATAGGCCGGCGAAGACCATGGGTTTCATGGGCTCGTAGCCGGGCAGCGGTCCTGCGGCGGGGTCGGCGGCGAGGGTGATGGTGTCGCCGACATCAAGATCCTGCACGCTCTTGAGGCCGGTGGCGATGTAGCCGACTTCGCCGGCGGTCAGCCGCGAAGCCTTTACGGGTGCCGGTGTGAGGATTCCGATTTCGATTGGGTCGATTCGTTTGTCGCCGGACATTGCATACAGGGGGGCCGGCGCCGTGATGGTACCGTTCACCACCCGGATGTAGGCGACGACACCCTTGTAGGGATCGTAGTGGCAGTCGAAGATGAGGGCTTGCAACTTTTCGCGGGCGTCACCTTGCGGGGGAGGTACCTGGTGCACTATTTCCTCCAGGACCTCCTCAATGTTGATACTGTCTTTGGCACTGATGCGGAGGATGTCGGAGGCGGGCACGGCCAGCAGGTCTTCGATATCGCGGGCAACTTCATCGGGCACGGCAGCCGGCAGGTCGATCTTGTTGAGGACGGGGACTATGGTCAGGTCCAGCTCCATGGCGGCCAGAAGGTGGGCGACGGTCTGGGCCTGGATGCCCTGTGAGGCGTCTACGACGAGGATGGCGCCTTCACATGCCTGCAGGGCGCGCTTGACCTCGTATGTGAAATCGACGTGGCCGGGCGTGTCGATGAGGTTCATCTCATAGTCTTCCGGAGGCCCGCCGTCGGCCTGGCGGCGGTAGATCATGCGAACGGCGCTGGCCTTGATCGTAACACCCTTTTCGCGCTCGAGGTCCATGGAGTCGAGCAGCTGCTCCTTCATCTCGCGGTCGGTGACGGTCCCGGTGTGCTGGATGAGTCGATCGGCCAGTGTGCTCTTGCCGTGGTCGATATGGGCTATGATACAGAAGTTGCGAATGTGGTCGAGGTTCATGTGAGTGGCGGCACCGGTTGACTGAAAAAGTTTGCCGTCAAAGCGAAAACAGTATACTACAAGTAGGCTTGGCGCCGGTTCCTGCGATTTTGTGAAAATGCGCCGGGCCGCGTTGGAGGCATTTCTGTGTATCCGTCACTTCCTTTGGGACCGCTATCGCTGCCTACGGCCCAGATCCTGGCGATCGTGGCTGCCTGGTTCGGACTGTCGGTCATGGCGCGGGTGGGCAGGCGTCTGCAGTTGGACCCGGACATGATCTGGAATCTGGGCACGATTGCCTTGGCGGCGGGGGTCATTGTAGCCCGGCTGTCGCATGCCGTCCAGTTCTGGAGCGTGTATCGCGCGGAGCCGTTGCTTCTGATCAGCATCAGGCCGGGCGGACTGCTGTTGTGGCCGGGGTTGGCGGGCAGCCTGATCGCGGCATACCTCTATCTGATCCGAGTGGGGACCGATCCAAGGCCGGTCGGGGTCGCGGCTGTGTTCGGGCTGCTGGCGGGCGGTGTGGTGCTGGAGATTTCGAACTTTCTGACGGGCGCCGTGGTGGGGACGATGGGCGTGCCAGCGGGCGCGTTGTCCTGGTTTTTGTCCTTGACAGGGGGCTCTTTTGACGCGGTCCTGTCGCAGTCGTCCTCGATCCGTCATCCCGTAGCGCTCTACCGGGCCATAGGGGTGATGCTGATCGTCGGCGGCTATCTGGTTTGGGGAAACTGGCGCAGACCGGGTCGACTGGCAGGCCAGGCAGTCCTGGCGTTTGCACTTTTGCGGTTGTTTGCGGACGGGTTTGCGGCGGACAGCCGGTTGTTGGGCTCGATGCGTGCTTCTCAGGTGGCGGCGCTGATCGCGGCAGCAGGGCTGGCGTTTGTACTGGCGCGGACAGTTGAAGGAGAGAAGCACCTGCAGGCGGCAGAAAACAGAGAAGAAGGATTCAGTCCTGAAGAGGAATGAGCCGAGCAGTTGAGAGAACGTCTGAATCAGGGCCGGCTGCGGGAAGTTGACTGCCAGGGAGTGTTTGGGCGCGAGAAAGGAGGGAAGGCAACCGCTAAGAGAACTGCTGGGCTACGAGAAGGATGCCAGTATCAATCGAGATGCGGGCTGGTGAGGAAGCCAGTGTGTTGCTCACGCCGCGGGTGCTACCAAGGCGCAGGGTTGCGTTCTCTAAGGGATATTCGAGTCCTCGATAGGTAACACCTGTAACCTCTTCACTCAGGGCGATTGCGCTCACGTAGCTGCCCTCTGAACCGGTCAGTGTCAGTTCCTGGGGGCCCCGAAGGAGGCGCGCCAACTGGTCCCCCTCGGCGACTGCGAGCGGCACTTTCCATTTTCCCTGAGCCAGTAGCAAGAGATTGGCGAGGGTCTGATCGAGGCGGCCGCCGAGGGCGCCTATCAAAAGGACCTCGGTTGCACCGTCGCTGACCGCACGTGCGATGGCGAGTTCCAGATCGGTGGCGGCCTTGGCGACTGGATGTCTTTCCACGGCGGCGCCTTCCCGCTGGAACCTGGCGAGGAGAGGCTCGTCGATGCTGTCCAGGTCGCCGACGATTACATCAGGCGACAGACCTAGCGTCTCCATGTGGCGTGCACCGCCGTCGGCGGCGATGCGATAGTCGTTTTGATGCAGCCAGCGCGCCGTCGCTTCATAGTCGGTTATTTCACCATTTACGAAAACGACTGCCCGCACTTCTTTTCCTCTCCTCTACAGAAAGGCCTGCCAAGCAAAGATCGACAGCATCATCAGACTGATGATGAACTCGACGGCCATGGCCATCAGGAAACCGCCCACATATCCCTTTACAGCCCGCGTCGCCCTGGCCCTGTTTTCCTGGACGGTTGAGGGGCTCTGCGGGTTCGTTGCGGTGTTCAGGCCTGATCCTTCGAGGGGGGCAACCTGTGCGCGACGGTACTCCATGAACCAAAGGGCGGAGATCGAGCCGACCACGGCCCCGATGAAGGTGCCAACGACGGGTACGCTGGAGAGCAGGATCGCGCCGATGAGACCCCCCAATATTGATACGCCAATGGACCGCCAGCCTGCGCCTGACCTTTTGCTGCCGAGAAAGCTCAGGGCCAGGTCGGCACCCCAGGCGATGACTGTCAATACGGCGAGTACAAGGAGCGTCGGCCAACCGATACGTACAAAGCCGTCTGCCCAGGCCCAGACCAATGCGCCCAGCCAGATGAGCGGCGGTCCGGGCAGCAGAGGAACGAGTGCGCCGACGATTCCCAGGAAGATGAGCAGATAGCTCAAAACGAAGAACAGGTTCGATATGTCAAACACGCCAGGCTACTCCTCAAGGGAAAAAGAGCCGTCCTGAAATTGGAGGGGCAGGACAGTGTTCATAGCAAAGAGCGGCGGCAGATCCATGTCCAGGTAATCGTAGAGTGACGGCGGCACCCCGATATCGGCGAGGAAGAGCTGGCCGCAAGCAGCCCGTGCGGCCGGCTGCAGGAGCCCGCGCTTAGGCAGGGCAAGGGTCATGGTGGCGGTCGCCGAGACATGCGGGACATGGAGCTGGCCGCTGTTCGAGTCGAGGCCGCTGGGGGCGTCCAGGCTCAGTATGGGGGCCACGCTGCTGTTTGCGAGCTGGATCAGGTCAGCGGAGCGGCCACGAGGGTCTCCTGAAATGCCGTAACCGATCAGTGCGTCGACAACCAGGTCGGCCGGCGGGAGCTCCCAGCCTTCCTCGGCCCAGGCGAGCGGGGCGCCCATTTTCTGAAGAATCGAGAGCTGGTCTTTCATCGCGCCTGGCGGCAGGTCGGTTGGAAGGTGGGTAAGCACGATCTGGACCCAGGCGCCCCAGTTGAGAAGGTGGCGGGCGGCGGCCAGACCGCCGCCGCCGTTGTTGCCGCGCCCGGCGAGGACGACGATTGGGCGGTCCTGCAGGGCGTCTTCGTCATCATCGTCGTCAGACAGGAGCTGTCTGGCGAGCAGGGCGAGGTTGCGGCCGGCGTTTTCCATCGTCGGGAGCAGCTGGATGCCGAAGTGCTCGACCATCAGCCGGTCTACTTCCCGCATCTGGTCGGTGGAGAGGGCTGGCAGGATCACGGAAGTTGCTCGGGCATGCGCGGCGGCACGAGCAGAAAGCTGAGAAGCCAGCAGACCATCGTTGGGATTACGATCGTGCTGGTCCACATGTGAACCGACCAGGTTGACCCAACAGTTGGCAGAAGAACGGTGTAGTACCCGCCGTATAGAAGCAGGGGAATCGTTGGGGCCAGCCAGCGAACCGAGTTCGGGTTGCCGGATGGACTTGCCCGCCATGCCAGATAGTCTACAGCCACGGCGGGGACTGCCATGCCGACGGCGAGCCAGATCATGAGTGTTCGCTCGTAGTCCAAAATCGTTGCGCCCAGAATTGAGAGGCAGAGGACTGAGGAAACCGCTCCAAGGGGCAGCCTCCAGCGGCGCAGGGTCAAGAGTAGAGGCCCTGCGAGCGCGGCAGCGGTGATTGTCGCCCCGACCAGGCCCGCCACTTTGCCTACGTCGTTGCGAAAGTAGCCGCTGCCTGTCCCAGGTGTGCCAAGAAGGACGGTGACGGGGAAGAAGAACATCATAAAGAAGGTTAACGCAGCCAGAAGGGCGCCCAAAGAGGCGATGGCGGGCCCCAACTCGCGCCAGCTTCCCTGGGCGTTCTTTCTGTTCCAGGCGGCGCGCAGCGGGCCGGTTACGGTCAAGCCAATACCGAGTCCCAGGAGGATGTGGGTCGGGCTGAAGAGCGCTTCGGCGCCTTCCTCGATTCCGAAAAGTATGTGCCATACCATGTCGCCGACGCCGCCGGCAGCGAAGATGAAAAGGCCGACCCCCGTGAGGCGATAGCCGTCGGGGATAGAAAGGGCCAGCGGAAATCCTCGCCTAAGGTTGGCAACTACTGTCACAACAAATGCAATCGCAACCAGCAAGAATCCGCTGTAGAAAAAGGCATGCCAAGGTGTGAAAAATGACTCATCGACTCGCCCATGATTGTGTGCCCAGCCGTCCAGGTACAGGCCGCCGACGAATACCGCGCACAGCAGGTTGATCAGCCAGTCGAAGTGCAACCCCGAAACGGGCTTCGCCCGGGATGTATTTTCAAGGGGCCTGGTCGGGGCCGAGGCGATAGAATCTGAGAGAATCGTTTCACTCATCGGCAACATTCCAATATAGAGTACGCATCTGTCTTACCTTGGTTTCAGTGTAACTGAACTGAGGTGCCAATCCAAGCGCACCCCGGCTGTCGAGTCTTCCGCGAGGCAGACATTGCCTGCTCGCCAATCGCGGATGGAGCGGAGGCAGAGTTGGGGGCATCTTCAGTGACGGGGTGCGTCGTTTCGGTAGCCGAGGCGGAGGCACTGGGGTTCCAGCATCGTCGGATAGGATTTGTGGCAGCCCGTTTGTAAAATCCATCTCGATAATGGTATTCTACGCGGTACAGCATATTCCGATTGACAGTTGCGGAAAGGGTTGCCTCCCGTAGGGAAAAGGCGCGTGGATGAATTCCTGATAGAAGCCAAACCGGCCGTTCAGTTGGCACTGAAGGAAGATATCGGCAGCGGAGACGCTACCACTTTAGCAACGATCCCGGCGGATAGGCAGGCCAAAGGACGGTTTCTGGCAAAGTCGTCAGGTACGATAGCAGGGCTGGAAGTAGTCGAACTGACCTATAGTCTTCTTCAGGACTGGGAAGCGAAATCGTCCAATGAGGGGACCGGTCAGCCTTTTCAGTTCTGCCCTTATGTTGGAGACGGTGAAAGGGTTGCGGCAGGGACTGTCGTGGCGAGCGCAAGCGGCTCCGCTCAGATCCTGCTGACGGCAGAAAGAGTGGCCCTGAACTTTGTGCAACGCATGTCGGGTATCGCGACATTGACACGGAGCTACGTTGAGGCGGTCCTGGGCACGAAAGCAGTGATCCTGGACACGCGCAAGACGGCGCCGGGATTGCGCGTGTTCGACAAGAGGGCTGTGATGCTGGGCGGGGGCATGAATCACCGCTTCGGTCTTTTCGACATGGCGCTCGTCAAGGACAATCACATTGCGGCGGCCGGGGGTATCACGGCGGCTGTTGCGGGCATCCGGGGACGGTACGAGGGGTTGGAAATCGAGGTCGAAGTGTCGGATCTGGCCCAATTGGAAGAGGCGCTGGCGCTAGACGTAGACCGGATCCTACTCGACAACATGACGCCGGAACAGATTGGAGAGGCGGTTGCCATCACCGCGGGTCATACCCCTCTAGAAGCGTCCGGCGGCATCGGCCTGGAGAATGTGGCAGCGGTGGCCGCGACAGGTGTGGACTATATTTCGGTCGGCGCGCTCACCCATTCGGTTCCCGCGCTCGACGTCAGTTTCGATTTGGAGATAGTCGTTTGACGCTCTCCAAATGAGGACAGTAGAAAGAGGCCGGCTACAGATCCAAAAAGCGAGGTAGCACCCATGACGGCGGCAACACTGACAACACCACTGGCAGAGGTCACCGATGCCAGGTCGATGTACGAGGCTCTTGCGCGCAGGCTCCACAACGTGGTCCTAGACGTAGAGTTGCGCATCAAGGCGGAAATTGCGGTGCAGATAAATCGCCTGAAGAAGGAACGCAACGCGGTGATCCTCGGTCACAACTACATGGAGGCGGCGCTGTTCCATTCGATTCCGGACTTTGTCGGCGACTCGCTGTACCTGAGCCGGATGGCGGCCCAGACCGACAAGGAGGTAATCGTATTCTGCGGCGTGGAGTTTATGGCGGAGACGGCAAAGATTCTGAGCCCGGACAAGACGGTCCTGCTTCCGGCGGAAAAGGCGGGCTGCTCGCTGGCCGCAAGCATTACGGCGGAGGACGTGCGGCGCCTGAAGGCACAGTTTCCCGGCGTACCGGTGGTCACTTACGTGAATACCTATGCCGACGTGAAGGCGGAGACGGACGTCTGCTGCACGAGCGGAAACGCGGTGGCGGTGGTCAACTCGCTGGACTCGGAACAGGTCATTTTCCTGCCTGATGAGTATCTGGCCAAGAATGTGGCGGAGGAGACAGGCAAGCAGATCATTTTCCCACAGGCCACCGGCGTAGAAGGGGAGCGCGGCGGAGGCGAGCCGGCAGCCGTTTCGTTCGAAGCGCCGGGCCAGACTCACCGCGACCTGGATACCGGCCACCCGGTCATCCCGTTGCAGACGGAGGCGTTCGACTTGATCGGATGGCACGGCCGGTGTGAAGTCCACGACAAGTTCACTGTAGATGATATCCGGCGCGTGCGGGCCGAGTTTCCAGATGTTGCGGTTCTCTCGCATCCGGAGTGCAGCCCGGAGGTGGTTGCGGCGTCAGACTTTACGGGCAGTACCTCAGCGATGATCCGCCACGTTGAGGAGACGGACGCGCCCCGTTACCTGCTTCTGACCGAGTGCTCGATGGGGGACAATATCATAGGGGCCAATCCGGATAAGGAGATGCTGCGTCTTTGCTCTGTCCGGTGCCCGCATATGGGCCAGATTACGATGGAAGATACCCTGGCCGCGCTGGAAAAGATGCAGTATGAGATAACCGTTCCCGAGGAGGTCCTGCTCAGGGCTGCTCGTTCTGTCCAACGCATGGTGGAGATCGGCTAGCAGTCTGCGCTTCTCTTTTCTCAGACCGCGCTCAGCGGCTTTTCGGAGTCACCAAAGCATTGGAGCATGCCGACGCCGGCTTAGCGGAGACGCTCGTTGGGCGCGGGTAAGGGCCCCAGAATTCATACAGTGAATTGGTGCAGTGCAGGCTTCACATGCAGGGTTCAAGGGTCAGGTGATTTGGGCGGAACGAAACCTTGTCCACCTTCCAAAGGGTCGAACCAGGCGAGCCGGTCGCCAAATGCGACGACATCGCCGAACACGAGCACTGCCGGAGCGTGAATCTCAGCATTTTCCATCGCTCGGGCCAGCCCGGCCACTGTTGAGCGAGCCACTTTCTGATGTACTGTCGATGCACTTGCGATTGCGGCAGCCGGGGATTCGGGATCGCGGCCGTGCTCGACCAGAGCCTCACAGATTTTCTCTGCGGATCGAACAGCCATCAAGATTACAAGGGTGGGCACTCTGGCCATCAGCGACCAGTCGACATGTGACCCTTCTTTGGTGGGATCCTCGTAGCCGGCAACGACCGTAAAGGCGCTCGCCTGACCGCGATGGGTAACCGGGATACCGGCGTAGGCGGGCGCGGCAGTTGCGGAGCTTATGCCGGGCACGACTTCGTAGTCAAGTCCGGCTGCAGCAAGCGCCAGGCACTCCTCGCCTCCGCGGCCAAAGACAAAGCCGTCGCCCCCTTTCAGACGCACGACCTGGAAACCTGCGTGGACGCGCGCCACCAACAAGGCGTTGATGGCGTCCTGGGTCATCGCCCGGGGGGCATATCCCTGCTTGCCGGCGAAGATTTTCTCGGCATGGGGACGGACTTCTTGCAAGAGCTCCTGGGCAATCAGCCTGTCGTAGATAACGACGTCGGCGGCACGCAGCAGAGCGAGGCCGCGCACGCTGATCAGGTCGGCACGCCCGGGCCCCGCGCCAACAATGTAGGCCTTGCCCTTCATGGGGCGTGCACCTTCGTGACAGGAGGGTGGGGAACGACGAGTTCAGGGTTCCCCAGCGGCGGTGGTTTCATGGCTCTTATTCCAGAAGTGCGGCGATGCGGTCACGGGCGGAGGTGGCCCTGCGGGGCTGTGCCGAAATGGTGCTGACGGAGACGATCAGATCGTCGTGACGAGTGACTGCGGGCGAGTGAAAGTTGCCTTCGGCCGGTGCATCGGCCACGTTTACCAGAAGTTTCTTCCTGTGCGCGGCCTGCGCGATTGCGCGGTTGACGGAGCGAACGTTGGTGGCGGCAAACACGAGGGCGGCGTCCTCCAGGTCACCGTCTCTGTAGCTGCGACGGATCCACTCGACCTTGCCTGCTTCGGCCCAGGCGGCGATCTGCTCTGTTGCGGATGGGCTGACAAGGCGCACGGGCAGTCCAGCGTCCAGCAGTCCCCGCACTTTGCGTTCGCCCACGATTCCGCCGCCGAGGACCACGGCAGTTCGTCCAGAAAGGTTGGTCACGGTCAGAGGGTATCGCACCACTTTGGCTCTCCTTTGCTCAGGCATATGAAGGCGGGCGCCGGCTGGGGGAACCCGCCAGGATCGCGTTGACGACTCGCACGGCCTGCACGTTTTCGCGGACATCGTGGACACGGACGATCTGTGCGCCGCGCTCTACGGCCAGAACGTTGGCCGCAATCGTGGCCGGGAGCCTGTCATCCATCGGGGCGCCGCCTGCCATTTTGCCCAAGAAGCCCTTGCGAGAACAGCCAAAGAGGAGCGGGTAGCCAAGTTCCTGAAACTCATCGAGGCGGGAGATGAGGGAGGCGTGCTGGGCAGGTGTTTTGCCGAATCCGATACCGGGATCAATGATACGGTGCCAGCGGGGAACGCCGTCGAGGCGGGCCCGTTCAAGAGCCGCGGATAGTTCGTTAAGTACTTCTGCAACTATGTCGTTCGACTGTTTGAAAGGCGGTGGGTCGCTTGGCGCGTCTGCGGTCGAAGGGCCGGTGCGGAGGGGCGCACGATTGTCCATCAGAACAAGTGGAACGCGGCTGCGAGCGGCCAGGGCGCCCATCGAGACAGCTGCGCGAGGACTGAGAGGAGAGGGTTGAGATGGGTCCTCTCCTATTTCGCCGGCCAATTGGGCCGATCGCGATCCTGAGACGTCGTTCAGCCAGCTGGCCCCGGCTTCAAGAGCCGCCTCGGCGACGTCTGCACGAAAGGTATCGACCGAAAGGGGAACGTCTACGGCAGCGCGCAGGGCGCTGATGACGGGTACTACCCGATTGATCTCTTCCTCGACGGGTAGGTAGTCGTGGCCGGGGCGAGTTGAGTAGCCGCCCACGTCGAGGATGTCGGCACCGGCGGCAACAAACCGGCTTGCCTGTGCAAGTGCCGCCGCGATCGGGTCAGGCTCTTGGGCAAGTCCGTCGCCGGAGAAGGAGTCCGGCGTGATGTTGAGTATGCCCATTACCTTGGCGCCCTGCCCCCAGTGCCACAGTTTTTCTCGTACTGGCATCACCCGGGGTGGTACCGGCATCTGCAGGCGCTGCCAGAGCTCCGATACCGTAAGGTGCAGGCGGGGATGGCGCAGTTGCCGGTCCAAGTCCAAGAGAGGAGCCAGCACAAAGTCCCGTTCGGGAATGCCGATGTGGGGAATCGTCAAGTCTGGCGTATCGACGACGGCATCGTCGAAGAAAAGAATATCGAGATCGATGACGCGGGGACCGTAGCGAATCGATTTGATCCTACCGAGGGCGACTTCGGTCTGCTTGACGGCGCGCAGCAGTTCTGACGGCGAAAGGCGTGTAGAGGCTTTACAGACTGCGTTGAGGAAGAGGGGCTGATCGGTGACCAGGATCGGATCTGTTTCGTAGAGTTGGGACGTCTCCACAATGGTCAGATACGACGACATGGCATCCAGGGCAGCGTGGAGATGGCCGGCCCGGTTTCCGAGGTTGCTGCCCAGGGCAATGAAAGCTGTGTGGGGCATAGATAACCCGGTGACGCAAGTTGCGCGGCAAAGTCTGTTGAGCCGGGCCACCGTCAAACTGGTGGGGTCCGGCCACCTTTTTCGGCCCAGGCAGTCATCATTCACAGGTACGGAACTGGTAAGGCCGCAGGCCGAATTATATACTCTTTGACCCGCGAAAGCAGCATTGATTTCGGGTGGATGCCCTTTCTGAACAGTTCAGGTATAATCGTTATGGGTGCCATTGCTTGTTTGCAGAGCAGTATTGTGTCCCTTTTCTGGCCAGAAACGGGGCTTTGTATTGCACTCTCCACCCGTCGCAGCTCGACAATCCACGCGAATGAAGCCTGTGAAAGAAAGGCGACATGGACGAATTGAATGTCGACTATCCGCTTACCGATGAACAGATTTCTGCTTACCGTCGCGACGGTTACGCGAAGCTGCCCAAAGTTCTGTCGGCGGAAGTGTTGGACGTATATGGCGCGGAGTTTACGCGCCTCGTGAAGGCCCTTAACCGGCAGACCCTGGCGCTTGAGGAACGGAACACGTACGGGAAGGCTTTTCTACAGATTCCAAATCTGTGGGAACACAGCGAGATGGTGAAGAGTTTTGTGCTCAGCCGTCGATTGGGCAAGATCGCGGCCGAATTGATGGGTGTTGACGGCGTGCGCATGTACCACGATCAGGCGCTCTACAAGGAGCCTGGGGGGGGATTTACGCCCTGGCACGTCGACCAGTTTTACTGGCCGCTGTCAAACGACAATTCGGTTACGGCCTGGATTCCCTTGCAGGAGGTCCCGTTGGAGATGGGGCCTCTTTCGTTCTGCGTGGGGAGCCACAAGCTGTTGAAGAATCGGGATCTGTCGATCAGCGACGAGAGTGAACGGCGGATCGGCCGCACCTTGCACGACTATCCGAAGAGTATTGAGCCGTTTGCCTTGGGTGAGGTCAGTTTTCACTCCGGTTGGACATTTCACCGTGCGGGGCCGAACGAAAGCGACAGGATGCGGGCGGTGATGACCATCATCTATATGGAAGACGGGATGCGGGTCGCGCCGCCGAAGAACGAGAGTCAGCAGAGAGATTGGGAGCGCTGGCTGCCCGGCGCCCAGTTAGGCGAAACAATCGACACTCATTTGAATCCAGTTATCTACTCTGCCCGCGTTTGACGTTTGCGCTGCGCCCTCTGTTTCCGGGCCGGAGACATTGTGTGACGCATACCATCCAGGGACTGAGGGCAGCAGGTGGGCGTTGTTGGGTGAATCGAAGAGATACTCAGGAGCAGGTCTGAATGAAAGGTGTAGCCAAACTAAGACCTGGCGTGGGCCAGGTGGGTCTGCTGGACGCTCCCGAGCCGAAGGCAATCCCGGGCCATGTCGTAATCGAAGTGACGGCTGCGGGGCTTTGCGGGACTGACGTACATATCTATCACGACGAGTACCCGTGCCGGCCACCGGTGATCCTCGGCCACGAAGTTGCGGGAAAGATCGTTGATGTTGGCAGCGGCGACTCCCGATTTCGAACCGGGAGTTCGGTGACTAGCGAACCCAACTTCTCGCTGTGCGGAACTTGCCCCTTTTGCCGTGCGGGGATGCCGTATCATTGCTCGAAGCGCCGGTCGATTGGAAGCGGGGTAAACGGAGCGTTTGCGCGCTACGTGCTTGTGAAGGAACGATCGGTGCACCTGTTGCCTGACGGCGTGGACGAATGGTCAGGGGCATTGACCGAGCCGCTGGCCTGCTGCGTTCACGCGCTGGAAAACTCGAAGGTTGAGCCAGGGGACCTGGCGGTGATCACAGGGCCGGGGGCCATCGGTCTGATGATGCTGCAGGTGGTGAAGGCGACCGGTGCGCGGGCAGTCGTGATTGGCACCGAAACCGACGAAGCGCGGCTGGAACTGGCGCGGCAGCTTGGGGCGGACGAGACCTTGATCGCGGGCAAAGACGCCCTTCACGAGCTGGTGATGGAACGCACGGATGGTCTCGGCGCGGATATCGCGTTTGAGTGCTCCGGCGCAGGGCCCGGTGCGCAGACGGCCCTTGATCTGGTGCGACACAGAGGGCGCTATGTGCAGGTGGGTCTTTTCGGCAAGCCGGTGATGTGGGACCTTGAGCAGGTTTGCGTCAAGGAGGTGCAGGTACAGGGCACCTTCGCCACGGTAGCCAGTTCCTGGCGCAAGACCCTGGCTCTGCTAAGGTCCGGACAGCTGCGGACGGCACCGTTGATCAGCCACCGCCTGCCGTTGGAGGCGTGGCAAGAAGCCTTTGATCTGTTCGAGGGCCGAGAAGGCGTAAAGATCGTGTTTTCGCCAGAGTAGGAATTCTCTGAGGCGGCAGCGGACGCTTAGCGGCCGTCGCAGGGATGCCGGAGTCGTTTTGTACACGGGGGCGTTGAACACGTTCCATACTGCGCTTTTCCATCGAATCCGTATCCCATTCCAATACTTTTTGCATGACTGAGGTCGTACGCTCTACAGTTCCGGCGGGCCGACGCTGTCCCCATTGCGGTTCAAGGGTCGCTCAAAACGCTGAAACCTGTTACTTCTGCGGTCATGAACTGACCGGAACACCCAGGACAAGGCCGGCGCGCCTGAACATACGAGATGCAGTACTGGCGCTCACGCTGCTGGCGATCGTGATTGGCTGGTGGCAGTTCGGCAGTCTGGGCGACAATTTCCAGCGGACGAACGGAACGCAGACTGAAAGCAGCCCGACGTCGCTGGAATCGGCGGATGCCGTGCCGACGACCGACCCGGACGGTCAACAGCCCGACACTGCCGTGGGCCGCCACACAGTGCAGTCGGGAGAGACCTTGCTCGGAATCGCGGGCCGGTACGGGGTTACGGTGGAAGAGATACAGGCGGCAAATGACCTAAGCGGTACGCTGATCCGAGCCGGAGACGTACTGCTCATTCCGGTCGCGGCCTCGATCACCGAGAATGGTGGCAACGGCGCGCCGACGATATCCACGGTTTTCAGTTATATAGTCAGACCGGGCGATACGGTCATATCGATCGCCGTGCGGTTCGGCACGACGGTAGCGGCCATCCAGGAAGCAAATGGAATCGGGCCGGACGATCTGATCAGACCTGAGCAGGTGTTACAGTTGCCTATTTCGGGTGTTCCCTCGGCTATTCTGGCGCCGGAGGGAACAGTCCCCTCCAAGCAGGACTCGGATTCAGATCAGATCTACCTGCCGCTGCAGTTACTGGGGCCGGAAGACGGTGAACGGATCCCCCATTCGGAAGACGTTTTGTTTCGCTGGCTGAGCGGCGGCCTGCTGGAAGACAATGAGTGGTATGTCCTCTATGTCTGGCCGTTGGAAGGGTTGTTCGAATTGCCGCCACCCGTTTGGACGAGGGCCACGAGCTATCGCCTGCCGAGCCAGTGGGCGCCGCCCCCAGACCGGGACGTCACCTACAGGTGGCAAACATCGGTTGTGCGTGTTGTGACGGGACAGGATGGCGGATTGCGTCTTGAGGCGGCGAGTGGGCCCGGAGAAGTACGCGGCTTCGAGTGGTTTGGCGGCGGGAACTGAGTTGGACCTCCGGATGTCCAAAGTCGCTGCGAACCCCCATTGATCCCAGAATCTCCGAGAAAGTAGCAACTGAGACATGTTCTGTGTACGTACTGTGCGTGGTCTGTCCGGGCGGAATGGACCGTCAGTATTTCTGTAGCGGGCTGGCGATGGTCTCGGCGGTGGACGTTGGGCACATATGGGCGTTGGCTCGCTTGTCTTGCCTGCGCCGGCACATACTCGGAATGTGCCAAGACGCGGGGTGGGGGGG
>WTGY01000151.1 GCA_011523365.1 Caldilineaceae bacterium
CATGGCGGTGAACGTTGGGCATATATGGGAGTTGCCTCGCCTGTCTTGCCTGCGCTGGACACATTTTCGGAATCTGCCAGGAGGCGGGGGGTAGCGTGGGCCGACACGGGGCGGCAATTTCGTATTGCCCACCCACTGGCTACGACGCGAGGTTGTAGGAGAGGGGGCGTTGCGGGGGCGGAGCCCCCGCACAAGGGAGGGCCGAATAGGCCCGACCGCCCAAAAGCGAGGAGAGAGAAACATCTTTCGCCACACTGAATCATGAGCGCCTTTGGGCAAGGACTTAGCAGTCACGACGTTTATATGAACTGAGATAGGCAAGGGCAAGACCTGTTTTTCCGCGGAGGGCCGCGGAGAACACCTTTTTGGGTCCACAGAGAACTGAGAGGGTCAGATCGGGAAACGGCTTCTTGTGAAGAGGAAGAAGGGGATGCAGCCATGAATTTCAGCCGCGATCAGTTTTTGGAAGACGGATATGTGATTCTGCGGGGCGTCATTCCGCCGCAAGAGCTGGATGGGCTGCGGCGGGCCTATGAAGAGCTGGTCGAACGGCAGAAGGTGATCTGGGCGAGGGAGCGGGGGCCGGATGACCCGCCGGGCGGTGTGTGGGAGACGCACGCCCAGCCCCGACTTAATTTGGGTATGCTGGCCGGCGAGATCGACGCGCAGACGGTCAGTGCGGTCGAGATCTGGCTGCACGAGAACATGCAGGGGGTCAGCAGCCGCTTGCTGGGCGTGGACGACGCGGCTGTGACCGAGATGATGCTGATGTGCAACCCGGTCCGCGACCACGAGACGGGCGGTCATCGGGGCTGGCACCGCGACTTTTATCCGCCGCATACGGCACCGCTGCAGGGATACGCGGACGACATCCTGGAGAACGGGCCGCGGTACGTGCAGTGGAATCTGCCGCTGTACGACGACAACGTTCTCTGGGTCGTGCCCGGCAGCCACAACCGTCTCAACACGGACGAGGAGAACGCGGCGATGAACGCTGATGCACGTACGCCTGTGCCCGGCGCGGTCCAGACTCATCTGGCGGCGGGTGACGGCGCGGCCTATATTCTGCCGCTTCTGCACTGGGGCAGCCGTTATAATGCCAAGATGCGGCGCACGATCCACGGCGGTTTTTCGGAGTACACGACGCACAAGGAGCTACCCTACTTTGAACATCTGTCTCCAGAGTCGCAGGAATCATTCCAGCGCTGGAATGAGCGCAGCACGCGGGCGTTCGAACGGACCGAGGCGGCGCTGCGGGCGGTCGTTGACGGCGACGGCGCCGCGTACAAGGCCGCTCTGGACCGGCTCCATCCGGGACGCGGCGACAAGGGCAGGTTGCTCTCCACTATTTTTCTGAGCAAGAGCGCCAAGCGAATCCATCAACTCAAGAGCCCGGATTTCGACAGCCTTCCCGAGCAGGAGCGGAATTGGGCGACGGGCGTACATCCCATGACTCTCCAGTGGGGCAGGCCGCTGGCCGATCGATTCAGCGATCAGGAGGCGGACGTCCTGTGGGCGCGCTTCAAGTTCGTCGACGATCTGCTGCAGGCGGAGGAAGACCAGTGGACGCCCGGTTTTCAGGGCGAGGAGACGCGTTACTATTTCGATCGGGTGCCGGCTGATCTCAGTGTTGAGGCGTTTCTCGCCACTTTGTGAGACCGGCCAGATCGCCGGCATCGTTACACATTGCCATACAGGGGAGTTTAACTGTGGGAAGCAGTCCAGTACGAATCGGTTTGATCGGGACGGGGATGGTCGCCCAGGTTATGCATTTGCCGCATCTGTTCGAGTTGCCGGAGCTTTTTGAGGTTTCGGCCCTTTGCGACCTGTCACCGGGCACGGTGCAGGCAGTGGGCGCGAAGTACGGCATCCGGCACACATTTTCCGACTATCGTGAGATGCTGGAACGCGCCGATCTGGATGCGGTGATGGTGCTGACGCAGGACCATGCCCAACCGGCGACGGACGCATTGCGAGCGGGAAAGCATGTCTTCATTGAGAAGCCGATGTGCCACAATCTGGATGAGGCCGATGAACTCCTGGACGTGCAGGCGCAGAGCGATTGTGTGGCCCAGCTCGGCCATCACAAAATATACGATCCCGGGTATGTGGCCGGCCGTGAGCGTATCCGGCAAATGCAAAGCCCCCATCTGATCCGCCTTTACGATATCAACGGCCCCAATGACCTGTTTCTGGAGCACTATGACATCGTGCGCGTCGATGACGTTGATGCCGCCGAGAAGGAGAGGATGGGGCGGCTCCGCCAGGAGAGCATGCAACGCGCCATCGGCGTCCAACCCGAAGCGGTCATGCGCGCGTACGGCAAGATGCTGGGACTGTCGATTCACGACATCTACATTCTGGACGGCGCCTTCGGCCTGCCTGAGCGCGTTGTCTCGACGGAGATCTGGAATGGCGGCGGGGCGTTTGTCTCGATCCTGGCTTATCCGAACAATCTGCGTTGTATACTGGACACAGCCGCGGTGCTGGACCTGCGCCTCTTCGACGAGAGGATGACCGTTTACGCGCCGGACGGCATTGTTTCGATCGTGTTTCCCAGTCCGTTCCTGAAGAACGCGGCCACGGTGGTCGAGGAGTGGAGGATGGATGGGAAACATTTCCGCGAATCGACGACCACCGCTTCTTACGAGGAGGCGTTCAAGCTGGAGTTGATACATTTTCACGACTGTATTGTGAATGGGAAGACGCCGCACACGCCGGCATCCGGAGGACGAGCGCAGATCGCGCTGTTGATCGATATGATAAAGGCCTACAAACCATAGGGTTCGACGTGGCGCCGGCCGTCGATACAGTTTCTTCTGCCAGCTGATATCCATTCAATCCACCCTGTATCCATCCTGTGTTCACTCCAGGCGGTCCTCCTACACTTCCAAGCGCTCTTTACTCAGGCGGCTGCTTGTCCTCTCCCACAAGGTAGTATCGTCTCAAGACTACTCTAACTGAATCAGAGGGAACGGCTTGCTCGGCGGGACGCCAATGAGGACGTCAATTCACTTTGCGCGTCTTTGGTTCCGGGCTGAAAGCAGGCCGGCAAGGGTGCTTCGCAGTTTTGGGGTGGGAACAGCCTGGCGGGGAATCAGTGCCAGCGGTGGCTGGCGTTGTTTAGCGTCTTTGGGCGAGACGCAGTGCAGGCGTCCGGCCTGCCGTACGGTGGGGTCCGTCAGTTGGGGCGAGTGCGAGGGCAGGCACAAAGGCCGGCACCTACGGGGATCTGATGGGACTGGCGGGACGTGGTCTGGCTAAACACTCTCGGCTGGGCACCTTTTCGAATAGAGACACCAGGTCGGCGAGGCATGTTGTAGGAGAGGGGGCGTTGCGGGGGCGGAGCCCCCGCACAAGGGAGGGCCGAATAGGCCCGACCGCCCGGAACTGCAGTGGTCAGTGATCAGTGGTCAGTGACTGGCCATTCTATTTGAGATTGCTGTGAGCACTGGGCATGGTCTATTCACTGCCTGAGTTTCACGTAAGTGTCCCCCCTTTGTAACGCACAGGGCTGGGAAAGGCAACTTGACCTAGCGGCCCCAAATCAAATAGAATTATATTGTTCGGGTCTTGCCAGCATCAACGTTTCCAACCCTCAAAACACATAGACAAGAGGAGGCCAAGAGATGAGAAGGCGAAATATCTCCTTTGCAGCCACGATAATAGGACTAATCGTGATCCTTGCCATGCTTGCCGCCTGTGCTCCTGCTGCCCCGGCGGACAGCGGCGCCGATCAGGCCGCCAGCGCCGATGAGTCGGAAGCTGCCGCGGCGGCCGATGAAGGAGGGCCCAAGTACGGGGGAATCCTAAAGTTTGGCCAAGCTCAGGCGTCAACCGTGATCAATCCCTGGGGTGGACGCTTGCACGGCGCGACCGAGTGGAACATCCTCCACCAGATCTATGAAGGACTGCTGTATTGGGATTCGGGATACAACAACAACCCCTCACTGGCCGAGTCCTGGGAGGCGGTCAGCGAAACCGAATACATCTTCAATCTGCGCAAGGGAGTCCTGTTCCACAACGGCGAGGAGATGACCTCGGAGGACGTCGTTTACTCCTTTGAGCACGCGATGGATGAGTCGATTTCCGCCTACGCGGGCTGGTTGTCACCGGTCGCGAGCGTCGAAGCTACGGACGATTACACTGTAAAGGTGACGCTTAAGGAGCCTTACAGTCCATTTCTCGACGTGATTGGAAGGCCGGCGGTGCTGGTCATGCCTGCGGGCACCTTTGAGAAGGAACCGTTCGAGTACATTGGGACGGGGCCTTTCAAATTGAAGGAGTTCGAGCCGGGCGTCAAGACGGAGTTGGTCAGAAATGAGGACTACTGGGAGGAGGGCGTGCCCTACCTGGACGGCATCAGCATGTCCTATCTGCTCGACGACGCGGCCCGTGCGGCCAACCTTTCCTCTGACGCGGTCGATTTCATCATGATGGTGCCCGGCGCGTCCTGGGAATCTCTCACCCAGCAGGAGTACAAGCTGTTCACCGGCGACACCGGAATCTTCTTCATGTTCACTTTCAACGTGGGGAGGGAGCCGTTCAACGACCCCAACGTTTTGAAGGCGCTGCAGCACCTGGTTGACAGGCAGGTCATGTGCGACGTCTATACCGCCGGTCGCTGTAACCGCTTCTTCGCAGGCGACCCGCAGCCGCCGACCAGCCAGTACTATACCGGCATCGAGTACTTCAAAGAACCGGACATTGAGAAGGCCAAGGAGTATCTGGCCAAATCCAACTATCCGGACGGCTTCGAAGTGGACCTGAACTTCTACGGGGCGGCATCGGATGAAGGCCAGATCGCCGAGATCCTTCAGATCAGTGCGGCCGAGCTGGGAATAAAGTTCAATCTTCTGGCCACCGACCATGCGGTCTGGGTGGAGAAGGTTTACAAGGGTGAGTTCACCGCCGCTTTGCAGGGCCTATACGCTTCGAGTCCGGACGACATCTTCTACGGGATCATGCATCCGGAGGGCGTGTCGCATGGCTTTGCTCCCAACTTTGACATTCCCGAGTACAACGTGCTGGTGGAAGAGGCGCGCAGGGTAACCGACCCCGATCAGCGCCGGGAACTCTATACGGAGGCGTTGACCATTGGGTATGAGGCGGGATGGCCGCTCATCTATCTCTTCACCTATGACGATCGCATGGGCATGCACCCGGATGTCATGGACTACCAGGTCGACGGTCTGGGCACAGTGCGTTTTCTGAAGTACGTTTGGCTGGACAGGTAATGGGCTTCAGTCATGTACAGGAGGACGCGTTCCCCGAAATGGGGATCGCGTCCTTCCTTTGGCGGCGCGAGGTCGCGGCTGTGCCCTGACATGCCTGCCGATATCGCGCCTGACTTCGTAATTCCAATTTGTGAAAGAGGAGACGACGCTACATGTCGCGATTTTTGGGTCGCCGTCTGATTCGCGCTGTACTGACCGTGTGGGCAGTTGCGACCCTGGTCTTTCTACTGATGCACGCGCTACCTGGCGACGTTGTGCTCGTGCTGCTCGATACCGTCGGCGCAGGGTCGCCAGCGGCCGAAAAGATGCGCGAGTTCCTTGGGCTCGACCGGCCACTTTATGTGCAATATTTCGACTGGCTGGGAACCCTCCTCAGGGGAGACATGGGCAACTCCCTGTTGGGGGGCTACCCGGTATGGGACCTGGTCAAATCGCGCATTCCGGTGACGGTTGAGCTGGCGGCTCTGACGATCCTGTTGGGGCTCTCGATCGCGATTCCACTGGGGATTGTGGCGGCAGCCAGAAACGGATCCTGGGTTGACCTGCTGGCGATGCAGTTCGGCCAGCTGGGTATCTCGATCCCGAACTTCTGGATCGCCACGATACTGATTCTGGTGGTGGCGGCGCGGCTGCAGTGGCTGCCGCCATCCGGCTACAAGCCGATCAGCGACGGCCTGGGGACGAATCTGCTGCACATGATCATGCCGTCCCTGAGCCTTGCGCTCCCCCTGGCGGCGGTGATGACGCGCGTCGTGCGCTCTGCGGTTCTTGAAGTACTCAACCGGGACTACATGCGAGTGGCGCACGCCAAGGGGCTCCATCCTCAGCAGGTTCTCTGGAGGCATGGATTGAGGAACGCCGCGATCCCTATCGTAACCGTCATCGGACTCGAACTGGGCTACTTGTTGGGGGGAACGGTCCTGATAGAGGAGATGTTCTTCGTTCCGGGGCTTGGCCAGTTGACCGTGCGTGCTTTGCTCAACCGGGACCTGCCGGTGCTGCAGGGGGTATTGTTGCTGTATTCGACAGCCTTTGTCCTGGTGAATCTTGTTGTGGACCTGCTCTATGGCCAAATCGATCCACGAATTCGCTACGAATAACGCCGGGATGGAGGGTACGCTGGCGGCGAGAAACCCGCTGCGGAGCTTCGTGCGGCGGGCTCTTCGTCATCGCCTGTTCACGGCCGGCTTTATCATCACCCTGATTCTGATCATCACGTCGGTCTTCGCGCCCGTCTTCGCCACCAAGGATCCCTTTGAGGCGGATTTCAAACAGATGCTTGCCAGCCCAAGTCTTGACCATTTCCTGGGCACCGACTATCTGGGGCGGGATCTATACAGCCGGATCATCTACGGAGGACGGTTCAGCCTGCTTGTCGCGCTGCTGTCGATGGCGCTGTCCGGTCTGATCGGGCTCCTGCTCGGGATGGCGGCCGGTTACCTGCGCGGGCCCGTGGAAACAGGCATCATGGCCTTCATCGACCTGATGTTCGCCATTCCGGGTCTTCTGCTGGCCCTGACAATCTCGGTGCTGCTGGGGCCGTCCACGCAGAATCTGATCATCGCGCTTGCCATTATCTATGTTCCCATCCTTTGCCGCGTCACGCGCGGCGCGGTGATCGCAGTTTCGCAGCTGCCGTATATCGAGAGTGCACGGGCAATTGGCGGATCCAGTTGGCGGATTATGATGCTCCATCTGCTGCCGAACGCAGGGGCGCCGGTTATCGTTCAGATAACAATTGGGCTGGCGTGGACGATTCTGAGTGAGGCGGCGCTGACTTTTCTTGGATTCGGGGCGCAGCCTCCGGCCCCGTCGTGGGGCGCGATCCTTGCCGGCGGGCGCAAGTATCTGAATACGCACCCGGAGATGTCGGTGTTCCCCGGAATTGCTATCGCCATCTCTGTACTCGGTTTCAATCTTCTCGGGGACGGACTGCGAGATTTGCTTGATCCTACCCTGCGCGAACGCTGAAGCCGCATTAGGAGAGAGATGCTCTCCCCACAACCCATTGTTTCGACACTGGAGCGAGAACGATGAAGATCCTTGTAACCGGAGCTACCGGACGCATCGGCAGCCGTCTTGTCGCCGAACTTCTGCGGCGGGACCATCAGGTGCGTGCTCTCGTGATGCCGGAGGATCCTCTGCGGGCCCGTGTCGAGGTCCCGGGCGTCGAGATTGTGGAGGGGCAGCTTACTGAGCGGGACAGCCTGCGGCCTGCAGTGGAGGGGGTTGACGCGGTCTACCATCTGGGAGCTCATCTGCCCCAAGGCCGGACCTCAGATGAACTGTTCGATACCAATGTAGTCGGTACGTACAATCTGCTAGAGACTCTCGTCCCTCACGCGAGCCGGATCAAGCGATTCGTCCTGGCCAGCACCGACAACGTCTATTGGAATCCCAATGGGGCGCTCTATCTGCCGGTGGACGAGGAGCATCCGCGCATCAATGACGACCCGTATGGGATGAGCAAGATCCTGTGCGAGGACATGTGCTGGGTCTATATGCGGCGCTGCGGCCTGCCGGTGACAGTTCCCCGCTTTGGCGTAACGCTGGCGTGCGAAGAGCTGCTGGACCCCGCGTCGATCTGGGCCGACAAACTTTATCTGCCTGGATTCCTGAGACAACTGAAAGCCAAGCCCTGCCTGTCAAGCGAGGAGCAGGAGACGGTCGAGAATCTGGAGGACCTTGATCCTAGCGATCCCATGTTGGTGATCGCGCGTGACCCGCAGGGGGTGGCGGGGACCGAAATGGTGAACGACCCGCGTAATCTGGCCGAGGGATTGGTTCTGCTGTTGGAGAATGAGATCGCGGTGGGCAAGGTTTTTCATCTGATGGCGGGCCAGCCTTTCGCCCACGATGAACTGCTGAAATACATTTCGAAGGTAACAGGCTGGCCGTACGTCGAGGTGACGGTCTCGAAGGTCGTTCAATGGGAGTTGAGCATCGCCAAGGCGCGGGCCATGCTGGGGTACAATCCGACCAGGGACGTGTTTCAGATGATTGATGAAGGCTGGGCGATGAAATCCTGAAGTGGATACACCTAATGGAAGGGGAACCTCACGCCCCTTCTCTTTCGATGCTGTACTCCGCACCGACCAGAATTCCTAAGTGACAATTCGCAAAAGGGGTAACCGGACCGGCTAAGAGTGCGCTGTCTGTGGAACGGGCGCGTCCAGGGTTCCGGCCAGGTCCAGTTCGAGGGCGCGGTGGCAGCTCACCGCGTGGCCGGGGGCGACCTCTTCCAGTTCGGGGGTGCGCTCGCGGCAGAGGTCGACGGCGTAGCGGCAGCGGGGGTGGAAGTAGCAGCCGGAAGGCGGGTTGGCGGGGTCGGCTACTTCGCCCTCGAGGATGATTCGCTGCGAGCGGAGGGTCGGGTCCGGCAGGGGCACTGCGGAGAGCAGGGCTTCGGTGTAGGGGTGTTTGGGAGATTCGAAGAGCTGCTGCGTTTCGGCGGTCTCGACGACGCGGCCGACATACATGACGGCGACGCGGTCGCAGATGTGCTTGACGACGCTGAGGTCGTGGGCTACGAACAGGTAGGTGAGGCCGAGGCGCTCCTGCAACTCCAGCAGGAGGTTGAGGATCTGTGCCTGCACCGATACGTCGAGCGCCGAAACGGGCTCGTCGGCGACGATAAGGCTCGGGTTGAGGGCGAGTGCGCGGGCGATGCCGATGCGCTGGCGCTGGCCGCCGCTGAAGGCGTGTGGGAAGCGTTGCAGGAACTCGGGTCGCAGGCCGACCAGGGCGAGCAGCTCTTCCACGCGTTCGACTCGCTGCCGACGGTCCGTCACGCCGTTCACGAGCAGGGGTTCGCCGATAATGTCGAACAGGGTCATGCGCGGGTTCAGCGAGGAGAAGGGGTCCTGGAAGATCATCTGCATGTGGCGGCGCAAGGGTTGCAGTTCGTCCCTGGACAGATTGGCGATGTCTGTCATTTCGCCGTCGTCGACGCGGAAGTGGATTTCTCCGGCCGAAGGTTGCAGCGCACGCACGATACAGCGGGAGGCGGTCGTCTTGCCGCAGCCGCTCTCTCCGACGATGCCGAAGGTCTCTCCCTTGTAGATGTGGAAGTTAAGGCCGTCCACGGCGCGGACCTGGCCCACCGCGCGCTGCCAGAAGCCCTTCCGTATCGGGAAGAATTTCTGTAGACCTTTGACCTCCAGCAGAACCTGATCGTTATCCATAGTGTCAATCGTACAAGGACTGAATCTGTCGTCCAGTGGTCGGATTCGACCGCTACGAACCGGCTTCCGGTACCGGGTGATAGAGGAAACAGCTCACCAGGTGCTCATCTCCAACTGTATGCAGCTCAGGCTCGTGCTTGTCGCAGACGCCCGGGATTACGTCCGGGCAACGGGGGTGAAACGGGCAACCGGCCGGGCGGTTGTAAGGGTGGGGGATGGTTCCGGTGATCGTGGGCAGCTGCACCTTGGGCGTCGAGTGGATGCTGGGTATCGAGCGCAGCAACGACTGCGTATAGGGATGCTTCGACTCCCCGAATACTGCATTCACCGGGCCCTCTTCCACCACCCGCCCCAGGTACATCACCACGACCTGGTCGGCCATCTCCGCGATGACGCCCATGTTGTGGGTGATCAGCATGATGGCCATGCCCTTCTGATCCTGCAGCGAGCGCAGGAGATCGAGGATCTGGGCCTGGGTGGTCACATCGAGGGCGGTCGTCGGTTCGTCGGCGATGAGGACTCTGGGATCGCAGGAGAGGGCGAGCGCGATGAGGGCGCGCTGGCGCATGCCGCCGCTGAGCTGCATTGGATATGAGTCCACGGCCGACTCGGCGCGGGGAATCCCTACAAGGCCAAGCAGCTCGATCACCATCTCGCGGGCCTCCTGCTTCGAGATCTGGCGGTGCAGGCGGGCGGCCCCGATTATCTGATTGCCGATGGTGTGGACAGGACTGAGGGAGGTCATCGGCTCCTGAAAGACGAGCGCGATCTCGGCGCCGCGAATCGAACGCATCTCTCTGCTATTTTCGCCCAGAGAAGTCAGCGCCACGTCCTGCGACTGCCCGTTTTCGGTCTCGCGGCGAAGCGTGATTTCTCCATCGACGATGCGACCGGGCCGCGGCACGATGCGGAGGATGGACAGGGCGGTAACGCTCTTGCCGCAGCCGCTCTCGCCCACGATGCCAAGTGTCTGACCAAGGTGGACATCGAAGGTGGCGCCGTCGACGGCGCGCACGACTCCCTCATCGGTGAAAAAGTTTGTTTTGAGGTTGCGCACCGACAGGATCGGTTGAGAATCGTTTTGCATCAGATCAATGGCTGATAGTCAGCGGCCGGGCTACGCTTGGCGGCACGGGTCAGGATTTCAAATGCCATACGGATCGGCCGCGTCGCGCAGTCCGTCGCCCATGAAGTTGAAGGCTAGGATCACGACAACGACGGGGATCGCCGGCAGCAGCAGCCAGGGCGACAGGGCGACGGTCTCCACGTTCTGTGCCTGCTGGAGCATCACGCCCCAACTGATTGCGGGCGGGCGCAGACCGAGGCCGAGGAAACTCAGTGCCGTTTCCGCTAAGATCATGGCCGGGAGCGACAGTGTTACGGTGGCGATGATGTGGCTCTGGAAAGAGGGCACCATGTGGCGGAAGATGATGCGTTTGCGGCTGCAGCCGGCCAGTTCGGCGGCGGTAACGAAGTCCTCTTCGCGTAGTGATAGAAAGCGGCCGCGCACCTCGCGTGCGAGGCCGGTCCAGCCGCGCAGCGCGATGACGATCGTAATGGCAAAGTAGACCTGTTCAACGCTCCATTCTCTGGGGACGGCAGCAGCCAGTCCCATCCACAGTGGAATCGTAGGAATGGAGCGGAGTATCTCGATGAGACGCTGGATAATGTTGTCTGCTACGCCTCCATAGAAGCCTGAAATCCCGCCAAGTATTACGCCGAGCACGAGACTGAGTGCAACGGCGACCAGCCCAATCGTCAGGGAGGTGCGCGTGGCAAAGATGAGGCGGGACCAGACGTCACGGCCCAGAGAGTCTGTTCCCAGGAAGAACAGGGATTCGTCTACCCTGGCTCCCACAACGCCAAACAGATGGAGGTCGGATGGGATGAATCCCAGGAAATCGTATTTATAGCCGCGCGCGAAGAGGCGCAACCGTATCTTCTGGTCAGGATCTGCCTCGTAGACCCGTTTGAAAGTCCTCAAGTCACGTTTTCCCGAGACCGCGTAGACATGGGGGCTGAGTCTACCGTCGTCAAAGAAGCGGACAGGTTGAGGCGGCATCAGGGATCGGTAGGCTTCCGTGGATTCCGGGTCAGTATAGGCAAAGAAATCTGCGCCCAGCACGACGACGTAAAAGGCGGCGACGATTACGGTCGCGGCGACCGCGACGCGGTGTTTGCGAAACCGCCACCACATCAGCTGCATCTGGCCGGCAACGAAGATTCGCTCTTCGCTGTCGACAGTTATCTGTTCCTGACCTACTTCAACGCTTTGCTCGATGGTCATTGCCGGGAAAACAAGCAGTGAAACGGGCGTCGGATGGTTGCCACGACCGTCCCCTTACTGAATTATGCCTAGACGTATGCGCGGATCGACCCACATCAGCAGCAGGTCGGACAGGAAAGTGCCGATGACGGTCATGGAGCCGAGCATCAGGACGATCGTACCGGCCAGGAACATGTCTTGAGCGATGAGCGATCCCAATAGAATCGGGCCGAGTGTCGGCAGGCTTAAAACGACGGAGACAATGACGCTGCCTGACAGGATATAAGGCAACAGGTAGCCGATCGTGCTGACAAAGGGATTGAGAGCGACGCGCACGGGATACTTGAGGACCAGGCGGTGCTCGGCCAGCCCCATGGCGCGGGCCGTAATGACGTAAGGCTTGCGCAGCTCGTCCAGTAGATTTGCACGCAATACGCGGATAAGTTCCGCGGTACCGCTGAGGGCGACTACGAAGGCGGGTAAGGGGAGGTGGGCGAGGAGGTCTTTCACTTTGCCCCAACTCCAAGGTTCCAGCTGGTATTCCGGAGAGAACAGACCGCCGACATTGGCCCCGAAGAGGTAGAAGCCCAGGTACATCAGCACCAGGGCCAGGAGGAAGTTGGGTACGCCCAGACCGATGAACCCGAGAAAGGTGAAAGTATAATCTCCGATCGAATACTGACGCACCGCGGAATAGATACCGATCGGAACTGCAATCGCCCAGGTAAGAATGACAGCCCCCAGTGAGACGGCGATCGTCATCGCAAGCCGGTCTCCGATCACTTCGCGGACCGACTGCTTCCATAACATGGAGACGCCGAAGTGGCCCCGGACCATGTTGCCAACCCACCTCAGGTACTGTTCGTGGATGGGTTTGTCCAGAGCATACTGGCGGCGCATGGCCTCCATCTGCTGCTCCGAGACGTCGGTCTCCATGACGGCCAGCTGGGCCATGTAGGCGTCGACAAAGTCCCCGGGCGGGAGCTGGATGATGATGAAGGAGAGCACCGAGACGGCCCACAACGTGAAGATGGCCAAAATGGCGCGACGAGCAAAGTATGCGAGCATCCCGAAGCCTCCGCGATATGCAGCAATTCAACGCGACGCGTAGAGGTGAAGCGAAGGGGACTCCCGGGCTCACCCGATAAGTGCGCCCGGGAGAGTTCATGCAGGTCTGACGCCGCCAATTCAGCAGCTTGTTCCGGGCTGAATTGGCGGATCAGCGTCTAACCCAGGAATCGCGGCATCGCCCCCAGAATACTGAAGGCGATGCGACTCAGCTTCTACTGATCGGTGAAGTACCAGGTCGGCGGATGGCCGCTGGCAGGCGTGCGGCAATGCTGAGCCGGGCAGCCGCGCCGCGGAACATTGCCCATGTTGTTCTTGGTGACTGCGACACCGGCGGACTGGCCGACGGTACCCATACTCCACACCTGGTCAACCACGAGCATCCAGATCTCCTGGCCGATCTTGTTGCGCTCTTCGGCGCCCACGGTAGCGCCCTTCCGGAACAGTTCGAGCGCTCTTTCCATCTCGGGATAGGGAGGCGCCATGCCATCCTCACCGCCGCTGACGAACCAGCGGGCGATTTCCGGACCCATGTATGCCTCATTTGTGTTCACGGGAAGGACGTGGCGGGGGTAGAGCCAGAGCTGGGAAGCGCCGCCGTTGCCCCAGATGCCGATCTGGTGCTTATTGGCGCGAGCTTCGGTCTCGAACAGGCTGCGCTCCTGGGCCTTGAGGTCTGCCCAGATGCCGATATCCTTCCAGTGGTCTTTCACCATTTCGGCGATGGGCTCGTTGCCGCCCGCGACCATGCCAATCTCGATGCGCAGCCGTTCACCCGAGCCGTCCGTCCGCAGGCGGAAGCCTTCGTCGTCCTTCTCGGTGAGTCCGATGGCGTCCAGCATTTCGTTGGCCTGATCGGGCTCGTGTGTGGCCCACTTCGTCACGTACTCCTCTCCTGCGGTCGAAGGCAGGTCGGGTGAACACATGACGGAACCGCCTACGCCCAAACCGAGGAAGTAGGCCTCATTGATCTGGTCGCGGTCGATCCCGAGTGACAGGGCTCGACGGAAGTCTACGTTTCGAATCCATTGCTGGATCTCGTCGTCACCGTCGTAGCTGTGGTTGAAGTGGAAACCGGCCGAATGGCAGAAGCCGCGACCGATATCGACCCGGTAGTCTCCTGTTCCCATGTTCTCGATGAGGACGGGAAGTCTTGAGATGCTGATGTGGCGGCCCTGGAAGTCGATTTCGCCGGCGAGGGCGCGCAGGAGGAGGACTTCTCTATCCTCGGCCAGCGTTACGACGATTTCGTCGATGTAGGGCAGCTGGTTGCCTTCGGTGTCAACGGCCCAGTAGTAGGGGTTGCGGACCTCGGACCAGACGGCCTCATTGACGGGCGTAACCGTCTTCCACGGCCCCATCGTCGGCACATCGGGGTTGTGTGGCAGATAGGCCATATAGCTGAACATTTCCAGCCAGCTTTGGAAGCCTTCGGCCTCGGCCTTGGCCGTCACCTCTGCCTCGGAGGAGTACGCGGGCAGGAACTGGCTCATGTAGTGCTTGGGCATGTAACCGCCGCCGTTCCATGCACCCACCGTGTCCGGGCCAACGCCGACAGCATTGTGACCGGCAAGGATGTCCAGGAACAGCGGAAAGGGCGCGGCGAATGTCCAGCGCACCGTGAAGTCGTCGACCGCTTCCAGAAGGCCGACTTCGCCGCCGATCATCATCTCATTGGGCGGGGTGGGCCAGATCTCCTCGTTCAGCGCGACGTCCTCGTACCAGAAGAGGATGTCTTCGGCGGTGAAGGGGTGGCCGTCAGACCACTTGGCGCCGCGGCGCAGATGGAGCGTGTACTGCGTGTGGTCCTCGTTGATCTCCCAGTCTTTGATCAGGCTGGGGATGATCTTGGAGGCGTCGTAGTTCCAGGTGAGCAGACGGGACGAGGAGTTGATGCGCATCAGGTTCTCGCCGTCGGCGGGCCCTGTGAAGCCGCGTCGCCATGTGCCGCCGTACTTGCCGATCTCATGGAGCGGCTCGATGACGTAGATGTCTTCGGGATCGGGCAGCCGTTCTTCCACCGGCGGCAGCTCGCCGGCGGCCACCATTTCGGCCAGCATCGGCGCTTCACTGAACTCGGTGGGGAACATGGCCGGGTCGAGGATCACTTCCGGCCCTTCTATCGGTACGATTTGGGGCAGTTCGGCCGGCCCCGCGGCCTCTTCCTCTGCGGCTGCCGGGGCGGCCTCCTCGGCCGGGGCAGCCTGTTCTGCCGGGGCACCGCAGGCCGAAAGCACAAGGGCTACAACCATCACGATTCCCAACAGCCACGAATATTTCGTCCGGTTCATCTTTGTCCCTCCTTTTGGGATGATGAAAGTCCTTCTGTGGGTCAACTGGATGGATTCACCTCTGGCAATTGGTCTAATTCAATGTGTTCGAGCTCCCCGCGAGGCGTCAGTGCCGGGCAAGGTGCCGAACAAATCGTCAAACAGCTTCCTCCTTTTTTTCTTGACGAGGTATCTGCTGATAAAAGGCATCCCACCACTCTGATCTGGGGAGTGCCTGGTCCTGGTCGAGGATAGCCTGGAAGCGCGTCAGAACCTCTTCGTAGCGTTGCTGCATGGCCTCCATCGAATCGAATTCCGGCAGCAGCCATCTGCGTCCAATCTGGGCATGCAGAACCTCGTCAGCCCAATCAAAATCCTGAAACGTAGTCGACAACGGGTCGCCCGATTCGCGGGCGACCTTATACTCGAGTTGCTTCCCGTCCGGTTTCATCAGCCCCTGTTCGATCCCCCACAGCAGGCAATGCCGGTCGGCGGGTTCGAGCTGGGTATTGGGAAATTCGCCAAAGCTGATTTCGTGCGGAACTGTCGCCCAATTCAGACCATGCAACTCGAAGGCGACCTCGCCCATCATGGCGTGGCGCGCTTCATCCCAGAGCTGGCGGGCCATGTCGTGGTAAAACTCCCAGTGTTGGCCGTCCCAGTCGTAGATGATCAATGCCATCAGTTCAGGGACGTGCATTTCGGTCAGCCGCATGTAGAGCTGAAACCAGTTGCGCTCGGTAGCGGAGATGTCGGCGCCGGCGGGGAGGCGCCCGCGTGAGTGCCACACCCTGGTAAAGCGTTCATCTCTTTGCGGTGTCCGAAGTGGGTTGAATGGCTCTGCGGCTCGGGCCGGCGGCAGCTCCTTCTCCGTTGCCCGCTCACCATCGGCGGCAATGCCGCCGGCGGCATCCAGGTAGGCCTGCAAGTGCGCCGCCCAACAATCCCCAGTTTCAGTGTCTTCTTTATCGATCAGGTTACGCAGCGTGGCATCGCCCCAGGCGAACTGTTCTTCTTCCTCAAGTAGAATGAACCTGAGCAGGCGCCGCGTAGGTTGATCGACCAGCGGGTTCGCTTCGGCAAGATGACGCTGCATGGCCGCGATGCTGGCCGGTTTGAGGACCCGGTATACGCCGGTCAGCAGCTCAAGCGTGGTGCGGGAGCGGATCAGTTCCTGGAAGAAGGCGTCCAGGGCCGGGTCAGGGATGCGGTCGAGGTGGAGAGGCGGCGTGCGCATCTCTTTGACGCGGTTACGCAGCCATGTGCAATGTTCTGCGTCCTGCCACAGGTGGAGCGCTAGACCGCACTTCACCTCCCACTCGGGCACAGCGTTCAGGTGGGCGGCCAGACAGCGCATCGTCTGGCTTTCGACAAACAGATAGCGCCGCAGCAACTGTACAGTGCGTTCAACACTGTAGCCCGGCTGGCCGCCCTGCTCATAGGTGCAGAGGCCGGCAATCGGCGGTGCAGTCGCGTTCATCGGCTCGCTTTTCCTTGTCAGGCCGGGCAAACTCGTTCTCGAGAAAGAAGTCGGTCCGGTCTCACACGCTTTTTCAGGCTGAGGACCAGATGCAGTTCTAGATCGTTCCCCGTCAGATCTTGACCAACTTGCGTGCCTTGTTGCCTTCGGTGCCCAGCTCGGCTACGAAAATATTTCCCTTTGAGTCGCACCAGATGCCGTGCGGCATCGACAGGCCGGTTTCTTCGCCGCGGAAGCGGCCGACCAGTTCGCCGGATTCGTGGAAGATCGAGACGCCGATCGGCGCGGGGCCTTTGCCCAGCGAGCCGCCCTGTTCGGCCACGTAAATCAGCTGGTCTGGGCTGCAGTAGACATCGCCGGGACCGTTGACGTCCTCCCACATGGTGATGAACTCGCCCTCGCGGTCGAAGAACTGAATGCGGCTGGACTCCCGATCGCAGATCAGGATCCGGTCCTGCGAGTCGATGCCGATCTGGTGCACGAGCGCGAACTGGCCCGGCTCGATGCCGGAGGTCCCCCAGGAGATTTCCAACTCGCCCTCGGCGGAGAAGCGGTGGACCTGGCGGTTGCCGTAGCCGTCGGCGGTGAAGATGCTGCCGTCGCTGGCGATGGCCACGCCGGCGGGCATGTTGAAGGGGGGATCCAGCGTGGTGCCGTAGGGCGTAACGGTCATCATGGCCCAGCCGCGGCGGCCCAGCTCGAGCAGCTTCTCGCCGTGCTGAGTGTGCTTGGTGACGACGTGCTCCTGGCGGTCGGTGACCCACACATGATCTTCGGCATCGATGAAGATGCCGTGCGGCTCGGTGAACTCTCCTTCGCCCCAGGAGGTGATGAAATCTCCGGTCTCGGCCTCGAAGGCGACGACGGGGTGTTTGTGGCGGCAGAAGACGAAGACGCGGTCGCGGGAATCGACTGCCACATCGGGCACGGAACCGAGCGACCAGCCTTCGGGCACCTTCGGCCAGGAATCGTCCAGTTCGTAGCGAAAATCGCCATATCCAACTGTCATAATCAGCAGTCCTCCGGTGTCGCGCGCGAGTGCGGCGCGCAGGGGTGAAGGTTACTCCTTGCGCCAGTGGTCGTCGGCGCTGTCGGCGGGCATGAAATCTAGCAGCTCCCAGGCGTAGGGCGTGTCGTAGATCTTCCAGGTGTTGTTGGACGCGCCGTAGATGATTTCGTATTTGATGTCGGGGCGCTCGACGCAGGCGCGGAAGAAGCCCTTGGCGTCGCGGTGGCTGAACCAGCTGACGAGCGAGCGGTAGTCCTTGCCGGGGGCATTCCAGGGCGGGAGGGTGCCGAGACGGACGCAGATGACTTCCATGGGTCGTTCGTCGGGGCGGTCGATGTTTGCGCCCTCGGTGTAGTAGCGGCCGAGGGACTCGCCGAAGACCTTGGTTGCGCCGTAGCGGCTGTCGGGCCTGGCGTCATCGTCGCCTTTGACGAGGGGGATGGAGGCCGGATCGAGGCCGTCGAGGCGGCCTGAAACGATGGAAGCGTAGGGCTCGTCGAACTCGTAGCAGCCCATGACGTGCATGGAGCTGGCGAAGATGACGCGGCGGACGCCGGCATCGTGGGCGGCGTCGTACATGCGCGCGGTGGCGATCAGGTTTGGATTGGTGAGAACGTCCCAGCCGATTTCGACCTCGTGGCGGGGGTCGGCGGCGAGGTGGATGACGACGTCCATACCCTCGAAGACGGGCGGCAGCGCGTCAGGGTCGCAGAGGTCGACCTGGGAGGAGTTGGGCCAGTCGGACGGTTTGACGTCGATGCCGTAGACATCGTGGTCGCGGCTGAGGTCGGGCGCCAGGAAAGTTCCTATGGTACCGCTGATGCCGGTTATGAGGATTTTCATTGAGGTCTCCTTGTGGGATAGCGCCCATTATAAGCGGGGGGGCGCTTCTTGTCAAGCACCCGGAAAAGGGGGCAAGGCCGGAAGTGTGGTCGAATATCCCGCCATGGGCCGGGCGCGCCAGGCAGTGACCTGGCGCTGGCGGAGGCTGCCGCAACGGGCAGGGAGCATGGGCCAGGCCCTTGCTAGTCCTTGCGCCAGTGATCGGAAGCGTTGTCCCGGGGAACGAAGCCGAGCAGGTCCCAGGCGTAAGGCGTGTCGTAGATTTTCCAGGTGTTGTTGGAGGCGCCGTAGAGAATCTCGTAGGAGATGTTTGGGCGTTCGACGCAGGCGCGGAAGAAGCCGATGGCGTCGCGATGGCTGAACCAGCTGACGAGGGAGCGGTAGTCCTGTTCGGGCCGGTCGAAGCCGGGCAGAGTGCCGAGCCGGGCGCAGATGACCTCCATGGGTCGTTCGTCGGGGCGGTCGATGTTGGCGCCCTCGGTGTAGTAGCGGCCGAGCGATTCGCCGAAGATCTTGGTTGCGCCGTAGCGGCTGTCCGGCCTGCCGGGATCGTCGCCCTTGACGAGGGGGATGGCGGCGGGGTCAAGGCCGTCGAGGCGTCCGGAGACGATTGAGGCGTAGGGTTCATCGAACTCGTAGCAGCCCATGACGTGCATGGAGCTGGCGAAGATGACGCGACGCACGCCGGCGTCATGGGCGGCGTCAAACATGCGGGCGGTGGCGATGAGGTTGGGGTTGGTGAGCTCTTCCCAGCCGATTTCGAGCTCGTGGCGCGGTTCGGCGGCCAGGTGGATGACGACTTCCATTCCCTCGAAGACCGGCGGCAAAGCGGCGGGGTCGCAGAGGTCGGCCTGGGTTGCATTGGGCCATTTGGAGGGTCTCAGGTCGATGCCGTGCACTTCGTGGTCGCGTCCGAGGGCGGGCGCGAGGAAGGTGCCTATGGTACCGCTGATGCCGGTGATGAGGATCTTCATTCCTGTCTCCTGGAGGGCGTTGAAAGTTTTTGGTTTGCCGATCCTTCCAGATCGTCCGGGCTCCTCTGACGCCCTTGCGCCGGAATCAGGCCTCGGCTCTAAACGGTGAATTCTCAGATCTTGACAAACTTGCGGGCGCGGTTGCCTTCTTCGCCGAGCTCGGCCACGAAGATGTTGTCCTTCGAGTCGCACCAGATGCCGTGGGGCATGCGCAGGCCGGTTTCGGGGCCGCGGAAGCGGCAGACCAGCTCGCCTGATTCGTGGAAAATGGAGACGCCGCAGGGGAGAGGCCCTTTGCCCATTGCGCTGCCCTGCTCGGCGACGTAGACGAACTGGTCGGGGCTGCAGTAGACGTCGCCCGGCCTGTGTACGTCTTCAAACATGGTGATGTAGTTGCCGTCGCGGTCGAAGAGTTGAATGCGGTTGGCCTCGCGGTCGCAGATGAGGACGCGGCCCTGTGTGTCGATGCCGATGTTGTGGACCAGGGCGAACTGGCCCGGCTCGAGGCCGGAGGTGCCCCAGGAGACTTCCAGCTCGCCTTCGGGGGAGAAGCGGTGGACCTGGCGGTTGCCGTAGCCGTCGGCGGCGAAGATAGAACCGTCCTGGGCGGTGGCCACGCCGGCCGGCATGTTGAAGGGCGGGTCCAGGGAGGTACCGTAGGGCGTCACCGTCATCATGGCCCAGCCGCGTCGGCCCAGTTCGAGCAGCTTCTCGCCGTGCTGGGTGTGCTTGGTGACGACGTGCTCCTGGCGGTCGGTGACCCAGACGTAGTCGTCGGCGTCGATGAAGATGCCGTGCGGTTCGGTGAATTCGTTTTCACCCCAGGAGGTGACGAATTTCCCGGTGTCGGCCTCAAAGGCGACGACGGGGTGTTTGTGGCGGCAGAAGACAAAGACGCGATCGCGCGAATCGACGGCCAGATCGGGCACCGAGCCTAGCGACCAGCCTTCGGGCAGAGTCGGCCAGGTATCGTCCAATTCGTAGCGGAAGTCGCCGTATCCGACTGTCATGTTCGGTTTTCCTCCCATTTTGCGCCCCGGTTGAGGCGGAGAGTTGCAGGTTACTCTTTGCGCCAGTGGTCTTCGGCGCTGTCGACTGGCATGAAGTCGAGCAGTTCCCAGGCGTAGGGCGTGTCGTAGATCTTCCACTTATTGTTGGAGGCGCCGTAGATGATCTCATAGCTGATGTTGGGGCGCTCAACGCAGGCCTGGAAGAAGCCGCCGGCATCTCGATAGCTGAACCAGCTCACCAGCGAGCGATAGTCGCGACCGGGACGATCGTAGGCAGGGAGCGTGCCAAGACGGACGCAGATGACCTCCATCGGCCGCTGGTCGGGGCGGTCGATGTTGCCGCCCTCGGTGTAGTAGCGGCCCAACGACTCGCCGAAAATCTTGGTTGCGCCGTAACGGCTGTCCGGTCTGCCGGGATCATCGCCTTTGACGAGTGTTATTGAGTCCGGGTCCAGGCCGTCGTGGCGGCCGGAAAGGATGGAGAGGTACGGTTCATCCCACTCGTAGGCGCCCATGACGTGCATTGAACTGGCGAAGATGACGCGGCGTACACCGGCGTCGTGGGCGGCGTCGTACATTCTGGCGGTGGCGATCAGGTTGGGGTTGGTCAGTTCATCCCAGCCGATTTCGACTTCGTGGCGGGGGTCGGCAGCCAGATGGATGACCACGTCCATGCCTTCGAAGACGGGCGGCAGCGCGTCGGGGTCGCATAGGTCGGCCTGGGTGGAGTTGGGCCAGTCCGAGGGGAAAATGTCAATGCCATGGACCTCGTGGTCGCGGGCAAGTACCGGCGCCAGATAGCGACCGATTTTGCCGGTGATGCCGGTGATCAGAATCTTCATCTCTGTCTCCTGGTCGGGAGTTTGGTAATATGTATATGCCAGTACAGTCGGATTTCAATCGCGAGAATTTTTGGCGAGTTCGCTCGGAGCCGGCAAACTGCGGCTATCCAGCTGCCACCGCGTCGGGCCAGCGCAGGCGCTCGTCGGGCGTCCGATTCTGCTGCATCGGCTCGACGGCGCCGCGGTAGTCGGGGATGAGCGGCTCGATCTTGGCGAGCGCATTCTGCGGCCAGTCGGCGTGCTGGTCGTGCATGCGGTAGTGGATCCAGCTCTGCGTCGGTTCCAGAAGGTCGGAGTAGAAGGGGTGAAACCAGATGGTGATCACGGTGCGTTTTACGTCCGAGAGGTTGGCGTGGGCCGAGTGGAACATGCGCGCGTCGCCGACCACGACATCACCGGCTTTGACCGGCACGTCGACCTCGCCGGGGTAGTCGCGGAAGCGGGGGTCGTCCGGGTCGTCTATGCGGTTGATCTCCCTGGTGTGCGCCTCGCCCATGTCGTGGAGGAGATGGCGGTGGCGGTGGGTGCCGGGGAGCAGGCGCAGGCAGCCGTTGTAGCGCGTGGTGTCCTCCATGTAGTACATGAGGAAGATCATGGGCGGACTGTCGCTGTAGGCGCGCGGGTCCTGCCACATCAGGCAGTCCTGGTGCCAGTAGAGGCGGGGTCCGCCCGGCGGCTTGCTGATGATGACCGCTTTCCAAAACTTGATCTCCTTGAGACCCATGCGATCGAGTTCGGCGAGGGCGCGCGGGTTGCCGATCAGATCGGCCAGCTCCGGATAGTCGTTGGAGTCGATCAGGCTGCCGGGCGACTTTGTTTTTTCCAACCGTTCGGGTTCCACCTCGGCCAGCGCCTTGTCGACACAGGCCCGCGTCCGGTCCAGGAGCCACGCGTCGGCAACATCTTCTATGATGCAGAAGCCGTATTGCTTGAGTTCCTCCATACGCGCTTCGGGAGTCATATTGGCTGTCATCTGTGCTCCTTGCGAGAAATGGGAACTGCGAGAGCCGGCCTACTTCGGTACGTAGGGCTCGCTATTCGGTGGGGGCAACGTCCTTGACGCAGCGGAAGCCGACCGTGCCGCAGCGGTCCAAACCAGGATACATCAGCAGTATCTTTTCGTGGCAGTCGTTGGGCTGCGCGCCGCTGGCGTTGTACCAGATGCTGCCTTCGACCTTCAGGTAGCTGCCGCCGCGGATGATGGCGTAGCGTGTGTGGCCGTCGTCGCGTTCGCTTTCGGTCCACTCCCAGACGTTGCCGGCCATGTCGAGGCAGCCGACGTGGCTGGCGCTGCCGGGGAACAGGTCTACCGGCGTCGTGTCGTCGCTGCCGCTGTTGCAGAGCGTTGGGTCGAAGCCGTCGCCCCAGGGCCAGACGGCAAACCCTGCTGCCATATGCCATTCTTCCTCTAGGGGCAGTCTTTTCCCGGCCCATGTGGCGTAAGCGCGGGCATCGTCCAGGTCCACCCAGATGACCGGATGCCGCTCCTTGCCCGCCGGCGGCGACCACCGCCAGGGCTCCTGCTCGCTGCCGGCGGGCTTGTGACAGTGGCGCAGGAAGTTGGTTAGATCGCGCGGCAGGTAGCGGGACTGTTCGAGGAAGTCGAGGTAGGAGGCGTTGGTGACTTCAGTGCGATCGATCCAGTATTCGGGAAGGTCGATCAATCGCCTGGGATGATACTTGTCCCAGAGCTGGTCGATTTTGTCGTAGCATGCCCCTTCCATCACCGTCCGGTTGTTGTGGCGTACGCCGAAGTTGACCGGCCCCGCGGTTACGCGGCACATCTCCTCGGGTTCCTCCCCTGCGGCTACAAACGGTGACGGCTCGACCGGGCGCAGAGAAAGGTCGGCGAGGGTCAAACGCTTGCGGTCGATGCCAGCAGCGCCGTCGCGTGCGGGTTCCTCCTGGCCGGAGTCGAGGTCGACCTCAATGCCCTCGGGCGCCGAGACGATACATCCTGCCTCGCCGCTGGACATGGAAAGCGCAAGCAGGTGCGCGCCTCCCTGTTGCGACGGCTCTATTTCGGCGCCGTTCCAGAGGTCGTAGTGGCGCAGCGGGCGGCCGTTGGGCGCGGATGAGGGCGTGCGCAAGACCGGGCCGTCGACAGCGGCGCCCGACTCGTTAATAAGTGTGTGCATGGTTGTTTCGCCGCTGTGCCAGCGGTGCGCGTAAACGCCGTCTACTTCCGTGGCCACGTAGGGCTGCCAGTCCCTGTCCTGGAAGGCGTCCGAGAATTGGCGCAACAACCGCACACAGCGTCGCAGGAGCACGCGATCCGATTCGGGCCAGGGGTTCCACCAGCCAAAGATATTCTCCCAAACGACCTGGCCGCAACCGTGGAAAAATGCCTTCTGGATGATATCGCTGTGTTCGTCAGCGTTGCGGTCGATGGCGCGAAAAGAAAAGCGCGGCTCCACCCAACGAATGGTCATCAGTTCAGGGGGGACAACCGTATTGCGCTGCAGCCAGCTGCCCGCAATCGAGGAGAGGGCTTCTGTGGGGGGCAACGATTCCGGGTTGAACACAATGTTGGCGTTGGCCCGCTGCATCGGTTCCAGGAAGCCTGGGTCGTCGGAGGCCATCGTATCGAGGAAGACGCCGTCGGCGCCGATCTCCTTGATCACGGCACCCAAGGCTTCGGCATCGGCCACTGCGGGCGCGTTTGTGTCGGGAAATCTGCCGCGGTAACCCCTTTTGTCGGTATAGGGCGGCGCGCCCGGCTCGCGGCGCGTGCCGATGTCCCAGGGGTTGTAATTGACGAAGACGCGCACGCCGCGCGCATGGGCGCGGTCAATGACCGCGCGCAGCCCCTGCAAGCCGCCCGGCATGTCGCGGTAGTAGTCGATCTGGTTGCGGTCATCGATGCCAAGGCGGGGGTAGGACTGCCAGAGGAGGATGATGTCGTAGCCGCCGAACTCGCGCTCGCCGTCGTCGAGGATTTCGTCGATGCGGTAACGGCCGGCTTCGCGGTCGTAGAAGGCGGTATCGTACATGAAGAGGAAAGCCTCTGTGTAGGCGCTTCGGTACCATTCGATTCCCTGGCGGGAAAAGAGATCCAGATCGAGCGAGTCGCGCAGGGCATTCCGCATCCGGTCCAGCTCGGCGGCCTCTTCTTCGTCGCGCCCGATGTGTGCCGAGAAGTCGTTCTGAAAGTTGGCGGCAAATGATGCGAGGCGTTCTGAATCCATTGGTTTCATCTCTCCTTCAGTCCGCGGCCTGAACCGACTGCAAACGCTTATGGGCGTGGTTTGAAGCGAGCGATCTGATCGTCCACCCAGGCCAGGTTGGCGTCCTTGGTGCGGCCGGCATTGTGCGGCGTGTGGACGACGTTGTGCCGCCCAAGCAAGGGGGAGTCCAAAGCCACGGGCTCGATGTCGAAGACATCGGCGGCCAGCGCCAGCTCATCGTTGAGGACGCGACGATAGAGCGCCTCGGTGTCGCAGATGAGGGCCCGCGTTACCTGTACGACCAGGCATCCGTTCGGCAAGGCGTCAATAAGATCCTTGCCGACCAACCCGTAGGTATCCTCTTTCAAAGGAAGCATCGGCGCGAAGATCTCGGCATCCTTTACAAGCTCGGGCAGATGAAAGCAACGCTTTGCGCCGGCCGCGGCAAAGGTTGCGTCGGGAGCAAATGGGTCCCAGACGGCAACGTCGGCGCCCATGGCCGTGCACCAGGAGGCGTAGCGGGCGCCGATATTGCCGGCGCCGACAACGCGCACGCGTTTGCCAGCGAGCGTGCCGTTGGCAAACCGTGAATCATCGCAATACTGAATGCCTTTCGCGCCCGGTTTGCCCACTTCCGGTCTGTGTTTCCAAGGTTCATGGCTCTCGATCATGGCTGTGTGGGACTGGGGGATGCGGCGCAGCCCGCAGAGGGTCAGGCAGAGTCCGTACTCGGCCACCGAATGTCCCCAGTAGATGTCGACGCGGTGGGGAATGATTTGAACGCCGCGGGACGCCGCTATGTCGAGGCCATCTCTAGGATGATCGCCGTGGGAACTGTGGAAGCACTCCTCAAGGGAGGTAAAGGGCGCGAGGTCTTCGCTGCCGGCAGGGAGGCCGAGGAGGACGAGCCGCTGCACCGCGGCGGGGTCGGGCACCAACTGCGGCGCACGCGCCTCCGGCTCCAGCGTACGGTAGAGTTCGCAACAGTCGCTCTGCCAGCGTTTCTGCCAATAGTCGGCAGCAAACGGCCAGACGGCGTCGAAACGTTCATGGACGCAAATTACCGATCTCATATGTGTGTCATTTCGGGTGTGCTCACAAGCTGCGGGGTTGGATGCGTTTCTTCGTTGGCATGATAAATGCTATTGGGTTCGCTGTCCAATCGCCCCTGAACTTTCTTGGTAGCAGCCGATACCGGGGTGAAGGCGGGACGCATTAGGTCGAAAAGGCACCTGCTGGAAGGACGGCACGAACTGGCCAAGGCAGGTTGTTGAAGGGGGGCATTGCGGGGGGACTCCCCCCGCACAAGGGAGGGCCGAAGGCCCGACCGTCCAAATGCGAGGAGAGAGCGGAGAGGAGTGAGGAGAGAGAGGAAGACGCCTTGGCTCGCGCCAATATGGAGCGCGAGCTGGCCAAGGTTTGGTCGTTTGAGACCCAAAAAGCAGACATTGGCAACGGGTGTATCCCAGCTCTGGGGTGGGAACAGTCTGGCGGGGAATCAGTGCCAGCGGTGGCTGGCGCTGTTTACCGTCTTTGGGCGAGACGCAGTGCAGGCGCCAGGTCTGACCGTACGGTGGAGTCCGTCAGTTGGGGAGGGTGCGAGGGCAGGCTCAAGGCCGGCACCTACGGGGATCTGATGGGACTGGCGGGACGTGGTCGGGCTGGACACCTTCGATTAGGCACCTGTTACGAATATCGACACCCGGTCGATGAGGCAGTAGGGGGGGCGTTGCGGGGGCGGAGCCCCCGCACAAGGGAGGGCCGACTAGGCCCGACCGCCCATAGGTGAGGGGAGAGGAGAGAGTAGTGAGAAACACCACTTCTTTTGCAGGCATCTGGAATGGGAACTGGCCTTGGCTTGGTTGCCTCCGGAGGTATGCGACTGTCCACCCCCGTTTTGAGATGCACCCACGGCAACTAACGGATTGACAATCTGAACACTGCTAAATATACTATCTCCCCAACACCTTACATCTCCTATATCCAGGCTGTGTCCCCCGGAAAGTCACAGGGTCGACTTTTTTCACATTTTCGTACCAGTGTGCTGCTGCGTCAGCGCCCCACCATGACCAGAGGAGGTCGAACGTGAACGAAACAAGATTGAGTCGTCGGAATTTCCTGCAGATGGCCGGCCTGTCCGCAGCAGGGGTTGCCCTCGCTGCGTGCGCGGCACCGGTCGCGCCCCAAGAGGCCGCCGGTGATGCAGAAGGCGGGGCTGAACCTCAGACCGTGCAGTTCTACACGCTGGTGTGGCAACCGGGCGCGGTCGAGGCCACACAAGCGGCGATCGACAACTGGAATGCCGAGCATGGCAGCCGCATTACTGCCGAATACATCCAGGGCGGATGGGGCCAGGCGCGTGACTACCTGACCACGTCGATTGCCGGCGGGGTAACGCCCGAAATCGTCCACGGCATTACGGCGTGGGCGAACGAGTACGGAACGCAGGGCGGTTACCTGGACCTGACCGAGTTGATCAATAACTCAGGGTTGGTGGAAACGACCCATCCCAAGGCGCTCGATGCGGCCGTCTCCCCCCTGGACGGCAAGATTTTCAGTGTACCCTGGTGCTGGGAAGTCGGGACGATGTATGTTAATGCGGACCGATTCCACGAGGCAGGATTTGAGCTTCCCCTCGATGGCTGGACCTGGGACGACTTCATACCTGCTGCCAAGGAGCTCACCAGCCCGCCGGAATATTACGGACTGGCCGCCAACCTCACGGCGACACAGACGACCGAGGACATCATCGCCTGGATGTGGCAGACCGGCGCCGAGGTGATGGGTGGATCGGGACAGAACTGGGAGATCGACGTGCAGCCGGCGCGCGAAGCCCTGCAGTTGTGGCATGACATGCTCTGGGTGGATGACATCCTGTCTCAGGAAAGTTTCGGCGGCTCCAACACCTTGGAAGCGTTCGGACTGGGCATCTATACGATGCGCCAGACCGGCTGCTGGGCCAGACGTATCGTGATGGAGGCCGAGCCGGAGTTCGAGTGGCACATGGTCCCGCTACCTCATTACAAGCGCCACGCAAACAGCAGCGAACCGCAGACTTGGTCTGTCGCCACGGACGCGACTGCCAGAGGTACGGTCGATGCCGCATGGGAAGTCACTCTGTGGCTGTCCAACGACGAAAATTCTTCGGCCATCGCCTACGGTGACTGGCTCTTCCCGACGAGCATCAAGGCGATGGAGGATCCCCGGTTTACGACGACGGAGCACGCCTGGGACGTGGCCCTGCGCGAGGTGGAGCACGGCGTCGGTTACCCCAAGCATCCGGCCTGGGCCGAGTTCGATGACCGTCTGTTGGGACCGAACATCCAGAAGTATCTGCAGAATGAAATGACGCTCGACGAACTGATCGATCTTCTGGAGGTCGAAGGAACCAAGATTCTGCAGGAGTATCAGGCCTAGCGCGACGTCGGTGAGGGGCAGTGTAGGACCTCATCCGCCGGGTCAGCGAGCCGGTGTTCTCTCTGTCCAGTCACCGGAGCGTTATCTCCCTTTTCCTGCGCAGATCAGTCAGGATACGCTTCGAATCGTCCGCAGCCCTGCCCTTGTCAGAGGGCAGGGCGCTCGATGCACAGTAGACAGGGGCAACCCCTGTCTACTGTTTTGAACTGAAGTCGAAGGCGTTCGCAGTCTTGTGGTGCAGGCACCTGTTCAGGCCTGCGCCGGTTCTGCTCTGCCCCGTTCCCGGGTCGCCCTCTTTGACAGTGACCGCTCTCGCAGCTTGATCGTGGCTCACTGAAATTGGTTGGAGGCAAACGTGTCTACGAAAACGTTGTCGATTCCCTTGCCCGAAGGTCTGGAACGCCTTTCGCGCCGCCTGAGCAATCGCCACATTACTCCCTACTATTACCTGCTGCCAACCGTCATTCCCCTATTGCTGTTGACTGTGTATCCGCTCTTGCGCGGGATCTATCTCGCCTTCACCCAGTACAATCTCTACAATAAAGATACAACCCTGGTTGGCGCATTTAATTTCATCGAATTGACGACGAACGACACGCTTTTCTGGGGGGCGCTGGCCAACAATATCCTCTGGACTGTCGGCATTGTAGCTATTACCTACGTTTTGGGCCTGTTTACGTCGATCGCGCTCAACGAGAACATCCCCCTGCGAGGACTATTCAGAGGGCTTGCCCTGATCCCCTGGGTGTGCCCGGCCGTGGTCGCCGCACTGACCTGGCGTTGGATCTTCGACCCGCATTTCGGGATGTTGAACTATGCCTTGATGGAAATCGGCCTCATCGATCGCCAGATCGGCTGGCTGGGCGACAAAAACACGGCCCTGGCCGCAACGATGGTCGTGGCAATCTGGAAACTGCTTCCCTTCTCAGTGGTGATGCTGCTTGCCGGTCTGCAGACGGTGCCGGAGGAGCTCTACGAGGCGGGCGCGATCGACGGCGCCGGCGTCCTGGGGCGCTTTCGGTACATAACCGTTCCTCTCCTCAATCGCGTTGGCAAGATCGCCATTCTGTTGACCACAATTTGGGCCTTTAACCATTTCGATAGCGTCTATGTCCTCACTGGGGGCGGCCCGGGCGATACGACGATGTTACTCTCAATCATGTCCTACCTGAACGCCTTCCGCTTCTTCAAGATAGGCTATGCTTCGGCCGTTGGCGTGGTCATGCTGATATTGCTTCTGCTGCCAATCACACTCTACACGCGGCAAGTGCTGGAAGACGTCGAATAGGAGAGGTTTTCATGGAACAGTTCGTCCGCCGCCGGCTTGTCCGCTACGTGTTAGCGTATGGCTGGTTGCTTATCATCAGCACTTTTACAGCGTTTCCCTTTTTCTGGATGCTGACCAGTTCATTCAAGGCGCGTCCCGAGATCTTTACGCGGATTCCTGTACTTTTCCCCAAGGAACCGACCCTGGCCAACTATAACTATGTACTCACCGAGACTCCGGCCGGGCGCTACTTTCTCAACAGCCTCTATATCGCCACCGTCACCACTCTGCTGGCACTGGTGCTGACCACACTGGGCGCGTACGCGCTTTCCCGGTTCCAGTTCCGTATGCGCCGTTCGCTTGGTGTCTGGCTGATCGCCGGCCAGATGTTTCCGGGCGTGCTGATGCTGATCCCGCTCTTCGTCACGTTGACCCGGCTCAATCTGGTCAACACGTATGCGGGTCTGATCATCGTCTATACAATGGGGGCGCTGCCGTTTTCAACATGGATGCTCAAGGGCTATTTTGACACGGTTCCGCGCGAGCTGGAAGACTCGGCGATGATCGACGGGTGTAGTCGCGTGGGCGCGATTCGCCGCGTCTTTCTGCCGGTGGCGGCGCCCGGCATCGCGGCGGTGGCGCTCTTCGCATTTACGATCGCGTGGCAGGAGTTCATGTTTGCGCTGACGATGATGAAGGACCAGGAGAAGTACCCGCTCTCGGTCGGCATCAACTTCTTTGTTGGTATCGCCGGGTCGGTGGTATGGGGCAACATCATGGCGATGGCGGTGCTAATCATCGTGCCGGGCCTCATCTTCTTCCTGTTCCTGCAGCGCTACATGATCAGCGGTCTGACGGCGGGCGCTGTCAAGGGATAGGGGCAGAGTCAGGCTTTTTTGCCCTGCAAAAAAATTACAATTGAGAGTGGAACCATGACCGTCAATAACAATCGCTATCTGCCTGGGGAGCATACACGCGCACGTTTTCTGCGTCTGGACGCGGCGACGATTCTCAAACGCTTCTACCGGTGCGAGCGGTCGTTGATCGTCAGCCAGTCTGCCTGGCTGGCGGGCATTGCCGCGCTGGAGGCGAAGATGACGCTGCCGCGCTTCACGTGGCAGGATACGCTGACGGCGCACGCGCTGCGCGAGCGGGTCTTCGAGTTGCGATACCCCAGGCGGATGTTGGAAATCGGCGAAGACGCGCCTCTTGTCGAGGTCTTCGATGAATCGATCAACGCGCCCAGCGCGCAGGCGTTTCTCCTGGCTCTGCGGCGGGTCTTTAAGCCCGCTCTCCTGTCCGCCTACCGGAGTTACGTCGACTGTGCAGACGACCTCAGCGACGGTCCGATTCTGCGTGCACTCAATCTGGCGATCGAGGAGAAAGAGGCGCAGATCGGGTGGTTGGAAAGCCAGATGGAAGCGATGGCCGGGTCTGAACCCGGACAGCGGCAGGAAGCAGAACGCTGGGCCTCGGCATTGGCGGAACGGTTGGAACAGGTGGGAGGACTGACGCTGGAAGCACCTCATCCGGCGGCAACGCCGACCGACCTGCCCGGACGCCGCCCATTCAAGCTGGCCGAAGTACCGGCGCGGGATCCCCGCTTCCATCTCTGTCACTACTACTGGCCCGATATCATCGATCCCAACTTTGCCTACGGTGAAGGGATCAACCTGCAGCTACGGAGCGGCGTCAGTCATCTGAATGAAGTGTGGGCGGTGGAGACGGGCGGCGCTATACTGCACGCCTTCGCCGACGATCTTGACTGGGAATACATCTACGACGCCGCACGCTGGACCTACGACGAGAGCCGCCACGTGCTGATGGGCTATGAGCGGCTGCGCGCCTGGGGCTTCGCACTGCACGAGATGCCTCTGGGCAGCTATATCTATGACAGCGCGGCCGGGCAGGAGCCGATCGTTCGGCTGGGTATGCTTCACTACTTCGAGACCAAGAATATCGGCAACAAGGTCAAACGTGCGGAAGCCTTCGCGCAATACCAGGACAGGATGAGCCAGCACGACATGGAGTTCGACTGGGCTGACGAGACGATACACGCGGCCTACGGCAAGCGCTGGCACACCACCCTGCACGAGAAGTTCCCCGACCGCATCCCCGACATGGACGGCCTGCACCGGCGCTGCGACGAGCTGGTCGCCATTGAAATCGCCGCAGCAACCGACGCCGAGCGGGCTGAAATTCGTCAGGTTGCGGACGCCATGATCGCTAAAGCGGGTGAAATCGGCCTGAAAGAGCCGGCCTAGGCATCCCAGCCCAGCTGAGCCGCATAGACTCCTCTACAGACAACTCCTGACAGCGAAAGAGAGACCCACCGATGACCAAGCCCGTAATCACCGTTGTCGGCAGCTTCGCCGTGGGCATGACCCTGCGGACACAGCGCATGCCTGTCTTTGGCGAAACGCTGGTCGGCTCAGACTTTGACATGGGGCCGGGCGGCAAGGGCTCGAACCAGGCGGTCGGGGTGGCCCGGTTGGGCGCGCAGGCGCACTTCGCCGGTATCATCGGCGACGACAGGCTGGGGGAGATCGCCGTCGACCTTTACGCCGAGGAAGGCGTCGACACGACCTACCTGCAGCGGACGGAGGAGATGGCCACGGGCGTCGGTTTTATCATTCTGAATGTCGAGGGCGAGAACGGTATCATTCTCGACATGGGCGCGAACGAGCTGATGGACGGCGTGTTTGTCGACCAGGTGGAAGAGCAGATTGCGCGCAGCGACGTGGTAATGTCGGTGCTGGAGATTCCGGTGGCGGCGGCGGCGCGGGCGATGGCGCTGGGCAAGAAGCATGGTGTGCGCACGATCCTCAATCCGGCGCCTGCCACTGCGCTTGACGAGAGCGTCCTGCAGAATGTCGACTACCTGTCACCGAACGAGACCGAGTTGCGCATTCTGCTCGGCCTGGCGCCGGATGATCCTGCAGACACCGTCGACCTGGCCGGGCAACTGCGCGCCCGCGGGGTTGGCAACTTGATAGTGACGATGGGAGAGAAGGGCGCTCTGATTCTGACCGAAGACGGGCAGAATATGGTGGCGGGCGTTCCGGTTGAGGTTGTCGATACGACCGGAGCGGGGGATGCCTTCAATGCCGGCCTAGCGGTGGCGCTGGCTGAGGGGAAGGGTCTTGCGGAGGCGGTCGCGTTTGCCAACCGCTGCGGGGCGCTCGCCTGCCAGGCGCTTGGCGTGATTCCTGGCCTGGCGACGCGGGCTATGGTTTGACGGCAGTTCTCGTAGAGGGTTACGCGAATGCAATCGCGTAATGAATGCGGCTGATCAGATGCGTCCGGCAAAGAGCGCCGCGCAGCCGACAATCTCGACCGAGACATCGTGAAAGCGCTGACTGAGCGCCTGCTTCAACCCGTCCACATCGTCGTGTTGGTTCGAGAAGATGCCCTTCTTGTTGTAGAAAGCCATCAGGCGCCTGGCTAACCAACTGCGAGAGACGCCGCCCTGAAGCAAGGTCGAACCGAAGAGAACGGCATTGGGATTCATCAGCGCTTTCAGATGATCCAATATGACGGACTTAGCCGCGATGGTTCCAGGGAGACAGTGTAGAAGGTAGTTAATCCCTACGGAATCAAATTTCGCGGCATCGATGGAAACCGGTTCCAGGACATTTCGGAGATATGTTTCGGGAGAATGTCGCGCTATACGCTGGGCGGCGAAGTCCAATGAGTTGCGGTTGATATCCGACAGGGCGACGCGCGGGGTGTGTGAAGGGAAGCGGCATTGATCCAGGAAGTAGCCGGTCCCGACGCCGACATCGAGATGGTTTGCCGTGATGTGAATGTTGTACTGCTGGACCAGACGTTTCGTCGGGCAGTTCCAAATCAGATGGTTTGTCAGGCCAAGCACGATGAAGTCATATAGGCGCAAGTTTCCTTTGGTGTAGGCGGCCTGTCCAGCTCTGACCTGTTCTTCAGAAACATTCATGTATTTCTCCATGCTTATCGCCGCAATGAAGACCGAAATCCACACAGTCCAGGGCTTTTGCGTTGCTTTTGTTCAGGGTGACGTGACTACTGGGGAACATTTGCAGGGAACAGCGGTCAGGTAGCTGTAACCGTGCGCACCATGATGCTCTTGCGTTTCTGCCCCTGGGCGTCGGGATAGTTGAAATCAGAGTAGGCCAGTAGCGCCGTTCTTTCGTCCAGGGCCAGCAGGGCGGAATAGGAGCAGGTGTCCTGGCGCCTCTCGGCTGGCTCGACCACCACAACCCTCTGCTCCCATTCGAGTCCGGCCGGATCCGCGGTAGCGCGAACGAACAGCCCGGGCCGGCCGTATGACGCCAGCGTTATCCCGTTTCCCAGGGTCAACATACGCGGCCACACGCCGCGGTCGTCAAATACACGCGGCACGCTCCACGACTGGCCGCCGTCCAGCGAGCGGGACCAGTACGAAGGACCGACCCCCAGCAGGTCATGCGTGCGCAGAAGGCACAGCACTGACCCGTCCGGCATGAAGTTGAACTCCGGTTCGGTGAAGCCGTCCCGCTGGTCCGCGTGCGGGTCGGCCTCCCTGTCCGGCTGGTAGAGGATTTCGCTCAGAACATCCCAGGAATATCCCGCGTCGACCGACCGCAGATAGACAATATTGTTCGCCGGCTGTACCACGCCGTCGACGATCCGCTTCGTATGGATCGCTTCCCAAATGGAGCCATCGGGTGCCAGCTGCGAGCGGCCGTGGTGAAACGAGGGCCAGAAGGCATACATTTCCTCGCGGACGATGCGGATTTCGCCGGGCATGCGCACCGACGCCGTCTCTTCGACCCAGTCCTTTTCTCCACTGCGCTGGCGCAAGAAGCGCCAGCCCGAAAGCTCGGCGGGAAAGTCGGCAGCACGGTATATGTGGGTTATACGGTTGGGCGCATCCTCCTGGACCAGCACCGGTTCGGGCAACGTCACCTCGTCACGGGGGCGGGACTGCAGCTGGACTGGCACCAGTCGGTCACCGTTCGGCAGCAGCAGGCCGCCGCGGGCGTCATGGCTCTCGACTGCCTCCCACGTTTCACCGTCGTCGGCAGAAAGCGCGTGCCGGGTGGGCAGCCCGTAGGCGGTGACGGAATCGGCTTCGACGTGGAATTCGAGGTGGATGCGGCCGTCGGCCAGGCGTTCAAGGTGGGGGAACTGCCAGGGTCCCCACTCTCTTAACCCGACCGGGGCTTGGTCAATCAGGACCGGTTCGCCGAGCGTGATCTGAGGCAAAATCTCCCTCCTGTTCTCCTTCCAGTGGCCGGATCCAGTGCCTGTCGCGGCCAGCCTCACAGCAAGCCAAGTTCCTCGGCACGTGCGCGCACCGCTTCGGTAAGACCTGGCAGGAAATGCAGGCGGCCGTCGGCCCCCGTCTTGTTCCTGTCGTAGAGAGCCGCGGTCTCATATATGGTATAACCGTCGAGCCGTCCGGAGCGCCAGGTATACTCGATCTGATCGGCCAGCCGGCCGCCGTCGGTCCCCGAAACTTTTACAGGCAGGCTCAGGTGCGCGGGCACGCTTGTCGCTGCCACTTCATCCAGGACATCTTGCACGAAGTCGTCGCTGAAGAGGCGTTCGGGCGTCCAGGCGCGGCCAAAGAGCGTTGTCTCGTCGGCCAGGCCTGTGCGCAGCCAGCGGCGCCAGTGAAAAGTGATGTTGCCGGGGCGGGAACGTGTGCGCGACGGCGAGGCATCTGGCCGGAAGGACTCGATTTCGATATGGTGATGCATCGGCAGCCCTGCGGCGGCGAGGCGCGCCTTGGCTGCGTGCAGGAACCGGTCGTACAGATCGCCGCGCACGTCGCCCAGAAGCGCCGGATCATAGGGCTCTGTATCGGGGTTGACGCCGTAGCGCCGTTCGTACTCGGCCGCGACCGGCGCGTTGAAGCCGTAGATCTCGGGTGAGTCGGTCCACGAACTATGACAGGAGATGCGAATGTCCAGGCCGTCGACACCGGCGGCGATGCAGTCGCTGACCCACTCCATCCAGTCCGCTTGCACCTCGGGGTAGCCTTCGCATAGCGAACCGGAGACGTAGGTGTTACGCCCCTTGGCGAATGCGATCACGCCGTCAGGGGCGTTGGCGGTGTGGGTGAGGACATTGTGAAAAGCTGATGCGGAGTTGGATACGTCCAGGCGGACCATGGCCCCGCCCAGGCCGGTGTCGAATTCGAGGTCTCCTGTGCGCAGGTCGCGGTCCGGCCGCCATATCGCCTTGTGGCTGGCGACGACGATCGGCAGGGGTTGATCGTCAGGGCCAAAGGCGCGCACCATCTCTACCGCCGTATTTGCGAATGTGCCATCGTTGTCTTCGAAATTCGTCGTGACGGCAATGAAGGGGTCCAGAAGATTGAGACCGGTGATATTGAGGACGCGCACGTCGTCGCCCTGGCTGCTGACCGGATTGCCGTCGATATCGACGACATCGCAGGGGCAGGTCTCTACGTCCTCGGACAGGTCGAACTCCAGGTCGCGCTTGCTGTAGCCGTTGTTATCGTCGCTGGTCCAGATTTCCAGGTTTTCCGGTCGGATGCGAAGCGGCGTTGTGTCCTTCTGCCGCAGTTGGACGCGCGTGACCGGTGTACTCTCCAGCCCGCGCGGCAAGTCGGCTTGGCGGGCTTTCACCCGCAGCTCCGGCCGCGCTAGCACCCAGGGGTCGACGTGGTAGTAGCCGCCGATACCGGGCAACCCGATGATGCCGTCTTGCTCCAGAACGGCCTTGGGATGCGCGTGGCTGACGCCGTTTTCATAGGGTTTGATGACGGCAAAAAATTCCATGCCCCTCTCGTGGGCCAGGCGCCGTCCCACCCGCATCGGATCGCCCAGGTTTTCGATCGTTTTGGCGACGCCGCCGAGCGGTCGGTATGCAAAGAACCACTCCCAGTGACCGGCGTGATAGTAATTCCAGTAGACGCGACGCACACCCATCCAGTGCAGACGGTCGATCAGCTGTGCGACCAGATCTTCGGTCCATTCGATGCGCTGGCAGTCGTCGGGGAAGTCCACCAGGGTCGAGAGGAGAAAGGGGCGGTCTTTCATTGTCATTCTCTCCAGGTGGTATGCGGCCAGAGGCAGGCTGTGTTGAAGTCCGGGCGTTGGGTTGGGGAATGGCGGTCAATCGAGACTCATGCGGGGGTCGAAGGCGTCGCGCAGGCCGTCGCCCACGAAGTTGATCGCCAGCACGGTGAGCAGAATCGCCATTCCGGGGGGTACCCAGATCCACCAGTGGCGTTCGAGGATGAAGATGGATTGTGCGCCGTTGAGCATATTGCCCCAGGAGGCAGTCGGGGGCAGGACGCCCAATCCCAAAAAGGATAGACCGGCCTCGCTCAGGATGGCAGAGGCGACGCCGAATGTTGCTGCCACCAGCAAAGGCGCAAGTACGTGCGGCAGGATGTGCTTGAACATGATGCTGCGGTCCATTACGCCCAGGCAGCGCGCCGCCATCACGAAGTCCCACTCACGCACTGTCAGGATCTGGCCGCGCACCAGGCGCGCAGAGCTTGGCCATCCAAAAAGACCGATTACCGCCATGACGTTGAAGATGTTGGGGCCTAGAATGGAAACCACTGTCATAATCATGATCAGGACGGGGAAGAGCATCACAATGTCGGTGATACGCATGATGATCATGTCGACCGAACCGCCATAGTAGCCCGCCAGCGTCCCCAGGAGAACTGCGATCAGGATCGAGATTGAGACCGCTACAAGCCCTACCGAGAGAGAAACGCGTCCGCCGTAGACGACACGGGACCACACATCACGGCCTGCTATGTCGCCCCCGAGAATGTGTTCGGCGCTGGGTGCGGCCCGGCTCAGGCCGGATTGGATATCGTTCGGAGGGTGCTGGGTTACCCAGGGCGCGGCGATCGCGAGCAAGACAATAATGACCAGAAAGACCAGGCTTGCCATCGCCATTCTGTGGCGTCGAAAACGGCTCCAGAAGCGGGCGCGGAGCCTGGCCGAGGAGGAACTCCGCGTCTCACTAAAGATTTCGTCGGACGCTGTTGCCGTTTGCTTCTCGGTCATCGACCTCAACCTTCTTCATAGCGGATGCGCGGGTCGGCCACGGTGTAGAGCAGGTCCGCCAGCAGGTTGCTCAACAGGACCAGGATCGCCAATATAAGGACGCCGCCCATCATCAGCGGATAATCTCGCATGTTGGTGGCATGCACCAGGGTCAGGCCGACACCGGGAAAGTTGAACACGGTTTCGATAAGCACTGCCCCACCAAATAGGCTGGGGAGGCGCAGACCGAGAATGGTTATGATCGGCAGCAGAGCGTTGCGCAGTCCATGCCGTAGGATTACGACGCGTTCGACAAGGCCCTTGGCCCGCGCCGTCGTCATGTAGTCCAGGCTGAGAACCTCCAGCAGGCTCGACCTTGTATAGCGTAACAGGCTGCCGGTCGTCTCATAGGCCAGTGCAAAGCCGGGTAGGATGATATGCGAAAAGCGGTTCCCAAAAGAGGGGTCGGCGCCCGGTGTGGTGACGCCGCCGGTCGGCAGGATGTCCATTTTGATTGCCACCGCATAGATCAGGAGCAAGGCGAAGAAAAACCCAGGCACGGCCACACCCGCAAAGGCGAAAGTGGTCAGTACGCTGTCGATCAAAGAGTATGGCTTTAGGGCGGAGATGATGCCCAAGGTGATCCCCGCGATGGTAGACACCAGGAGAGCGAAGATCATCACCGGCATACTGTTGCCCAGAGCGCGCAACATTACCTCGAATACTGGCGTGTTGAACCAGATCGAGTAGCCCAGATTGCCCCGAATCGCCTGCCCAAGCCAGAGCAGATAGCGTACGTAGATCGGTTTGTTCAGTCCCAGGGCCTCCTGCGCTTCCTGCAGGTCTTCCGCCGTCATGTTGCTCAACTCAAATGGGTCGATCATGGCGGAAACCGGGTCCCCCGGGGACAAAGCGAATATCGTGTAGTTGATAATTGTAGCGCCGAGCAGGAGAGGGAAGACAAGGAGAATACGGCGCAAAACGTAAGTTGACATGTCAGTTGTGTGAGGTTCGGCCCTCCGAGGTCGCTACGACCCCGGAGGACCAGCGATTGTAAGAACCCTAGTGGTCACAGATCAGTGGCCATCCAATTTCGGGACCACATAAGTGACCATCGACCACGATTCACTGCCCCTAGGCAGACACATGGACGTTGACCCAGTCGATCCAGTCGGTGCGCGGACCGTAGACCGGTACGACGCCGCCGTTCTGCACGCGTTTGCTTACCACGTGAATACCTGGAACCTGGGCGATTACACAGTGGCGCTGGAGGTCGGCGGCATACTCCTGCAGCCGCAGCGCGCCTTCGCGCAGCTCATCCGGGTCTTCAACCAGAATCAGTTCATCGACCATTGACACGCCCTGCTCATCGACATCACCCCAGCGCGGGTCAGTGAAGTTGTGGATGAAGCCGCCAGGCGTCAGGCCCCAACCGTAACCGCTGAAGAGCGTATCGAAGTCGTGCGGAGGGTTGTTGAGAATGTTGGTGTACTCGGCGGCCATGACGTGGAACTCGGTTTTGACGCCGACGGCATCCCACATTTCCCGCAACATCGCATAGAGCGGCTCGTAGGTCGGCGAAAGCGAAGACATGCCCAGGCGGAAGGTGTAGTCGAAGTCCCAACCGCCTTCCTCCAGGAGTTGGCGGGCCTTTTCCGGGTTGTACTCGTACCACTTCGCCGAATCAGGGCTGATGCCGTAGTCGCCGTACCAGAGGGGGGCCTTGGCGCCCTCGACCGTGCCGTAGAAAAAGTCCTGGGCGATCTGGTCGCGATTCAGGGCAAGACTGAGACCCTGGCGGACACGCTTGTCGTTGAGGACGTACCGCAGGTTGTGATACCAGGCAAATGCGCTCGGGCCGTGATTGAGCACGATGTCGACGTGCTCCATCGCCTGGAAGCGTTCGTACTCCGACTGCGGCGTACGGATGGCGATGTGGCACTCGCCTTTCTCCACCGCGGCGGCCATCGCCAACTGGTCGGTGTAGGGGACAAAGGCCAGCTTGTCCAGCTGCGGCTTCCCACCCCAGTAGTCGTCGAACGGTTCGTACTCGACGATCTGATCGGGGATGTAGTTGCTGACTTTGAAGGGGCCGGTGCCGATGCCCTGCTCCTTGGCGTAGGGTGTGTTCTTCAACCCCTGCTGCCCCTGCTCGTCGATGCCCCATGTGTCCTCCGGATACTGGCTAATGAGGTGTTTGGGCATGATGGGGAAGTTGAGAAGCTTTTCCAGGAATGCGGCGCGGTACGGGTTGGTCATGTGGAAGACGATCGTATGGTCGTCAGGCGCCGATATCCCCGTCACAGCGTCAGCCTCACCTGCGGAGAACTCGGTCATGCCTTCGATGATGCCCTTGAAGTGACGCACGCCGTTCCACTGGTTGACATTCGGGTGGCCGACCAGGCGTCCGATCGTGAACTCCACGTCGGCCGACGTGAACGGCTCGCCGTCGTGCCACTTGACGCCCGCGCGCAGATTGAAGGTCGCATCATTGCCGTCGAACTCCCAGCTTTCGGCCAGTTCGGGCAGCCAGGTGGTATAGTCGGCGCTGATGTTGACCAGGCAGTTGTGCGTCAGACCGACCAGGTAGTATCTTCTGTTGCCGGCGTTGTGCTCCATCGCCAGCAGGTCCTGGTAGCTGGTCTTCTGGGGATAGCCGAAGACGAGCGTGCCGCCCAGGCGGTCCGATGCCATGGCGGCATCGTCGTCTGCGGCGGGCGCTTCTCCTGCAGGCGCAGCCGCCGGCGCGCAGGCCGCCAGGAGGCCGCCGGCTGCGGCGATGACCGACCCCTTGAGGAAGTTGCGGCGTGAGAAATCACTGGATTCGAAGCGTTGCATGTTGTTTCCTCCTGAATTCTACTGCGACTGTCGCAGTTGCCATGAACCGTGCAATTGATCATTTGCATCACATGAATCAGGTGAACAAACTTCCACTATGTGCATTGGCTCCTCCTGACTGGGGTCAACATCCGTCAACCTCCAAACTTGACTGGCATTTCAACTCTGTACGGTCAAAGCCGTCAAAAATCCAGCTCCAGCAAGTAGATGCGTTCGCGTTCGTCCGGTGTCATGCTGTCCGGCGCCAGATTGGAGACGGCATAGCGCGCCAGGATGCGGCTGCGCACCTCCGCGTCGGTCGGAACCGGCATCCACCCATAGGGCATGCGGTCGTAAACAATCAGTAGCCGACCCGGCTCAACCTCCAGCATTGACGTGTAGGACGTGGTCTGGTCCGGCAGGTCGAAATTGTGATGGACGGTGTAGTACTGCTCGCGGGTGACCGGCTCCAGCCCGTACTTGCCGGGGCTGATCTGATGGGCCTCGCCCATCTCCTCGTTGTGGTGGGCCATGAGGTCGAAGGGCTCCCAGTGCTCGCCGCGCGGGTCGGTCGAGAACCAGATGAAGAGGCCCGGGCGGCCGCATGAAATCACCAGCGCGCCATTACTCAGCCGATTCACTTGGGGCAGCACGCCCCAGGCCGGCAGGCGGTCGATAGGGGACCAACTCTTGCCTTCATCGCTGGAGTAGGAACGCGCCAGCAGCTGATCGCGGCCGCCGCCCATGCGTCCCACGCACATCAGGTCGCCGTCCGCAAGGCGTACCAGTGAGGACTCACAGAAGCCCTCCCAGGAGTCGGCGCCGTCTGCGGCGGTGGCCACGGTGGAGAGGTAGTGCCAGGTGCGGCCCTCATCCTCTGAGGTCATGACCACGGTGGAGTAGCGGTCGTCCCCTTCGAAGGTCAAATATGTCGTGGAAAGATAGCGTCCCGGCTCCAGTTCAATAATGTGGGAAAAAGGGGAGATCTCCGCCCAGCGGGTGGGACTCTGCACGGTGCGGGCCTTCACGTCACGCGGCAGGCCTTCGATGCGCGCGCCCCACAAATCGACCGAGTACTGCTGGCCGCCCTTGCCGATGCGCCCGTAGTTGCCCACGAAGGTGCGCCACTGGCCGAGAGGATCCGGCTTATAGGGCTGGTTGGGACCGGCCAGTGAACCGTCGGACAGGCTGATGTTCAAGCGCCCGCTGAGGCCGGAAACATCGGCATGTTGCGACCATGTGGCGCCTTCGTCCTTCGAGAGCGAAATGCCGTTGACATTTGTCAGGTTTTCGGCCGAATCGGGGTTCTTGCTGTAGGAGACGAGCAACTCGCCGGTGGGGAACCGGCGAATGCTGGGATACCAGCAGAATCCGAGGCCTTCGGCTACGATGCGGGGCGTCCCTGCAGTGAATCGCAGCCCTCCCAGTTCTACTTCCTGTGCCATGTCGAGTTTCCCCCTTGGACTTGTTGGCAAGCCAACTACCGGTGAAGCGGCGGGCAGTTTACCGCTTGAGCTTTACAACTCCCCCCTTACGTGCCCTTCAATCCGAGACAGAGTCGGATTCTCGCTCGTGGGGTCCTCGCCACCGTAGAACCAGGACGAAGGAAGAACCTTCAGATGATGGCCGCGGTGCCGGTGGCCCGCCATGTCAAACGGAAAGTGGTTGTACTGGATCAGGACCCGGTCTTCAGCGACATGCACGGCCGGGTAGGACCACATGCCGTATCCCTCCGGCAACGGCTTTACGGAGTCGACGTCACATTCGACGCCGCCCCCCGGGGCACCGTAGGCCCCCTCGGGTCGGACCGTGTAGAGAGGGCCTGGTTCGACATGGGTCTCTTCGTGAAGCGATTCCAAGTTCTGAAAGTGTTCCCAGATACGACCCTGGTTGCGGCTGATGGCTGTCGACAGGCGTGTGCGGATCAGGCCCTGCTTGATCTCCTGCTCGCTTTGCTGCGTCCAGACGACGAGCAGGTGCCCCGTGCCGGGGAACTGGCGGATCTGGGCCGGGGCCTGCGTGCCGGCCAGCTGCGTCGGTTCGGGGCGGGTCCAGGTGTCGCCGTCGTCCTCCGACCAGGCCTGGTACATGCGTCCCAGCCGCGTGCGCAGGATCATCAGCAGCTTGCCGGGCGCGTACTCCACGAGGGTCGGTTCGTTTGTCAGCTCCCAGCGCCCGCCGTACTCCATGATGATGAGCAGTTCGCCGTCGCTGTTCTTCTGCCAGGTCTCGCCTTCGTCGTCGCTGTAGATGACATAGCTGGCGGTAAAGTGGGGATCGTAGAAGTGCGCGCTTGTCGAGACGAAGACGCCATCAACGTATCCGCCCGGGAACGGCGCCCCCTCCTGGTGGAATCCGCCCTGGCCGATGCCGAAATAGACCGGCAGTAGGATACGGCCGGACTGCGTACGGACCATAGTGTCGTTGAGAGCATGCGCGGCCAGCATCCAACGGTTCATGAGGGTGAGGGCCGACCATGTCCTGCCTTCATCCTCGGAGCGCCTGAAGACCATCTGCGACTCGTACAGGCGGGTGGTGCCCGGTCGAGTGCGCTTGGTCGCCATGCCGATGGCGCCGCCGGAGAGGTTTACCATCGAACAGTTTCTGAGCGTGAGCGGATCGCCGTTTTCGTCGAGCCCCGGGTAGGGCTCGCTCCAGGTGACGCCGCCGTCGGCGCTGACGGAGAAGTGGGTGCCGTTGCTGAAGAGGACGCGACCGCCCTCAAGGCCCACAAAGGCGTTCCCCGGGAACTTGCCGTCGTGGAAGGCCAGCATCTCTTCGGGCCTTGTCATCGGTACATTGCTCATGGCTGCCGCCCTCGTTGGTCCTGGATTGTTGAATGACTCTGACGACTTCCGGCTTCAAACTGGGAACGCCACCTTGCCCTCTATCCCAAGCGTACCCGTTGGTCTCAGATACGCCGCGCGGAATCGGTATGCCTGAATGCCGATTTTCTCGTGCTGAAGGCGACCGGGGTGGCAGAGTCTGGCTCGGTTGTCCTGCGGTGTCGACCAGAAATGGGGCGAGGTCTGGAGTCAGCAAGTTGTTGCTTTCAAGAATGCTGCTCGGCGGTTCGTCATACAACTTACCCCGATTATAGGTCGCACCCTGTTACCAACACTGCCTGCTTCTGACCGACTTTTATAGCATATTGATGAATCAAGGTCAAAGAGCAAAAATCTTACGGGTGCATCCCAATATTGGGGCGAACTTTCGTATACCTCTGCAGGCACCCAAACCATGGTCAGTTCCCATTCCAGTTTTCGCCAGAAAAAGCGCCGCCTCTGACTGCTAACTACTGACTACTAACTGCTGCAGTTCTGGGCGGTCGGGTCTATTCGGCCCTCCCTTGTGCGGGGGCTCCGCCCCCGCAACGCCCCCTCCAACAACATGCCTCGCCAACCTGGTGTCGATATTCGTAACAGGTGCCTAATCGAAGGTGTCCAGCCAGACCACGTCCCGCCAGTCCCATCAGATCCCCGCAGGTGCCGGCCTTGTGCCTGCCCTTGCACCCTCCCCAACCGACGCACTCCACCGTACGGCCAGGCCTGGCGCCGGCACTGCGTCTCGCCCAAAGACGGCAAACAACGCCAGCCCCCGCTGGCACTGATTCCCCGCCAGACTGTTCCCACCCCAAATCTGCGATGCACCCAAATCTCGCCCCTACGCACGCCGGTCGTCCCGTGAAGCTCGGTTGACGAGGGTCGACTCACCTCCTATACTGGGAGTCCGTCACCTCACCCGTTGAACATCAGTGGTACGGGTGCCTATAGAGTAGGTCCATACAACGATTGGAGACGAGGCTTTTTCTCCTTGCAGCCCCTGCCCCTTTCACTCCTTTCAACACCCAGGAATCACGAGCGATGAAAATTCTTTACCTGCGCGCGCCGACCGGACTCGATGGAGCTTACCCCTATTTCGTCAAGGCAAACGAAGGCCGCTTCCCCTTCGAGGTATATGATCCCGACAGGTCGACAGCTGAACAGTTTGAGGGCGTGGCCGTTGTCATTGACCCGGGTGGCGCCGTGGGCACGCGTGCTTTGATCGACGCGGCCCTGGCCGCGGGTGTGAAGCTGTGGCATGTCACTACCAACGGCACCGATCATGTAGACATAGCCTATTTTCTGGAAAAGCGGTTGCCGCTGGCCAATTCGCCCGGGCGGCTGAGCGCTGTGCCGTTGGCCGAACACGTCATCATGCTGATCCTCTGCTTTGCCAAAGACCTCAAGCACAATCGGGCTGACGGCTGGCAGCGGGCAATGGGGGAAGAGCTGGCCGGCAAAAAGCTGGGGCTGATCGGCTTTGGCGCCAGCGCGCGCGAGGTGGCGCGGCGGGCGTGGCCGCTGGGCTTGCGTATCATGGCCATCGACGTGGTGGCGTTCCCGCAGGCCGAGCTGGACGAGTTTCACGTCGAGTTTCTGGGCGGGCCGAAGCAGATGAACCACGTTCTGGGGCAGGCTGACTATCTTTCTCTGCATGTCCATCTCAACGCAACGACGCGTCACATGATCGACCGCCGCGCCCTGGAACTGATGAAGCCGACCGCTGTCCTGCTCAACATCGCCCGCGGCGGGCTGGTTGATGAGGCGGCCCTGGTAGAGGTTCTTCAGCAGGGAGGAATCAGGGGAGCCGGGCTGGACGTGTTCGAGGAAGAGCCGCTGCCGGCAGACCATCCGCTGCTGCAGCTGGACAACGTCATCCTCACGCCGCATTCATCGGGTTACACGCCGGATACGCCCCGTAGGCGTATGGAGGCCGCGGTTGAAAATGTGGAACGCATCGCCAACGGGCTGAGGCCGGGCGATTTGGTTACGGCGTTGGTGCGGTGACTCTGGAGAACGGTAAGAGCTGGAGTAGTGCCCTGTTTCGTCTACCGCCTTGAGTGGCAAGGCGTAACAAGGGTTCACATTTCAAAAGGGGGGAAGATGACGAAATTCAAAGTGGCCATGGTGCATATGGACCCGGAGGAGCTGCCCGAATGGGTTCCAGAAACGATGGCGAACCATGGCATAGAGTTCGTTTTCCAGGAATGCGAGACGCACGCGCAGCTGGCGGCCTGCGCCGGGGACGCCGATGTCGTGTGGATCTTCGGCGGCAGTCACATCGTAACCGCCGAAAACGTGGCCGATCTGCAACGCTGCGGCGCGTTGATCCGTACCGGCAGCGGCACGGATAACATACCGATCGAGGCCGCGACCGCGCACGGAATAATCGTCGCCAATACGCCCGAAGCCTTCAACGACGGCGTGTCGGACCACACGATCGGGCTGCTGCTGGCTGTCGTTCGCCAGATCGCGCTTCAGGACCAGAAGGTGCGCGCCGGCGTCTGGGACCGCTACGCAGGCTTCCCGGGCTGGCATCTGCAGGGGCAGACGCTGGGGCTGATCGGTTTCGGGCATATCGCCCGCCTGGTGACGCGCAAGCTGAGCGGGTTCGAAATGACGGTACTGGCGCACGACCCGTTCGTGAGCGCCGAGTTAATGGCCGACCACGGTGTGCAAGCGGCATCAATGGAGGAGGTGCTGTCCGGTTCCGACTTTGTTTCGCTCCACTGCCCGCTGCTGGACACGACCCACAAACTGATTGGAGAACGCGAACTGCGTCTGATGAAGCCCCGGGGGATCCTGATCAATACCTCCCGCGGTCCGGTGGTGGACGAAACGGCGCTGTTCCGGGCGCTGACCGAGGGCTGGATCGCGGCCGCCGGCCTCGACGTGCTGGAGCAGGAGCCGCCGGACGCGGACAACCCCCTGTTCAGCCTGGAAAACGTCGTTCTCACGCCGCACATTGCAGGCTATTCTGATGAATCGCTGGATAACAGTTGGCGGCTGTCGGTCGAGACCGTCCTGGATCTGGCGCAAGGGCGCTGGCCCCGTTCTTACGTCAACCCCGGTGTGAAGCCGCGCTGGCAGCTGCAAAGGAGATGAGAGCATGAAAAGACAGGATCTGAAGAAGCGTCTGCACGGAGGCGAGCACGTCTTCGGGACATGGTCGGCGTCGACCGACCCGCTGGTGGCGGCGACGGTGGCGCAAGCCGGCTTCGACTGGATGAGCATCGACATGGAGCATTCGCCGCGCAATGTGGAATCGTTGCGCTACATCCTGTGGATGGTCCGGGCGACGCCGACCGTGGCGATGGTCAGAGTGAAGGACAACCGGCCCGATGAGATCAAACAGGCGCTCGACAATGGCGCTGACGGCGTCGTCGTGCCGCTGATCGAGTCGGTAGAGGACGCCCGCCGGGCGGTGGCGGGCTGCAAATATCCGCCGGACGGCGTGCGCGGCTACGGGCCCTTTATGCCATCGTTCGGCGGCGATGACCGAGCCTACCAGAGTACTGCCAATGATGAAACCCTGGTGTTCATCCAGGTCGAGCATTACCGCGCCGTTGACGTAATTGAAGAGATCGCGGCACTCGAAGGTGTTGACGGCTTCATCATCGGGCCGAACGACCTGACGCTTTCGATGGACATCTTCGGCGCCTGGGAGAGCGAGGCGTTCATCAGCACGATTCAGCGGATTGTCAGGGCCGGTGACGCCAACGGTATTCCGGCCGGTTTCCCGGTGGACGTGCTGGGCGGGGCCGAGGCCGGTATCGCCTGGGTAAAGGAGTATGCGCCGACACTGCGGCTATTGACGATTGGCGGGGATCTGGGCTTCGTCTCCGCAGGCGCCGAGGCCGCGTTGCAGCAGATCAGGGACAGGTGACAATGGGGGGGCACTGACCCGGCTGCTACCCGCTGATTCCAAACATCCGCGCCGCGTTGCCGCCCAGTATCAGATTCTTCTCTGCTGTCGTAAGGAAGTCGCAGTGCAGGCGGATGTAGTCCACCGACTGCTTGTACGTGCACCAGAAGCCGCCGCTGTAGGGCATGTCCGAGCCCCACATCAGCTTCTCTACGTCGACCTGGTCGCACAGCCGTTTGAGCATCTCCTGCCCTTCGTCGTAGGGGTACTCGGGCCACTTCGCCTGCATCAGGACTTCGGCGTTCATGTGGGGCCGCTTCAGCAACGCGACCACCTCTTCGGGGATGCCGATTTCGTGAATGATGGCAGCTGGCACCAGCCCGTGCGTGATTACCGACGGGATGTCATCGTGGGCGTCGGCCCAGCGGCTCAGCTCGCCGACGCGCTCCATGAAGCCCGCCACCCGGTCCTGTTTGCGGGCGTCGATGTACCAGAAGATGGGAATCCCCAGGCGGCGCACCAGTTGCCACAGCGGCTCGAACTTGGCGTCGTCGATCCTGTCCACGTATCCTCGCAAAGCAAATAGCTCGACACTGAAGTAAAGCCCCGTGCATCCCAGCTCCGTGACGGCGCGTTCAAGTCGCGCCAGCTCCTCCCCCTGATACGCCTCAGCCTCCCGAATCTGCGCCAGTGCGATGAATCGGTCCGGGTAGCGGCGCATCGCCTCTGCGTAGTACTCGTTTATGTTGGCGCCGTAGACATGGTCGCTCTGGAGTATCCCCCTGTCCACCCCGGCGACCTCCATCTCGGCGATCATCCTTTCTGGGGTCGCCTCCAGGTTCTCTAGGGCGGGGGGATAGAACTGCATGACGTAGTCGACGCCGTCCAGCGTGAGCTCGGCCTGGCCGTATCTGCCAAAACGGAAGTCGAGGTCGGGCATGGCGTTGATGTCGTCGGAGGGGAAATCGAGCAGTGGTTCTTTGACGCGAGCGCCGTCCTCTTTGCGCCAGAAGTCGGTGAAGTCACGCAGATGGTACTGCCACAGTTTGAGCGTCAGCGCCGCGCTGGCCGCGCCCGAGCCGGTGGCAAAGCGGCGGAAGATGTGGGAGTGGGCGTCGATGACAAGGGATTTCTCCTCATCCTCCGAGTCGACTTGCCGCCAGCCTCCGCCGAAGAACTCCATCTTTCTCTCTGTGGTCATCTTTCCTCCATCCACGATTGAAAGTCGCTTTGCCGCCAGGTGTAATTGGGACGATAGCCCAGCAAGCGGGTGGCCCTTTCGTGCGACCAAAGGGAGGTAAAGCCTTCCAAGGGCTTCTTGAGGGGTATATCCGGGCCGGCTGTGTCTGCTTCTCCTTCGCCAAACGAACTCCGTAAACGGTCGATAAGCAGAGACGTCAGCTCTCTGGAGCAGGTGTCGGCGCCATTGATGAGAAACACTTCGTGCCTGATCGAGTCATTTTCGACTGCTAGGCGGAATGCCTGCGCGGCGTCGCGGGCGTCGGTGAAGGCCCACAGTATCTTGCGCGGCGCCGGCGGACCCGGTGACGGCCAGTCGCCCTCGGCGTTCTCAATTGTTTTGCGATAGCGGTTTTTCCACAGTTCGTCGACCGTGAACTGCTGCGCCCAGCCGGAGCGCACGGCCACCTCGACGGTTGCGCGTTCGAGATACCAGTTGTTGTTGATGCGCAGGCAGATGGTCCGGATGCCGAAGGCGTCGGTGTAACGCTTGCAGGTCAACTCGCCCAGCAGCTTGCTCAACCCGTATTCGTCCTGCGGCTCACAGAGATGCTCTTCGTCGATCGGGAGGTATTGCGGAACGATATCCTGTCTCTGGAAGGAGAAACCGGTTGCCGCGCCGGAAGAGGCAAACACGAACTTGTCGATGCCGGCATGGACTGCCGCTTCAAGGACATTGACGGTGCCGATTACGTTGACGTTTAGCAGTTGCGCCGGCGTCGCCCGGCCCGGGCCCGGTATGGCCGCGAGATGGATGACGGCATCGTGATCCGGACAGGCTTCGGCGAGTTGGTCGGGCTGCATAATGTCGCCCTGGACGAAACCTGCCCCTTCCACACGCGGCGCTGTGCGACTGAAGCTAGTGGCGGAATGGCCCGCCTGGAGTAGCTCTCTCAGGACATATCCGCCGATGGTGCCGCTACCGCCTGTTACGAGGACCTTCAACATCTAATGTCTCCCAAGCAATCCAAGGATCTTAGCGTATCGGCAGCCTGCGTTCGGCACTGATCAGAACGCGAGGCCGTCAAGCTGGTTCACCATTCACTCTCCCTAGTCCTTCGTCTCTTCCCAAAGCTCATGCACTGCGGCCACCTCCCACCAGGCCGGCCCCACCGGCTTTTCCAGCAGCATCGGCCTGATGAATGCAGCCGCCTTTTCCAGGCCTTCCTGGATTTCTATGTATTCGCTTTCCATTTCCAGGGTCAGGATGCCGGTGTAGCCGATAAACCGCAGGGTCGAAATGACCTCGCGCCAGGTGCGTTCGTCGTGTCCCCAGCCCGGTATGGTGAACGTCCACGACCGATTCTGGTACTGCTTGAGGTCGGTCGAGTCGAAGTAGCCGCGCAGGCGCAGATTCGGTTCGTGGATCAGCGTATCCTTGAGATGAACTGCCTGGATGAGATCGCTCAACTCATGGATGGCGGCCAGCGGGTCTATCCCCTGCACCCACATGTGCGAAATGTCATAGTTGCAGGCGACCACCGGGCCCAGTTCGTCGCGCAGGCGGCGCAGTTTGACCGGGCTGTGAATCATGTCGTTGATCTGCATTTCGAAGCACAGAGTTACCCCGTGGTCGGCCGCGATCCGGCTGTGCTCCTTCCAGTAGGGGAGCAGGCGACGCTCCCACTGCCACTCGAGGGCGTCGCGCAGAAAGGGCAGGTCGGTGTTGATAATCCAAGCCGGCAAGCTGTCGCCCTCGGCGCCTTCGGGCAGGCCGGCCACAAGGGCCAACCGGGTGCAACCTACCCTCTCCATAAGCGCGCACGTATTGCGAAATTGGCGTGAGTACTCCTCTGCAATGCGGCGGTCGGGTACCAGGGGCGTCCCGTGTCCGGCGAAAGAGTAGATCTCGAGGCCGTAGGCGGCGTAGATGTCCAGCCAGCGCTCCAGCTCACCCGGGTCTGCGAGCAGTCTGTCGACATCACAGTACTTGACGGCCCCGGGACCGCCCGCTGCCACCTCGACTGCCTGTACGCCCTGCTCCTGGCAAAACTGCAGGCCCTCTTCGAAATCAAACATATTGATAAAGAAGGTATTCATGCCGAGTTTCATGTCAACTGCCTTTCGCGTGGAGATCGGATGCGACCCGGGAACTGTAAGCACGGCTCGCCAGTTCGCTGGCGCCTCTGCGGCAAATATCTCACCTTATCACGGCCATCATAGTAAGGTCCGCGCTGTTCGTCAATCACCGGAATCCGTCGGCCGGCAGCGGTTAGCGCAAAACTGCAGGTCGTGTATACTATGCCCAATCCACTCGCCACAGTCCAATGGAATTACCCGCCTGCCACGCATCAGGAGCACAAGAGATGACCCAAACGCGGAAAATGGAAGGCAAGCGCGTACTCGTTACCGGCTCTGGCACCGGAATCGGCCGCGGTGTTGCCCTGGAGTTCGCCCGCGAGGGCGCGGATGTCGTGCTGCACTACGCCCATAGCGCGGCCGGGGCCGCCAGCGCAGTTGACGAGATTCGAGGCGCCGGCGGAAAAGCCGAGGTTTTCCAGGCGGATTTAGCCGATATCGACGAGGTGAAGGGGCTGGCGGATAAAGCGATCGACTTCCTCGGCGGGCTCGACGTGCTCGTAAACAACGCCGGCATCACCATGAACAAGCCGTTTCTCGACGTAACGCCCGAGCAGTTCGACACACTCTACAATGTGAACATCCGCGGCATGTACTTTCTGACGCAGGCCGCGGTCCCCACCATGATCGAGCAGGGGGGCGGCGCTGTGATCAACCTGACCTCAGTCCATGCCTTTGCCGGGATGACCGAGCACACAATTTACGCCGGCACGAAGGCAGCCATCGTCGGTTTCACGCGTGTTCTCGCACTCGAACTGGCGACGAGAGGAGTACGCGTCAACGCCATTGCGCCCGGCTGGATTCTGGTTGAGAATCATCTAAAGGTGCTGGGCGAATTCGACCAGCAGGCGGCCGGCGCCACCATTCCTGCGGGTGTGATCGGCGCACCGCACGACATCGGCAAGCTGGCCCTTTTTCTCGCGTCCGACGAGAGCCGCTACATCGTCGGCCAGACCCTCGTCATCGACGGCGGCATGCTGGCGATCATGCCCCTTTCCGGCGACTTTCGCGACCCTCGCCAGGAACAGTGGGGGCAGGGTTATGTGCCCGGTCTCTGATTGACATACCTCGCGCAACACCGAAGGAGAGCGGATCATGCTTTTCAATCGCGCCCGCGCTGTCGACTATATGCAGGAATACGGGCTGGATGTACTGGTTGCGACATCACCGGTCAACATCACCTATTTCACCGACTACTACTGCTGGATCGACCCGCTGTTCAAAGAGTTCATGATGGTGCCGGGGGCGTCTTCCAACCTGGCACAGGCCTATGCCGTCTTCCCGCTGGAGGGCGAGCCCGCCCTGGTTGTCAATCCGCTGTTCGCCGCAAACGCCGAGGAGCTGTGGGTTAAGGATCTGTACATTTTCGGCAGCGCCGGCCTCGACGACTCGCTGCCGGCCGGCGAGCTGCCCCGGTCCCTGCTCCGTTTCCAGCAGCTTCTCCGTGCCCAGCACGACAACGCCACGCCGACCGACGCGCTTCTGAGCATTCTGAATCAGCGCGGGCTGACGAGCGCGCGCATCGGCCTGGAGACGGAAGGACTGCCCCCGGAAACGAAGGAAGTCATAGAGCGTGCGCTGCCTGGCGCGTCCCTCAAGAACTGTTCCGATCTGATCCGCATGGTTAGGATGGTGAAAAGCGCAGAAGAGATTCAGCGACTGACCCGTTCGGCAGAGATCAACGAACAGGCGGCGATGGAGTCCCTGGCCATGGCCCGTCCCGGGTTGGCCGTGTCAGAGATGGCGGGGCACTACCGGGCGCTGGCGGCGCAGATGGGCGCCGATTTCGATCATTTTGCATTCGGCGTGCGCGGCCTGGGCATGACGACAGAAACCGGCTACCAGCTTGCGGAAGATGACGTACTCTACGTCGATTACGGCTGCATCTACCGGTACTGCTTCTCCGACAGCGGTACGACGCTGGCGATGAGAGAACTGCCGCCCGAATTGAGCAGGCGCTTTGCAGCCTTGCGCGCCTGCATGGACGCCGGTGAAGAGGCGATGCGGCCGGGCGCCAAGGCGTCGACTGTCGCAGACGCAATGGTCGATGCCCTGCACGATCGCAGTATCACCGCCTCCTTCCCGCACGGGCACGGCGTGGGCCTGGAAGTGCGCGACTACCCCGTCCTCGTACCCGACAACGGGCTGCGTATCAAGGATGACTGCGTGGATCTGCCGTCCGACCTGACGCTGGAAGCGGACATGGTCCTCAACCTGGAGGCCCCGCTCTTCATGCCCGGTGTAGGTTCTCTGCACATAGAGCAGTCATACGTCGTGACGCCGCAGGGGAGCCGGCCCCTCGTTGACCAGGAAAGGCGGCGGCCCGTGGTCATTGGTCAGTGAAGCGAGGCCGTCAACCACACTCGCCGCGACTGCTCGCAACCGGTGACTTGCAATGATGGAACTTGCGCTGCGGCGCAATCTGAGCAAATGGCAGCCAATGTCTTTTGTGGTTGTCGGCCTGGTTGTGACCGTAGCGCTGATCGCGGCCATACCTCTCTTCACCAACGCCGCACTGGACAGGTTCCTGCGCAGCGAACTCGCCGCGCAGGATGCTGAACTCCCTCTATCCAGCCTTCTCCTCGTTCATCGCGTGCCCCTTTTGAGCTCGACTCCGCTCGAACAGTACAGGCGCGCCGATGACTTTATGCGTCAACGCGCAACGGAGCTTCCGGGCCTGCCGCTCACCCGCTTGACCCGCTACGGCTCGACGCGAGTCCTCAAGTTTCTGGCCTCCGCCGACAAAGAGCTACCCGAAGACCTGCGCCGGTACCAGTCGGCCGGGCTGGCCTTCCTGACCGGCATCGAACAACATGTGGAGATCGTGTTGGGCGAACCCTTGGGACAAGCGGAGCCGGGCGCAGCCGGAGACGTCATCCCGGCCTGGGTCAGCGAACGGTTCTATTACGACCACGAGATCCAGGTCGGCGACCGCGTTCTCTTCGGCCTCGACGATTCAGACATTGTTGCTCCCGTCGAGGTACTGGTCAGGGGCGTGTGGCGCCCAGCTGACGCAGATCGCGGCTTCTGGTTCGACGAGCCGGAGGCGTTCGCCTTCTACTTCATCGTTTCCGAGGCCGACTTCATGGGCCGTGTAGCGCCCACCATGGGGGAACAGGTTCGCAAGTACGCCTGGTTTCTTCTCTTCGACGGAGAGGAGATCAAGGTCGACAAGGTGGCGCCCATGCTGGCGGCCATCACCCGCATACAGGCCAGAACTTCCGGCATCCTGTCCCACGTCGACCTCACCGCGCCCGCATACGAGCTTCTACAAAAGTACGCGGACCGTGCCGCCGCGTTGCGGACCTTTCTACTGCTACTGAGCCTTCCTGTGCTGCTCGCACTCCTGCTCTACACCTTTATCTCCTCCGACATCATGGTGGCGTCGGAGGAGAGCGAAATCGTTACGCTCAAGAGCCGGGGCGCGTCCAGTCTGCAGATCGTGGGGCTCTATCTGCTGGAAATGCTTGCGATCGGCGCGCTGTGTCTGACCGCAGGGTTGCTGGCGTCCGGCGGCGTAACGCAGGGGATGGGGCAGGTCTACCGTTTTCTTACCTTCGCGGCCAGGCCGCTGCTGGACCTCTCTTTTTCTGCGCAGGTCGCGCTGTTCGCCGGCTTAGCGACGGTTCTGGGCATCGGCGCGACACTGCTTTCGGCCGCCGGTGCGGCCAGGCGCACGGTCGTTACGCACCAGCGCATGACGGCGCGCGAGGAGTTCCTCAACCGCGCCCGGCGCAGCGCATGGCTCCCCTTTGAACTCCTGTTTCTTGCCGGCGTCATCTACGCCTACTGGCGCCTGCGGCAGCAGGAACAGGCCCTTCAGGTCACGCGGGACACGTTCGTGGATCCGCTGCTCCTGCTGGCGCCGACCGTATTTGTCGCAGCCGTGGCACTGGTCTCCTTGCGGGGGCTTCCGGCCGTCACCGGCCTGCTGGGGCGGGCGGCGAGCCGCTTCATCAGTGTGCCCTTGTGGCTGGCCATTACACAGATCTCGCGGCGCTCCGGCAGCAATCGCGCGCTTCTTTTTCTCCTGATCTTTACAATTGCTCTGGGCCTCTTCAGTGCGACCTTCGCCGGCACGCTTGATACCCACTATACCGACGTCGTCCTCTACTCCGTCGGCTCCGACCTGGCCATACAGGTGCAATGGGAGCAGGTGGGCGGAAGATCCGAGCAGCGCTGGCGCTATCCTCCTTTCGCTGTCGTCGAGTCGATCCCCGGCGTGGAGGCCGCAACGCGGGTGCTGCGGCAGCCGGTTTTCGTCAATGGACTTGAAGGGAATGTCAATGCTACCGTGCTGGGAATCGACCGGGCGGAGTTCAGCCGGGCAGGCTGGTGGCGGGATGACTTTTCCCAGGAATCTCTGGGCGCGTTGACCAACAGACTGGCGCTCAACTCCATGGGTGTCCTCGTCAGCCGCAGCTTCATCGAGGCGACCGGACTTCATGTGGGAGATAACCTGTCCGTATTCGTCGAGGGCATCAGTCGACCCATAAATTTCACAATTGCCGGCGTCCTCAGCTATTTCCCTACTCTGTACCCGGAGGACGGGCATTTCTTTGTCGGCAATCTGGAACACATCTATCGCACCATCGGCAACCGGCCGTACGATATCTGGATGAGGCTGGATAGCAGTGCCGACCCGGCTGCCATCCTCGAAACGCTGCGCGCCCGCGGGTTCATTATCACCGATGCGACCGACAGCCGCTGGGAGACCGCGGTCTGGCGTACCGATCCGCAGCGCACAGCACTGTTCGGCATCCTTTCCCTGGGTTTCGTCGTGGCGACGGTCATCTCCGGGCTTGCCTTCCTGCTGCACTCACTGTTTGCGCTGCGGCAGCGCATTCTGCAGTTCGGCCTCTTGCGGGCCATCGGGCTGTCGACGGCTCAGATTACGGCTGTCGTCGTCTTTGAGAAACTGTTCCTCGTGCTCCTGGCTGCTGTGGGCGGTTCATTGATCGGCGCGTTGACCTCGGCGCTGTTCGTTCCACTACTCCAGATTGGAACCTCTGTGCATGGCTCTACGCCGCCCTTTGTCGTGTCGCCGGCCTGGGGGCAGGCAGCGAAGATCTATCTTGCTTTTGCCGCAATGGTGATTGTGACATTGGCAATCGTCGTTGGTCAGTTGCGTCAGTTGCGCATCTATGAAGCAATCAAGTTGGGCGGTCTGGAATAGAGCTGAATACGCGCTCTAAGTGGTTAGATGCACCTACTTCCGGGCCGGCGCGCCTCGTGGGTGCATCCCGGAACGGAGGTGAACTTTCTTATTCCTCAAGAAGCAACAGGGCCGATTCCAGTCCGCGATCAACTCTACTGCAAGGATAGCGCCTCCCCTGACCACTGTCCACTGACCACTGCAGTTCTGGGCGGTCGGGCCTATTCGGCCCTCCCTTGTGCGGGGGCTCCGCCCCCGCAACGCCCCCCCTTAATGCCTACCCGACCAGGTGTCGATATTGGTGACAGGTGCCTGTTCGAAGGTGTCCAGCCAGACCGCGTCCCTCCAGTCCCATCAGATCCGCGCAAGTGCCGGCCTTGTGCCAGCCCTTGCACCTTCCCTAACTGACGGACTCCACCGCACAGTCAGGCCTGGCGCCTGCACTGCGTCTCGCCAGGAAACGGTAAGCAATTTCAGCCATCGCTGGCAATGATTCCCTGCCAGACTGGTCCCACCCCAAATCAGGGATGCACCCCTCGTCTCACTTCTTTTGACATAGGCAAGAAGATAGAGCATACTGCGTGCAGTGGACTGGAAACGGCCCGCATCTCCCAATGGCATATTCTGGGTCTATAAAACAGCGGGAAGTACCTTTTTCTCCATTCCGAATTCCATGCGCATTGAGCGCTCCACAAGTGACACCGATGTCCTGAATAAGGGGGTGGTGGCCCGCGCAATGAATTGAACAGTGGCGCCTGTTAACAAGGTGCATGTCAATCTGCTTCGTCTTCGTAACCACGTTGATTCGGTTGGCGGCGGGGCAGCCCGATGAAACCATAACCCTTCCCTTACTTTCCCTAATCACAAGGAGACTCAGTTCACCATGATGTCGAAAAAGTATTCGCGACGCGATATGCTCAAGTTGACCGGCGCTGCCGCCGGCGCAACGCTAATGGCGGCCTGTGTGGCACCTCCGGCCGCTGCGCCTGCCGGCGGCGACGCCGAACCGGCCATGGGCGCCATGCGCAAGACGGTGCGCTGGTGGGATAACTACAACGCCGAACATCCAATTGGCTCCACTCTGATTGAGCAGGTCTTCCCCGTTTTTGAGCAAGAGAATCCCGGTTGGGACGTCGAGTTTACATTTGTCACCAACACCGAGTTGGTGCCCAAGATGATCACCTCCCGGATGGCCGGCGAGCCCGCCGACCTTTTCGCCAACTTTGCCGGCCGCGGCAGCCTGGCACATGCCGGTTACACGACTCCGCTCCAGGACTATGTGAAGGAGTGGGGCCAGTGGGACGACATGATCGACGGCTTCCGCAACCTCAGCACCGTCGGCGGCGACCTGATCGGCTACCCGGCCCTCTGCGGTACCAAGATGTACATCTACCGCAAGGACTTCTTCGACGAAGCCGGTCTCGATGCGGACACCTTCCCGGACAACTGGGATGACCTGCTGGACGCCCAGCTCAAGCTGACGCAGCGCGACGGCGACGGCAATATCACGCGCGCCGGCATGCGCATGGGCAAGACGTGGGACTGGGAGCAGATGACGGTCAACGCCTACCAGAACGGCGGCGGCGAGTTCGACCAGAGTGATCCGCTGACCGGCAAGTGCACGGTCAACGCACCCGAGTTCGCCGAGGCCTTTACCTGGAATCTTGACCTTAAGCGCGTCCACGGGATCAACCCGCTGGAAGGCCTGACCCTGCCGCCCGGCACATGGGCGACGGTGGAGGGCTTCACCGCGATGGAGATTCAGGGACCGTGGTGGGTGCCCAACATGCGGTTGCGTAAACCCGAGAATGCCGACCTGATGGGGATCGGCGCGCCGATCGCCCGCAATGCCGGCGGTGAGCGCATCGGGCTGGCCAATGCCAACCACATCATCAGCGTCTACTCCGAGAGCGAAGTGCAGGAAGCGGCCCTGGCACTGCTGGAAGTCTACTCCCGGCCCACCAGCCAGGAAGCCTTGCACAACGCCATTGACGCCGAAGGCAGATTCCCGCAGTTCTTCCTCACGGCCTTCAGGTCGATGAACGAGAACCTGGCCTGGCTTCAGGATGAGCCGCTGATCCGCGACACGGCATTCCTCGAATACGCCGGCTCGGGTCGTGACGTCGGCTACGACCATGTCGGCTATCGCGAAATGGCCATCAACATCTGGAGCCCCTTCACCGAAATGGCGCTGTTCGGCCTGCGTGAGGACCAGGATGCTCTGGACAGCATGGCGAGCAAGGCGGACGGGATCACGAACCGGATCCTGAGTACTGGCGCATAAGTTGAAGGTTTAGACCAAATAGGAATCTGGCGAGTGAATAGTGGGTGGTGCAGTTACCGTCCACTATTCACTCACCACTATCCACCGGGGTTAGGAGGTCGCCCGTGGCTGTTGGCACGGTAAGTCGATTTCAGGAGTTTCGCGCTGAGTTACGACGCAGCGAGGTCAAGTGGGCCTATACACTGATCCTGCCCGCGGTCCTTCCTCTGCTGATCTTTACGGTGCTCCCGGTCCTGGGGGCGATCGGCCTCAGTTTCACTCAATTCGACGCGTTCAGCGCCACGATGCGCTGGATCGGAACGGACAACTACGGGGTGGCGTTCGGCAACGACCTGTTCAGGACCACGATCAGGAATACACTGCAGTTTACAGTTGGATTCGTACCGCTTTCGATGGCGGTTGGCTTCTGCGCTGCCATGCTGTTGAACCGCAGAATTCGCGGCATCTCCTTCCTGCGCGGCGCCTACTATCTGCCGGTCCTGACCTCCACCATCGCCATGGGCATCGCCTGGATGTGGCTCTTTCAGCCGCAGGTAGGGTTGGTCAGTCTGGCGCTGAAGCTCTTTGGCGTTACACCAAAAGACTGGCTCAACAGCCCGTTTACCGCCATGCCGGCCGTGATCGGCGTGGCCGTCTGGAAGGCGTTTGGCGGAACGATGCTCATCTACCTGGCCGGGTTGCAGGGCATACCGGAGACATTCTACGACGCGGCCAAGGTGGATGGCGCCGGGCGTTGGCAGCTTCTCCGCTTTATCACCTGGCCGCTGTTGCGGCCCGTCACCTTCTACCTCTTCATCATCGGCATGATCGATTCGCTGCAGGTGTTCGACCTGGTTATGATCATGACCGAGGGCGGGCCGGCCTTCCGCACGACAACCATCGTTCACCAGATCTATCTGAACGCCTTCAAGTTCAATCAGATGGGTTACGCTTCGGCCATGGCGGTCTTGCTGTTCATCGCCATCGCCGTTCTTACCTTCTTCAACTGGAAGTTCTTTTCTTCATCGCTCGAATACTGATCACCGGAACCCGGTCACTCGCCTGATCGGTGGCCGCGAGGGCTGCATTTCAGATGGCACAGACTCGGAGACTGCGTCTTCCGCCGCGAGAAGAGTTGCTCTATCGGACTCTTCTTATCCTCGGCATCATCGTGGGACTTATCGTCGCGGCGCTGCCCTTTCTGTGGATGGCGGTCAGCTCTTTGGGCACGGCTGGTATGGTCATACGGATTGGCTTCACCTGGGACATGTTCAACCCCTTGAACTGGAGCCTTGAGCCCTACGTCGTCGCCTGGAAGATGGCCAGCATCAGCAAATACATCCGCACTACAACGATCTATGCGGTCGCGGTTACTGTGCTGGCGACGACCACTTCCTCGCTGGCGGGGTACGTCTTTGGCCGCCTGCGTTTCCCGGCGCGCGATTTCCTGTTCGGGCTTGTTCTGGCCACGATGATGATTCCCGGCTCTGTCACCTTTCTGCCGCTCTTTATCCTCATGCTGCGGCTGCCGCTGCTGGGCGGCAACGACATTTTCGGTGCGGGCGGGCACGGACTCTACAACAGCTACGCCGGCCTGATTCTGCCCAATGTGGTAAGCGCCAGTTCCATCTTTCTCTTCCGCCAGTTTTTCCGCACGCTGCCGAAAGATTTGGAGGATGCAGCACGCATCGACGGTTGCAGCGAGCCGATGATCTGGCTGCGGGTGATCATGCCGCTGTCCGGTCCCGTCGTGACCGTCGTGGCCCTCTTCCAGTTCCAGGGCAGTTGGAACGCCTTCGTCTGGCCGCTGGTGATGTCCAGCTCCGAACGGCTTTACACGATCTCGGTCGGCATGTATTCGCTCGCCTACGGCTCCGGTTCACTGACCTCGATGGCGGAACTGTTCCAGTCTGTCCTCCTGGCCGGATCGGTGATGGCCGTGCTTCCCATTCTCATCCTCTTCATCGCATTTCAGCGCCAGTTCGTGCAGGGCATAGCTCTCACCGGATTGAAGTAGGTCAGGCAGGTCTTCGCTCTGCGCTGTCGCGTGGCAAAACTCATGACATCACAAAACATACCGGCACCCGCACTGGCTGAAGTCAAACATACGCTGGTCGACTATGCGCGCGACCGCTATGCCGGCCACCCCCGCCAGGGCGGCATCTTCAACTTCGGCGGCGGTGAAATCGCTATCATCTACAACCGCGCGCCGTGCGCCTACCGCTACCGGAGGGATGTCCAGCACGGTCCGGCCGGGTACCACGGCCGCGCGCAGTTCGTCCTGGCTCGCAGCTATGACAACGGCGCAACCTGGGACCGCGCTAATGACGTTGTCATCTTCGATGAGAGTGCACCGGTGGAGGCGCGGCGCGCCTTTCTGCAACAGGTGGAAACTGACCCCGCGGCCGCACGTCAATGGATCGATCTGACCGCTCCCGATACAGCCATCCTGTTCGGCCGAACCCATGCCGGCGAGGGCCAGCTGCCCGCCCTGCTCTGTTTCGCCGTGCGCTCGCCGGATCGAGGCCGGACGTGGGAGTCTGTCCCGACGCCTGTCCAGCCGCCTCTCGGACACGACATGGTGCACAAGGACGGGCACCCGCTCGTACAGATGCCGGACGGGACGCAGCTCGCCGCGATGACGGCCGGCCTGCCCACCGGCGGAGTGGTTCTGTATGGCACGGACGACAACGGCCTCAGCTGGGAACCGCTTGCCCGTATCTGCGAAGATTCGACCGGGGACGGCCGTCCCACGTACGCCGGCCTTTTGCTTCTTCCCTCGGGCCGCCTGCAATGTTACACGCTCAACATCGACGGGCTGCGCGACGCCATCCAGATAAACTACTCCGACGATGGCGGCTACTCCTGGTCCCAGCCGAAGCCGATCGTGCGCTGGGGGCGTTCTCCGTGGGCGATGCGGTCTCGGGAGCGGCGAAGCACTCTGTCAGGCATCGGCAAACACTATCGCTCGCCGTGGCCGATGCAGCTGGCGGATGGACGCATTCTCGTGTTATTCGGCCGTCGCAAGGTCCCGCGTGGGATCGGCATGATCGTCAGCGAAGACGAAGGCGAGACCTGGAGCGACGAGCAGATTCTGCGCGACGATTGCCCTACCACAGATTTGGGGTATCCGGTGGCGACTGAGGTGGAGCCGGGCCGCATATTTACCGCCTACTACTTTACGATGGACGACGGCAATGGCATGGGCGGCTCCCGCTACATTGCCGGTTCGACTTTTCTTCTCAAGTAAGACTGTCGCGCAGACGGAGGGGCGTCAGGCAAAGCCCGCAGGATTGGGGGCGTTCTCGCCGTCCACGAAGTTTGGAGGAAAGCACTATGTCTGATTCGATCAACATGGCGCTGATTGGCTGCGGAGGAATGGGGCGCAGTCATCTGCGACGTGCTCGCGACGTGCCGGAGTTGAACTTTGAGGCCTATGTCGATGCCCTCGAAGAGGCTGCCGCCGGCGCCTTTCAGGAGTTTGGCGGCCGCTACCACACCACCGACGTCGAAACCGTATGGGACGACGACAAAATAGACGCCGTGCTTATCGCCACCCATCATGATTCGCATACGCCCTTCGCCACCCAGGCGGCCGCAGCCGGCAAGCATATCTTTCTCGAGAAACCGATGGCGCTCACGATCGAGGAGTGCCTGGAGATCGAAGAGGCGGTGGCCAGGGCGGGCGTCAAACTGATGATGGGCTTCAAGTTTCGCTTCGCCCCCCTGGTCGCCAAGGTGAAGGAGGTCATCCCGAAGCCCCTGGTAACGGTGGGCCAGAGCCTGCACCCCAACATGAAGGGTTGGGCGATTACGCCGGAGCGCGGCGGCGGTCCCGTACTTTCAAACGGCTGCCACGCCTTCGACCTGGTCTACTGGCTCAATGAATCCGAGCCGGTGCGCATCAGCGCCGCCGGCGGGGCGCTGACCCATCCCGAGATCGGGCTGGTGGACAACGCCGCGGTCTCGGTGCAGTTCGAGAACGGCAGCATCGCGTCCATCATCGCCGGCGACAGCGGAGATGCCCGCTACACGTCCAAGTTCTTCTTCGAGGTGCTCGACGGCCAGCGCACGGCCACGCTTCACGACCGCTGCCACAAGGTCACATTTGGGGGTTGCGAAATCGATTCGCTATCGGTGGAAGATCTGCCGCCCCCGGCCCCCTCCGATCCGGAGGGTACGCGAGGCGAACTGGAAGCCTGGGCCAGGTGTCTGCTGGACGATACCGAGCCGCCAATCGGTCCCCGTGACGGCACGCGGGCGACGGCGATGGTGCTGAAGGCGTTTGAAGCTATTCGCAGTGGCAAGACGCAGGAGTTGGGGTTGTGAGGCTCATTTCCGTTTAACAGATCGCCAATTTAGGGGTCATCGCTAGTGGGGTGGCCATAGGCCCCAACACCTCTATGACTCGGCCCGCGCAGTTCGGCCGTATGGTGTATAATGGGTGCGCAGTCTGAAAACTTTGGCGACAGATTTTCGGTATTTCTGTCTAATAGGGGGTGTTGGAAAGATGACCCAGCTTCTTCAACAGGCTTACGAGAGAGCCGTGGCACTGCCACAAGAGGATCAGGATAGACTCGGGCGAGTTCTATTAGCGGAATTGGAAAACTACAAGGGGCGATCCAAGCTTTCTGATCGATCTGAGTCGGAGGGCCAAAGGAAGCAGCTGGACGTTGAGCTTTCGACTCCCACTCCCTCAAAAACGCTTGCTGATCTGTATGGTGTTTTTGCCGATGGCAAGCCCGCCCGTTCTAAATCAGAGGAGAGAGAAATATCGCGCAGAGCAAGGTCTGATAGATATAGATGACGAATTATCTCCTTGATACGAATGTTCTCATCAGATTCTTGCGCGATGACCATGATGAGCACTCTCCGGTTGCCCAAGGGCTGTTTTTGGAAGCACTTTCAGGAGAATGTTTACTGATTTTGACGGACGTTGCAGTTGCCGAAGCCGTGTGGGTTCTCCTTTCCGTTTACAAGATCGATCGCAGGCAGATTGCGGAAGAGTTACAGTTTATTGCAAAAAGCCCAGGCGTTCGTTGTGTGAATCGAAATGAATTGTTAGATGCATTGGATCGCTTTGCCATAACAAGATTCGATTTCTTGGATTGTTATCTGGCCGCCATGGCCGCTGCTTCTGGCGACCACGTTGCGACGTTTGACAATGACTTCGTCAGATTTACGGACGTCCTGCGTTGGGACCATGGCGTTTGAATGGACATGCTGAGTAAAGTCTATAGACGCGAGAAATCCGCCGCACTCCTGTGTGGGCCGTTGCGTACTTTCACTCTATCTCTTTACCCACTCTAACTGAACAGAATCGTCACCAACACCGCGCACTCTTCCTCCGCCTCCAGCGCGTGCATCGTCCCGCCCTCCAAGAAGAGCCAGGAACCCGGAGCCAGCGCCCGCGGCTCGTCCTCAACGAAGAATGTGCAGTTACCGCTGAGGCAATGAACTGTGATCGGGCCGTCAACTTTGTGCGGTGGGATCTTCTTGCCCGGGCCGAGGTAGACGCGAATCGCTTCGAACTCTTTCTCCTTGACGACGGCGGTCGAAGCCGTGCCGCCAAAGGTGTTGAGGTCAATTACCTTCCCGTGTTCTGCATGCTCGATAGCCACTTCAGAACCTCCTTTCTAACTCACCGTCTCGCCCTATAAAACGGTCGCTTGCAAATACGTGCCCGGCGCGGCCTGCCGCGGATAAGTATGTGGATTTCCGAGCCGATGCGCGTCATTCCGCGCGGCAAATAGCCCAGGCCGACAAACTTGTCCAGCGTCGGGCTCTTCATGCCGGTGGTTACATGGCCGACCACCTGCCCCTCCAAACCAATGATCCCGTGGTCCTCCCTGGGAACGGCCTTCTCTATCATTTCGAAGCCCACCAGGAAACGCTCCGTTCCCTCCAATTTCACTTTCAGCAGCGCGTTGCGCCCCAGAAAGTCCTGTTTCTGCAGGGCGACGACCCAGCCGAGCCGCGCTTCGTAGGGGTTGGTCTTGGCGTCGATTTCGTGGCCGTAAAGTGACATGCAGGCTTCGAAGCGCAGACTGTCGCGGGCCGCAAGGCCGCACGGCAGCAGACCGTCGCGAGCCCCCTCCGCCAGCAGCGAATCCCAGAAAGATACCGCCTTGTCGGGAGGCAGGTAGAGTTCGAACCCGTCCTCGCCCGTGTAGCCGGTGCGGCCGAGGAGCATGTCGACGCCACCCACTTCAGCCTGCAGAGCCGAGCGCGGCGGCGCGGCTGAAAGATTGGCGGCGCTCATCCTGTCCAGGATCGCGGCGGCCTTGGGGCCCTGCACGGCCAGCATATAGGTTTCGTCCGAAATGTCGGTCAGCTCAACGCGATAGCCGTGGGTAAAGCTCTGCAACCAGGTGAAATCCTTTTCCCGGTTGGCCGCGTTGACGACGATCAGCCATGTATCGGGCAGGCGGTAGATGAATATGTCATCTACGATCGTGCCGTCATCGTAGCAGAGCAGGCTGTAGCGGGCTTCCCATTCCTCCAGCGAAGCGACGTCGGCGACCTGCACATACTGAAGATAGGCCAATGCGTCCTCACCGCTGAGCGCAAACTGGCCCATGTGGTCGATATCGAATACGCCGGCAGCTGTACGCACGCTCCGGTGTTCTGCATTGGGGCCGGCCGTGTACTGTACAGGCAGCTCGTAGTCGGCAAAGGGAACCATGCGTCCGCCCAGTTCCACGTGTCGGTCGTAAAGTCGGGTCTGTTTCATTGCTTCCTTGTCTCCAATACCGCGCCGGGCTTCCCCGGAATCGCTCAGCACAAACAGCTCTGATCATACAACAAAACGGCAGGGAATTGGCAAATAATTGCAGGTTTCGTAGTCACTACAGAAGCGTGATGAAAACTGAGGTAGAATGGCTACTTCTCCGACTTCTAACAGACGGAAAAGCGTGCGCGTTGACAAGGAATGTTCATTCGTTATATTCTGAAAGTTCAGTGACCAGTGATGGGTCGCCAGATAACCCTCACGGCGACTGGGCATAGCCGAGCACTGGTCACGACCCGCTGGTCTTGCACGCGAAAAATAATGTTCAAACGTCCATCAGAAACCGAAAGATTACACAGGCGGGCGGCGCTTCCGCTGGCCGCCGTGGCCATCGTCCTGCTTCTCTGGTCCTCCCACATCCACGCCCACGGTACGCTGATTCCACCCTGGTCCGACTACACTCAGGAAGATGGCCTGGCCTCCAACAACGTTCTGGCCGTGACGGTCGGCGTTGGAGAGGTCTGGTTCGGGACCGACCACGGGATTAGCCGCTACAACGGCGCCTGGTATTCGTGGATGGAAGGCGCCGACCTGCAGGGCGGCGTCCACAGTTTGGCTATCGGAGCGTCGAGTTCAGAACTGTGGGCAGGCACGGCAACCGGCGCTGTCCTCGCCTACAATGGCCGTGCCTGGGAACTGCTGACACGTCTGGATTCGCCGGTGCGGACGCTGCACTACACGGGCGGCCAGCTCTGGATCGGCACGACGGCCGGCCTCTATATCTGGAACGGTGAATCACCTTCCTCCGTGACCGGGTTGGAGAATGCATATATCAACGTGATAGGCAGCTCGGACGGGGGCCAAAGTATCTGGGTCGGCACGTCAGACGGGCTCTGGCTAAGGCAGGAAGGCCGCTGGAGCGCAATTGGTGAAGCAGAAGGACTGGCCGCACGTGAGGTCACCGCTCTATGGGCCGGTGCCGCCGGGCCGGTGTGGGTAGCCGCCGACGGCAATATCGCCTGGCAAGATCCCTCCAGCGGCGCCTGGGAGCAGGTGGCGACCGACCCTTTGCACGTGCGTGACCGGGTGCGCATCACCGCTCTGGCGGGTGACGGATCCGGCGTCGTCTGGGTCGGCACTGAAGGCGGCGGATTCTTCCGCCTCGTCGAAAGCGGGACGGCAACCTCGTCAACGCCGCAATACGATCTGTTCCCACAGTCCATCAATAGCGGCGAAACTTCATTCATCCATGCGGCCGCCGTCGATCAGGCAGGCTCTCTCTGGCTGGGTACCGTGTCCGGCGTTTTTCGCTCGGACAGGGAGATCTGGGGACGGGAAACTCATCCCCCGGCCTCTGGCCCGTCCAACGAAATTCAGGCGATGCTTGCCGACAATCAGGGCCGCCTCTGGATCGGCACCCGAGGTGAAGGGATCCGCCGCAAAGCCGCAGGCAACGGCCTGTCGGATGAAGCCTTTTTCGACGTTGGCAGCGGCCTCCCCAGCCTTTTCGTTACCGACCTGGCTCTCGATGTAGATGGGCGCATCTGGGCCGGAACCTGGTGGGGATTGGCGTCGCTGGATCCCGGTGCGGATCTGTGGACACAACCGGTTCCCCTTGAATTTCTGCCTTCGGCGCTGGTCACAGCCGTTCTGGCGCAGGAGCGTCTGCTCTGGATCGGCACTGACAGCGGTCTGGCGCGTTACGACATCGCAACCTCAACACTGTCGATCGAGGAGGCTCTGAGTCAACAGGACATTCAGGATCTGGCGCTGGACTCCTCCAACCGCCTGTGGGCGGCCACAGAGGGCGGCGGCATATTCGTCGGCGGGGCAGACGGCGGTTGGACGCGTTATCAAGCCAGCTCGGAGGCGGGTCAGTCAATCTTCGGGGACAATGTTGCCGCGTTGGCGTCGGACCCGAAGGTACACGGCGCCATGTGGGCCGCCGTCAATCAGCACGGCCTGATCTATTTCGACGGCAAGGTCTGGCAGGACCGCACGGCCAGCGCCCGACTTCCCAGCAAGCTGTTTTACGACCTGTACGTCGACCCTGTCGACGCCTCGCTGTGGATCGGCAGCGAGGGCGGCGTCACCCGCTATGACGGCCGCACGTGGGAGACGCTTATCGTCGATTCTGTGCTGCCGGCCACCTCCATCTCCTCTATTGTTCGCTCGCCGGGCGGCCTTTACTGGTTCGGCAGCAGAGATGGGCTGACCTTCCATCGCCCCGACTCGATACCCCCCTGGATCAGGATTGAGAGCATATCCGGCGCGGCCGAATTCCTGTCCGTGAACGAATGGAAGGTGGAATCGGACGGCGACATTATCGTCGGCTATGAGGCGGGCGATCTCTACACGCCCCAATCCGAGCTCGTCGTCCTCTATCGCCTCAATGCGCCCGGGCAGCTCGGCGAATGGCAGCAGTTGGATAGACCCTTTCTGGAGCTGTCCGGCTTCACCGAAAAGGGCAAGTACACGCTCGAATTCCAGGTGCGGGACTTCGCCTTCACCTATTCCGAGATCAGCAGCGTATCCTTTGAGGCGGAGCCGCTGCCGGCTCAGATTCGACTGCCCGTTCTGGGCCCGATACGTACAGACTATCTCATCACGCTCGTCGTCACCGGCTTGCTGGCGCTCATCGGTTTCGGCTACATGGGTATCGAGGTCATTCAGACCCGCCGCCGTGCCCTGGATGCCGTCGTCCGCTCCTTCAATCCCTTTATCAGCGGAGAACCGGTGCGGCGCGAGGACATGTTCTTCGGCAGAAGAAATATGCTGCAGAAGATCGTGGATACGCTGCACAACAACAGCATCATGATTCACGGCGAACGCCGCATCGGCAAGACGACGCTTCTCTACCAACTGAACAACCATCTTTGGGGACTGGAAGACGAGGAATACTGGTTTGTACCGCTGTATGTGGACCTGGAGGGAACCGAGGAGGATACCTTCTTCCATTTCCTGATGGAGGAGATCCTGCACACTGCATCCACCCTGTCCGGGCTCACGCAGGAGACGAAAGACGCGCTTCAGGACCTTCTCTACTATCGCCCCGGCCACGAACAGTACACCGACAGAGAGTTCATCAGAGATCTGCGCGACGTAGTCAAGGCGTTGCAACACTATGGTGAGGAAAGTCATCCCGGCAAGCACCTGCGGCTGATCCTTCTCATGGACGAAATGGACGTCTTCAACGCCTACGATCACCTGATGCAGCAGCGGCTGCGGCGCATCTTCATGCGCGACTTCGCGGCGACGCTCGGCGCGGTGATTGCCGGCATCCGAATCAGCAAGGAGTGGGGTCGGATCGAGAGCCCTTGGTACAATCTGTTTAACGAGATCGAACTGGAGCCCTTTACCCGTGAGCAAGCGATCGAGCTGCTGACCGAGCCGGTACGAGGCTTCTACCGCTATGAACCGGGCGTCGTGGACTTTATCATCGAGAACTGTGCAGGACGCCCATTTCGCATTCAGCAGTACGGCCTCGAGGCCGTCGGGCGCATGCTTGCCGACGGCCGGCGTACAATTACGATGACCGATGCCCTGTTCGCTCATGGGCATATTCAGCAGATGGGTGATACCATCAATATTGGGTTGAGCGACGACGATATCTCTTAGTCTTTCTGACTCGTAGGTCAGGCAGTCGCCGCCGCCGGCACGAATCTGGCGCTGGCTATGAAATAGGGGAATGCCCGGAGTTCTATGCGTAATCCTTACACCGTTGGCCGCTGGCTGCGAGGCCCCGACCACTATGGCCGGCAGCAGCTGCTCGACTACCTGATATCTGCAGAGGACCCGGCTATCTGGGTTGTCGGCACGCGCCGCATGGGCAAGACTTCGCTGCTGCGGCAGTTGGAATGGCTGCTGACGCAGCAGGAAGACGCAAGCGTCGTTCCCCTGTTCTGGGACCTGCAAGGGAGTGAAACAAAGGACGACTTCGACTACGAACTCTTCCTGGCCGTCGAAGACGAGATGCCCAGGTTCGAGGCCTATGGCGTCGACGTAAGCGCTCTATATGGTCGTGATGCGATTCATATCCTGCGAACGTTGCAACGGGCTCTGAGAGGCCGCGGCAAACAGCTGCTTCTCCTCATTGACGAGGCCGAGGCCTGGATCAGTCTGGCCAAGAACGACTACCAAGCCCTGGCGCGCCTTCGCAAAGCCTTCCAGAGCGGCGGGATGCGCACGATCATGACGTCGACCAAGCTGTTGATGCAACTCAACGACCTGACCCGAAACTGGCTCACAAGCCCGTTTCTCTTCGGCTTCTCCCTCGTACATCTGTGGAGCCTGGAGCCCGAAGCAAGCGTCAGTCTTGTATTGCAGGAGCAGAGCAACACACCAGTCAACGTCGAGCGGGAGCGCATAAACCAAATTCTGCGGCATTCACACCGTCATCCGTACCTGGTACAGACTCTCTGTTACCGTCTGTTCGAGGAAAGGCATGGTAGAGGCGCCTTGCGCGAGATCCGGGAGGAAGACCTGCGGGCCGACCATCTGCTGGCCGGCTTTTTTGAGGTCGACTTCAGGTGCCTTGCCCCTACCGAGAGGCAGATTCTTCTGACCGTTGCCCGCCAGGGCGTCATTGGTGAAGAGGATCTGGTGGCCAAGACCGACAACGAATCGATCGATCAGATCTCGATGTACGTGCATGGCATGAACAATCTCGGCTATCTGCAGCGGGCTTACAGTCGGCCGGATGGCGCCGCGGCAACGTCTCCCCACGATGAATTCCCGCGCTGGACAATCGGAAACGAGTTTCTGCGCCGCTGGATGCTGGAAAACTACCAGGAGCTGGCCCAGACCCTGTACTCAGACGTGAGCGATTACGGCGTCGAAACGCTGCTGGCGATGGGGCGTAAGGTGGAGCTGGACTACCTGCAGCACGAGATCCCGGAACTGCAGGAGCGGCTTGAGTCGTTACTGGCAGCATATGGCGGACATGTCGACCAGGCGCCGCCTCAAGTCTTGCAGGAAATCCAGGAGCTGCGCAGGGAGCTGGAGAGAGCCAGCGGGCAGCTGCGCAATCTGGCCGATTAGCTGGGTACTATGAACGCCTCCATGCCGCCCCCTGCATCCGAAAAAGCCGAGTACGTCAACCAGATGTTCGCCGGGATCGCCCACCGTTACGATCTGCTGAACCGGCTCATGACCGCTGGCCAGGACGTTAACTGGCGCCGCGAAGTCGTCGCGCTGTGCCGGCTGCCCTACGCCGGCCGCCTCCTCGACGTGGGTACCGGAACCGGTGACATCGCCTACGAAGCCAAGCGCACGCATCGCGACGCAGAGGTGATCGGCTGTGACTTCACTTTCGAAATGATGGATGTCGGACGCCGCAAGAGAGCCCAATACGCCACCCGCCTTCCTCATGCCGGACAGACGGATCGCGTGGAGTTTGTCCAGGGCGACGGGCTGCGACTGCCCTTTGCCGACGGCTACTTTGACGCCGTAACCAGCGGATTCCTCTTGCGCAATGTGACCGACGTCGACACATGTCTGGCCGAACAGCGGCGGGTGACGAGACCGGGCGGGCGCATCGTCTGCCTGGAAACATCGCCGCCTCCGCCAACGCGCCTGGCGCCGCTGCTGCGTTTCTATATGCTTAGGGTTATTCCCGTATTGGGCCAGCTGTTCTCGACCGGGATCGGGACGCAGGGGAAGGCGACCCGCCCGCGCGAGTCGGCCTATCGGTATCTGCCGCAGAGCACTGTCGCCTTCCTGCAGCCCGATGTAATGGCGCGCCAGTTTGAGCGGGCGGGATTCCGTCACGTCTCCTATGTGCGAAAGATGATGGGGACGGTTGCCATCCACGTGGGCACGGCATGAAGGACGCGGGTACGCCAGCATCTACCGCTTTCATAGAGGAACGGCCGTGACCGACCAGCCCGAGCGCACAGCTCTGCGCGGCAATCCGTCATTTGTCTGGCGCACCGGCCAGAATAGGCGCCTGCAGATGATTCTGGACCTGGCGCCGCATCCGCTGCAACGCGCTCTGATAGACGGCTGCGGTGCAGGCGTCTATCTGCGGGCACTGCAGGAGTCCGTCCCTGAGGTCCATGGGATCGATATCGAAGGTGAGCATCTGCGTATGGCGGCCGCCAACGTGCCCGGCGCGCCTCTGAATCTCAGCCAGTGTGAGCGGCTCCCCTATGCGGACTCGACCTTTGACCTGGTCCTGTCCCACGAGGTACTGGAGCATGTCCAGGATGACCGGCTGGCCGCGGCTGAGATCGTTCGCGTTCTGCGTGTCGGCGGCCGTGCAGCCGTCTTCGCGCCCAACCGTCTCTTTCCTTTTGAGACACACGGCCACTACTGGCAAGGCGAGTACCATTTCGGAAATACGCCGCTGATCAACTACCTGCCCGACCCCATGCGCGATCGACTGGCGCCCCACGTGCGCGCCTATACCCGCCGCGGCCTGCTGGAACTGTTCATCGGGCTGCCCGTGCTTGTTCGACGGCTAACGCAGATCTTTCCCGGCTACGACGGCATCAATGCACGCCGCCCGGCCGTGGGGCGGTTCCTGCGAGAGGCCACCTACTCCCTGGAGCAAACCCCTCTTGCCGCATTCGGAATCAGTCACTTTCTCGTTCTTGAAAAGGTTGACTAATCGGTGTTCACCGCCTTCATGCCAGACGAGGCAGGAGCGCCGCGGGTTTACCCTCGCCGCGCCCGTCAGTTTCCGGCATGCGGCGTAGAGTTTACCAGCTTCGCTACGCCGGTCGGATTCATCTCAGTACAATTTGGGTCGGCATTGGGCCAGTGCTAGAATGCTGGAAATGGCAGCCAGAAAAAACTGTTTGCGGCATCGAAGGAAAGGACCGGAGCATTCCGAAAGTAAGATATGGGTGAATGCAAGTACAGTAGACGCCGACCGTCTCAGCACGGAGAAGGATGGCCGCCGTGGCTGAGATAGACCGCAGATCGCGCCCCCTTTCGGGCCCGGGAGGTGCCAGCAGATCCGCCCGCATTCTGGCACAGAGGCGGCGGCGTCAGCGGGCCAAATCCAACCGCGCCCGGCCCTGGTTGTGGTTGTTCCAGGGGACGGCCGCTATTCTCCTCGCCATTTTCCTGGCCTTTGGCGGCGCAGTTGGTGTGGCGGTTGCCAGCGTTTTCGGCATCTATACCTTCTACGCCGCGCAACTGCCCGACGCCGGCGTGATCGAACGCGAGCAGGAAAAGTTCGAGACCATCCGCTTCTACGACCGTACCGGCAGGCACCTTCTCTATGAAAGCGTAGACCCCCGCCCCTTCCGCGGCGACCGCACCTACATGCCCCTGCGCGAGATGTCGCCCGCAGTCATTCAGGCCGCAGTCGCGCTCGAAGACCACAACTACTGGGACAACCCCGGCATAAACGTGCGCGGTCTGATGCGGGCTTTCGTCTCGAATTTGCAGGGAGGCAGCGTGCAGGGCGGCTCCTCGATCACCCAACAGCTGATCAAGAATGTGGTGATCCCGGTGGAGGAACGGACCCAGCAGTCCTACGCCCGCAAGCTCAAGGAAGTCATCCTGGCGATGGAGGTGACGCGGCGCTACGACAAGGGCAAGATTCTGGAGTGGTATCTCAACTACAACTTCTATGGCAACCTGGCCTACGGAATCGAGGCGGCCAGCCAGGTCTATTTTGGCAAGAGCGTCACCGATCTCAGCGTCGCAGAAGCAGCCATGCTTGCGCCCATTCCCCAGTTTCCGGCGCTCAATCCCATCGACAACCCCGAGGACGCCAAAATCCGTCAGGGCGTGACGTTGCAGGTCATGGTCGACGCCGGCTATATCGACCAGGCCGAAGCCGACGCGGCATTTGTCCAGGAGCTGGATCTGCGGGGCTCGGTCGCTGAGCGCTTCGACATAATCACGGCGCCCCACTTCGCTCTCTACGCGCTCGAGCGCATCAAAGACGAATTCAACACGGCCGACGACCCCTATCGTATCTGGAAAGAGGGGCTCACCGTCTACACCACACTGGACGTCGAACTGCAGAAATACGCGGAACAGGTGGCCCGCGACCATATCGCCAGGCTGAATGAACAGGGCAGAAACGTAAACAACGCCTCCGTCGTCGTCATCAAGCCGGAGTCCGGTGAGATTCTGGCGATGGTCGGTTCACTGGACTACAACAACGAAGAGATCGACGGGCAGGTCAATGTCGCTATCTCGGAACGGCAGCCCGGTTCCAGTTTCAAGCCCTACGTCTATCTGACCGGCCTTCTGCAGGGCATGAACGCCGCCACGATGATCCTGGACGTGCGTACCGCATTTCAGCAGAACGACGGCTCCGTGTATGTCCCCGAAAACTATGACCGCCTCTACCACGGACCCGTCGGCCTGCGCGACGCCCTCGCCCAGTCGCTCAACATCCCCGCGATCCGCGTCATGGACCAGGTCGGCGTAGCCAACGCCCTGCGCACAGCCCACCAGATGGGCATCAACGGCCTCGACCGCGGACTCAACTACTATGGCCTCAACCTGGTGCTGGGAGGCGGCGAGGTCACTCTGTTGGACCACACCTACGCGTACAGCGTGCTGGCGAACGGCGGCGTCATGGCCGGAAAGCCAGTGCCCCCGGAGTCCCGGCGCAGCGGATTTCGCAACCTGGACCCTGTTGCGATCCTGCAGGTCCACAACACCGAAGGCGAAGTGCTGAGCAGATATGACAGCCCAGACCAGGAGCGCATCATCAGTGCAGACGCCCAGTATATTGTCGCCGACATTATGAGCGACAACGTGGCCCGCTCTCCCATGTTCGGCATCAATAACAATCTCGTGCTGCCGGACCGCAGGGTCAGCGCTAAGACCGGTACGACCAACGGCTGGAAGGATGCCTGGACAGTCGGGTTTACACCCCAGTTGACTGTCGGCGTCTGGATTGGAAATACCGATAACGAGTCGATGAACAACGTAACCGGCGCGTCCGGCGCGGCACCCATCTGGAAAAGCGTGATGGTGCGCTACCATGAAGGGCTCTCCTACCGCTGGTATGAACGCCCCCGCAATGTCGTTGCCGAGACGGTCTGTCAGCCGAGCGGCCTGCAGCCTTCAGAGGACTGCCAGCGCCAGAGGGTGGAGCTGTTCATTGCGGGCACTGAGCCAAAGGTCGTCGATAATCTGTGGCAGCCCTTCGACATCGACAAGCGTAATGGGCTTCTGGCCAGGGCCTCCACACCGGAAGTGGATCGGGAGACCAAGGTCTTTCTCATTCTGCCGCCGGAGGCCGAAGACTGGGTGAGCAGCAGCGGCATTGAACAGCCGCCGCAGGGCCAGAGTCCTGAAGACTTTATCGATTTTGACCCGGATGTTGCCATCACTTTCCCCCCGCCCGGCGGCTATATTGGCGGCCTGGTCGAGATTCTCGGCAACGCCCGCGGGGGAAACTTTGCCAACTATCGCCTCGAATTCGGAAACGGCCTCGCACCTACGCAGTGGACACAGATCGGCCCGGAACACGGACAGCAGCACGAAAATGGCCTGTTGGAGGTTTTCAACACCGAGGGACTTGAAGAGGGACAGTATACCCTGCGGCTGACGGTCCGGTACCATGACGGAAACGTGCGCACCTGGGACGCTCCCATCACCATCGACAATACGCCGCCGACCGTGGAGATCAGCGATCCGGAACCGGACGCCCTCTACGTGATGAACGAGGATGAGCAGATCAACATTAACGCCCTCGTCAACGACGAATGGGCGATGGACCGCGTCGAGTTTGCCATCGACGGGACCTGGTTCATTACGCGTACTGTTGCCCCCTACAACGAGCGCTGGCCGCTTGAGCTTCGCTATGAAGAGGTCGAGTCACCCGAAACGCAGAACTGGCCCGCATTTCAATCGGACGACGAAGACATCCGTCCCGGCCGGATCCGTGAATTTGAAGACGGATTTGCCGCGATCTACTCTGGCAGCGGCATCTATCTGGAGCGGCATCTCATCAAGGTGCGCGCCTTCGACCGCGCCGGCAATGAGACCGAAAGCGAGGAAGTGCAGGTCTACGTCCGACAACCCCTGCCTGACCGGTGACCGGCGCGAACGCCGGCTGCTCGCCATAGCAGATTGCGGATAGTCGCAACAATGCCGAAGATCCTTATTACCAATGACGATAGCATTCACGCAGAGAGCATTCGCGTTCTGGCGAAGGCGCTCGATGATCTGGGGAGCATTACCGTCGTTGCTCCTGAGCGAAACTGGAGCGCGGCCGGGCACCCGAAGACGCTGCACAAGCCATTGCGCATCGCGCCGATCACCTGGCCGGACGGCCGTCGCGTCTATGCCTGTAGCGGCGCCCCCTCTGACTGCGTGGCCCTGGCAATTCTCGGCGCGCCGCACGCGCCGGACAGCTCATCCACCCAACTGGCCGCGGGTGAACCGAGAGACGGTTACGACCTGGTCGTCAGCGGCGTCAACGACAGTTTTAACCTCGGCTGCGACGTTCTCTACAGCGGCACAGTAGCCGCGGCGCTGGAGTCGCTGGTGATGGGCGTACCGTCCCTTGCATTCTCCACCGGGCCCGTGGAAGGTTTCGAGATCGCCGATGTCGACGCCTGGCAGAATGCTGCCCGCTATGCCCGCACCCTGGCGGCAGCCGCGCTCGACCGGCCGCTCCCCCCGCAGACAATGCTCAATGTCAACGTGCCCCGGCGTCCCGCCAATCAGATCCACGGCCTGCGCTACACGTTCCTGGGAAGGCGCATCTACGGGGATGTACTGGTTGCCCGCGACGATCCGTGGGGCAAGCCATACTACTGGTTCGGGGGCGAAGTCCCAACCGGAATCGCCGACGCCGGCAGCGACTTTGGCGCTATCGAAAGCGGATATGTCAGCATCTCCCCGCTTGGCATCGATCTCACTCGGCATGAAGTCCTGGCCGACCTGACCGAGGGCGCCTGGCCGCTACCCCATTAGACGCGGCCAGGAAATCACAGAGGCAGCCATCAGGTCCTTCGCATGTACACTTTCGCAAGGGCAACTATTCTGGTGTGCGGCGTATCGGAACGCTTCCGGCTAAGACAAGCCTGAAACGTTCCGGCTGCAGTCTGCATTTGGCGTCGCTTTCGGGGGCGACGCAGGAGTTTTCAATTTGTCACGGATGGTGTACACACCGCCTTCAGATGGGTCCCGGTGGCAGGGCCTGGCTGCTCTCTGCTGGTTGCTCCTGAGCGACGCAGTCCTGCTGGCCTGGGTAGCGCTGAAACCGGTCGGCTGGGGGAGCTTCCTGCTCCTTCTGGTCTTTCTCGCCACGCTGCCTGTTATTGTCCATCTGACGACGCGTACCTGGGGCGCCTTCAACCTGGAGTACTGGCTTGACCGCAACGCCCTCAGAGTCCGCTGGGCCGGCACCAGCCAGGTCATCCCGCTTTACAGCATACGCCGCATCGTCGAAGGCGTTGGCGAGATGTCTTCGCGGCCCTCCTTGCTGGACTGGCCGTCCCCCTATGTACGTATCGTAGAAGGAGGAGAAGGGCGTAAGCTGGTGCGCTTGGCCAGCGTTCCCCTCGACCAATGTCTGCTCATCGAGACTGACGGCGGCATCTTTGCAGTCTCCCCGGATGACCCGGGCGGCTTTCTGGAAGAACTGCAAGCCCTGAACCGCCTCGGCCTGTCGCGCACGTTGCCCATGGAGCGCGAGCAGCCCACCAACTACTATGCACTGGCGACCGAGTCGGCTGCGGGACGCTGGCTGCTCCTGGCCGGGCTGATCGGCTGTCTCGCCCTTTTTGGCTATCTCATGATCCGTTTCCCGGATTTGCCGGAAGCGCTCGTGTTTCATTACAATCGGCAAGGTGTGCCGGACAGCATCAGGCCCAAGAACGCACTATTTTTGCTTCCTGTCATCGGCCTCCTGACATATGTGACCAATACGCTGGCAGGCCTGTGGATGAAGCTTCAAGGTCAACACTCCGGCGCCTACCTGTTTTGGACCGGTTCGCTGCTTGTACAAGCCCTTTCGCTTCTGGCTCTCCTGAGCCTGACAGCCTGACCCGAGTTGAATCGCTGTGCCCGGCGAAACCACTGCAGGTGAACTACAAATAGGAATTCCCGATTCGCCCGACCCGTCACACGGAAACTTCACGGACCACAGCCAAACGGTTTTCGTCGCGACCCAATCGGCCGAGGAGTACTCCGTGTCGCGCCCTTTCCTGACTATCATTATTCCCGCCTATAACGAATCCCAGCGTCTTCCCGATTCCCTCACAAAGATCGCCGAATATCTGCGGAGTCAGCCATTTGCGACTGAGATTCTGGTGGTGGAAAACCGTTCGACCGACGAGACCAGTGCTGTAGTGCGTGACTTTGCGACAAAGGTCACAGCTTCAGATCCGTTCACGCTGGATCTACTGCACAGTGCACCGGGGAAGGGTGCAGCCGTGAAGACGGGAATGCTCGTAGGCAATGGGGACTACCTGTTTATCTGCGACGCCGACCTCTCAATGCCTATCGAGGAGGTCGCGAAATTTCTGCCGCCGCAACTGGATCCGGATGGCTTTGACGTCGCCATTGCAAGCCGCGAGATAACGGGCGCGGTACGTTACAACGAGCCCTTCTATCGCCATCTGATGGGGCGCGTGTTTAACCACGTAGTGCAGAAGCTGATCGTGCCGGGGATCGAGGACACGCAGTGCGGCTTTAAGATGTTTACCCGCGAGGCGGCTGCCCAGGTCTTCCCGCACCAGACTATCGACGGCTGGGGTTTCGACCCCGAAATCCTGTACATAAGCCGCATCCGCGGCCTGAACCTTGTCGAAGTGCCGATCAACTGGTATTACATGGCTGAAAGCCGTATCAATCCCCTTCTCGATACGATCAATATGGTGCGCGAAGTCCTGCGAATCCGGCTGAATGGCGTGCGCGGGATCTATGAACAAGTCCCCAGGACGACGGAGTAGCTGCCTTTCCTCTCGTCTTGATGCCGGCCCCGCCCCTTTGCCTGAACCAGCCTCGCTTCTACGAACCTTCACTGTCTGGGATCTTTCGTCACGAAGTTGAAGACGGGTCAAACTCCATACTTGCCAGCCATATCTGCACACCGTTGGCAACGAAATGGGCGACGAGCGGTGTGAGAAGACTCTGATGCCAGACAAACATAAGACCGAATATCGCGCCGGCCGTCCCCGCGCCCACGATACCCCACGCTCCCTGCGGACTGTGGAGAAGACCGAATACCACACTGAAGCCTATGATCAACCAGGCCGTCGGCAGCAGGGGAGATAGCCCGCCGATCAGCAGGCTGCGAAACAGAACCTCCTCGAACAGTACGCTCAATAGCAGGGCGAAGGGCAGCAAGCCCGCCTCCCTCCGACTGCGAGGGACAACAAGCGCCATTATCGAGCGGTAAAACCTGGTATCGGTATAGCGGGTTACAAACCGCCCCATCCCCGCGAACAGCAGAGCCAGTCCCAGGCCGGCCAGCGCGCCCGTCACTATCTGGGATCCGGCGTCGGGAATCTGCCAACCCAGCGTCTCCGGCGGCAGACCGCTGCCCCTGCCCAATAGCAAGCAAATCACCAGAATGATACCCCGGAGAACGTTCTCAGCCGGGAGCAGCAGCAGGTTCACTTGCGGCTGCCAGTTGCGTAGTAGGCGCGCCGTTGTGTACGAGCCGTAGCCCACTATCGCGGTGATGAGCAGAGTAAGCCCTGCAAAAAGTGCATAGCGCCAGTCCATGAACTTAGTGTAGGTTAATGTCGGCGATGAATTCAAATGCAGACATCACCAGGTCAGCATCTCACGAGCCCTGGCAGCCCGCCAAGGGGGGACGGTCCAAATGCAGCTTCGCCCCCGACTTGAGGGGGCCCGCAACCGTCTACCCCTTTGCCTGATGCGCGCGGTGCATCCCAATGTCAGGGCGAACTTTCGTCCCTCTCAGGAGCCACCCAATCCATGGTCAGTTCCCGTTCCAGTTTCCGCCAGGATGATCTCCGTCTCTGACCACTGACCACTGACAACTGGCCACTGCAGTTCTGGGCGGTCGGGCCTATTCGGCCCTCCCTTGTGCGGGG
>WTGY01000016.1 GCA_011523365.1 Caldilineaceae bacterium
CGTTGCGGGGGCGGAGCCCCCGCACAAGGGAGGGCCGAATAGGCCCGACCGCTCATAACTGCAGTGGTCAGTGGTTAGTGGTTAGTGGTTAATGGCCAGTTGTCAGAGAGTTCGCTTCCCCTGCCCCGGTGTTGATAGTGAAATGGCTATGGCTTAGTATTGGCGATTCCTGAATAAAGCGATGAACGACCGTCACAGCGGCGAACGCAGCCGCCCAAACCTCGGCGCAACCGGCCCGCTCGTATATGACAGTGCTATGTTGTCATGGGACTACGTCGACAGTCGGATGCGCGATGCTCTGAACTATTGGATTGCCAGTGCTGGGGATGATGGAAGGCCCCACGCGGTACCCGTCTGGGGCGCCTGGTTGGAGGACGTCTTTTACTTTGTGGGAACGGGCAGGAAGGTACGAAATCTGCGCGCCAATCCGCGGGCTGTCGTTCACCTGGAAAGCGGAGACGACGTGGTTCTCATTGAGGGCAGCTTCGAGGAGATAGGACAGCCGAGCCAAGAATTGCTCCGACAGGTGGACGAGGCGTTCATCCGCAAGTACAAGACATATCGCCCCAGTGAACATCTGAATAATCGGAGCAAGTCCAACTTTCCGCCAGAGGGCCTGTTTGCCGTCTTTCCGCAGCTGGTTATTGCGTGGAGCGGCATGGCGAGCGACGCCACTCGCTGGAAGCTTCCCGCACGTCAGTGAAAGCCAAATCTCCACAATTCACCTAACTCCTCTCGTTCCATCGCAAATGTGGGCCACACGCCTCACTCAGCAAAAGGAAGGCAGAAATGCCAACGCTTACCGACTATAGGCAGTTCGATGGTCTCCATTGGGAGACGGGATCCGTCCGCAACTATCTTGACTATTGCGGGGCGACGGCGCCGCATACAGGTAAACCCTATTCCGAGGCGCTGTTGATGGGGATCAGCGGCGGCGCGGTGATGGGGTATTTCGTCTTTGCATACCAGGGCGTAGACCCGCACGCCCGTATTCTCACCCGCAACACGTTCGACCCGATGGAGACGATGCTGCAACGCCTGGGGGCAGAACCGAATGTGCGCCAGACGGCAAGCGCAGAAAGGGCGGTGGGCAACCTGGTCGAGACTCTGGAAAGCGGCACGCCAGCCATCACCTGGGCTGACGCGCTCAGCCTTCGTTACGAACCACATACGTATGAATTTGAATTTCCACATATGCAGCCGGTGGTCGTTTACGGGTATGACGAAGAGGCCGATCGTGTCTCGATCGCCGACCGTTCGCGGGTGCCATTGTTTGCCACGACGGGTCAACTGGCCGAAGCGCGTTCAAAAGTCAAGAAGATGCGGCACCGCGTCATGACCCTTGCGTTGCAAACATCTAATGTGATTCCGGAGGCCGTGGAGGCGGGCATCCGAGACAGCATCCAACTCTTTACGGAAAAGCCGCCAAAAGGCGCCCGCCACAATTTCGGATTCGCTGCCTACCAGCGGTGGGCCGATGCACTGCGAAAACCGAAGACGAGAGGCAGCTGGGACAAGGAGTTTCCGCCCGGTCGGAAGATGTACGCCGGTCTGGAGTCGGTCTTCAGCGATACGCACACCTATGGCAAGGAAGGATACGCAGAGAGGGACGTTTTCGCCGATTTTCTTGATGAAGCTGCGCAGATTCTGGATCGATCAGTCTTGCGAGAAGCCGGGAAGCAGTTTCGAGAAAGCGCCCTGGCGTGGCGCGACCTGGGGAAAATGTTGCTCCCGGACAGTGTTGATTCGTGGGCCGAGGCGCGTGAACTCATGCTGGAGAATCAGCGGCTCTTCCTGGAGCAGGGCGGAGAGGCCTATGAGGCGGGGCAGGCCAATGCCGAACGACTGATTGAGATTCGACGGGAGATGGAAGTTGATTTTCCTCTTTCCGACGAAGAGGTGGTCAATTTAAGGGAACAGATTGCCGAGCAGGTTCTGAGAATCAGCGCAACTGAGGAACCGGCTGTGGCGGCCATGAAGGAGGCGATGGAGTGAAAGCGGGGGAGCCAGAAACGCTTCTTTCAGGCTCCGGCAGCAATTTCCGGACTGTCATCTACCCGACGCAGTTCTGGAATCGTCGCGGCAACCGTTGAAACGAGCAGCGCGGCCAGAGTAACCTCTGCCCCGACGGCCAGAGGCGCCCCGAATGCGTCGGCAAGAACGCCTGTTTGGAGCCTCCCAAACGGACCTGCCCCTATAGCCACTGCGATGGCTCCCATCGCCTGTCCCCTTCTTTCGTCAGCGGCGGCAAGCAGGACGATGGAGCTCTGCATAATGCCGAAGCAGGCGTGCCCTATCCCCACCAGAAGAAGCAGAGCCCACGAGACGGCGAATGTGGAGCTAGTAGTGAAGGAAAGCAGCGCCAAGCAGTGCAGCAGCGTGCCGGCTACGAAGATCCATCCTGCGCTTGTGAAGCGCCTGGCCCAGTTGACCAGGAAAAGGCCAACAACGTTTCCGATTCCTACAGACGCGCCGAGATAGCCAAGCCCCACAGGACCCTGGCCCAAGACATCGCGTGCAAACACGGGAAGGAAGTTCATGTAGGGAAAGGCCAGCATGTTCATGACCATCGTGATCAGAGTCACGGCCAGGATCGGCTGATTCTGTCTCACATAGAGGACACTGTCCCGAATCTGTGCCAGAGGCGAAGCGCTGGAGGGCGAGGAAGTGCGAGGAATCGGCTGCCTGGAAAGGGCGCGCAGGAGCAGTAGCGAGATCGCGGACAGTCCGCTCAGCGTCAGGAAACAGCCCAGGACATTGAATGCATCCAGTACAAGCCCGGCGAGAAGAGGGCCGAAGGCACGTGCGACGCTCATCCCCAGATTCTCCAGCATTAGAGCGTCAACGACACGCGGGCGCCCTACGAGGTCGGGAATGAGAGCGCGGCGGGTCGGCCAGTCCATGGCCCAGGCACAGCCGAGGGTCAGTGAGATTGCCACCAGGTGCCAAATGGCGAGCAGTCCGACCGCTAACAGCAAGGCAACGGTCGCATACATGCAGAAGGTGAGGGTCTGTGAAGCGATGACCAAAGGTCGGCGGCCGATGCGGTCGGCAAGCAGACCGCCAAATCCGCCGACGAGCAGAGAGGGAATGGAACGGCAGAAGCCAACCAGGCCGACCAAGCCGGCCGAGTCGGACAGTTCGAGCACCAGCCAGCCCAAGACGATCATCTCCATGTAGTGGGCCAGCCACCAGAGTGTGCTCGACCCCAGGAGAAGGCGATAGTCGGTACTGGCCAGCGTCGTCCGGATCCCGGACTCGGGCTGGAGGATGCGCCGGATACGCCTTGAGAGATCAGTCCACATCTAGCCCTTGAAGCCCCAGAACGCGATATGCGAATTTCAGATGGGATTCCTGTAGGTGTTCGGCCGTGGCGGCGCTTGTGAAGCCGTGGCCGCCGTCGAGCCAGACCAGCGTGAAGTCCTTCTGCAAGGTCTCCATTTTGCGGGCAAAGTGTTCCATTTGGCGGGGCGTGGCGCGGCTGTCGCGGCGTCCCTGAAATATCAGTAGCGGCGCCTGAATGGCAGCGGCGTGGGTGAGAGGAGAACGGTCCCGGTACAGGTCAGGCTTTTCCGAAGGGGAACCGTCGAAAATCATGTGCGCCCAGCCCTGCATGGCCGCCGAAGAGTCCTCGTAGTTCAACGTCCAGTCTACGATTGCCACCGGGGCAACGCCGCCCGCCCACAGTTCCGGCTCCCGGGAGAGCGCCCACACGGTGAGAAAGCCGCCGTAGGAGCCTCCCTCAAGCAGGATGCGGTCGGGATGGGCGATACCTTCCTCAATCAGCCAGAGGCGGGCGGCCAGCATGTCCTCCAACTCCCAGCGGCCGACATCGCCGTTTATCTTCTCCTGAAATTCGCGACCGAAACCGGTCGAGCCGCGATAGTTGACGGAAAGGAAGGCGAAGCCGTGGTCCAGCCAGGCCTGGCTGGTGGCGTCGAAGGCGTTGGAGACGGCGCCGCTCGGGCCTCCGTGGACGTGCAGGACCGTGGGATAGGGTCCTTCAGGTGTTTCATCCGAGAAGGGGAGACCCAGCCAGGCCTGAACCGAGACGCCGTCTGAACTGGGAAAGCTGACCGAACGCCAAGGAAGGCCGGGCGGGCAGTCGCCAACTGGCAATACGGGCACGGGTGGGCCAGATGCGGTCAACGAGAGCAGTTGAGATGGTTGGGCGGCATCGCTCCACTGCGCCCAAACTGTGCCGTCCGGGGCGAAAAAGCTGGCCGCGGTTCCTGTATGATAAGGCCCGGAGCGGCCGCGAAACGTCCCAGGCAGATGTTGGAGGGGAATGAGCTCTTCGTCGAACAGATTGTAGATGAAGAGCCCTTCGTGTTTGGCCGTTTGGGTCTGGACAAGCAGCCTACTGCCATCAGGGGACCAGTCCAGCGGCAGAATCGGGCCTTGGGCCGGAGGCATCGGCAGGTCGCGCCGGTCATTGGAGCGCGGGTCCCACAGCAGAGGCAGTAGCTCGCCGCTTGCAGTCGTCGCGGCGAGCAATCGGTCATCATGGTGAAGAGGCGAGAACTGGACCGGTTCAACACTGTGGTCGAAACCGTCCCAAAGTTCTGCGACCTGATCGCCTGAATTCGTGTCGAATACCAGGACTGTGTAGCGGCGGCTGTGGGGCGCCCGGCGTGTCGATCTGACGGCAAGCAGGTTGCCGTCGCCGGACAGATGGCAGGCCCAAGTCTCTTCTCGGGCCGCAAAGACCAGTTGCGGCGCTGAGTGCGCTCCGTCCGGTCTTAGCGAGACGCAGTAGAACCAGTAGCAATTGTCGTAGACGGCGTCAAAGGCGAGGCGGGCGCCGTTGCGGCTTATATCGAAGCCGCGCAGCGTATATGGGGGCAGTTCAGGAGTCAGGTCTTCAGCCGGTCCACCCGCGTAGGGTATGCGAACGATATGGCCCAGTTCGCTGCCTTTATCGTCTTGCAGGTAGTAGAGGAAGTCGCCTCTGGGACCCAGCCAGCCGTAGGAAGGTGTCTCGTCTTCCGGCAGGAGGGCACGCAGGTCGCCCGAAGAAGTGGCCCAAGCGAAGATTCGTTTAGTTGGACCTTGCATGCTGGCGTGGACGATTCCACGCGACGGGTCATTTGGGGCAACATAGACGTAGCCCAAGGTGTTGCAGCGGAATCGTTGGCGCCAGGGGGCGCTGTCCTCAAGCTGAATTGGGGAAGTCATGGGCTACCTCTTTGCACGGCGAAGGTTGTCCCGTCGCGTTTATTCGGTCAGCGCCAGGTGCCTTCGTGGTTTGTCCGTCTCCAGTTGTCTGCTGTAAGTCTTTTTGGAGGTTCGCGGATGGCGGGCTGTGTGAGGAATTGTACATGGGCTTGAAAGCCGGTGCAACGAGAACTCAGGGCGGTGCTTGTGGCAGTTGATGGCATTTGAAGCAGATGCCATAATGGGGAAGATGACAGCCAGATTGGGATCAGACAAACTGACCGGAATTCTGCGGGAGCGCGGCCAACTGCTGTATGTCCTAGGGATCACCCTGGTTGCCGGCATTTTGCGATTCTACCTGATCGGAGAGAAAAGCATATGGCTGGATGAGTCATTCAGCCTGTGGATTGCCAGCCACAGTCTGTGGGAGGGCTGGCGCTGGCTCATTGAGGTGGACCAGCATCCACCGCTCTATTACAGCTTGCTGCACTTCTGGATCGGGCTGTTCGGATCGCTGGAAAGCGCAGCGCGTGCGCTATCGGCTCTGGCATCGGTGCTGACAATTCCGGTATTCTATGCGGGAAGCCGGCGCCTGCTTGACCCAGCTACGGCAGGTATAGCGGTATTCATTCTGGCAGTTTCACCGTTTCACGTGCAGTTCGCCCAGGAAACGCGTATGTATGCGCTGCTTACGCTGGAAGTGGCGTGCGTGATCTACTTCCTGGCGCGGTTGATGACGGCTCAAGTACCACGGGGAAGGGACTGGGTAGGGCTTGCGGTGTCGCAAGCACTGGTGATGCTTACCCACAATACGGCAGCGGTATACCTGCCGGTTGCTCTGAACGCGGGGGCAGTGTTGATCTACCTGCTCTTTCCCACAGGAGTAGGAGGAGGAGCAGAGAAGCGGGAACGCGAGGGCGGGCGGGCAGGTGAAGTGGGTGACGACGAGTTGCTGGATGACAGTCCTGATGCGGGGCCGTGCGGGCAAGGCAGTGAGGTAAGGCATTCGACTGATGACGCCGGCGTGGAAGCCTTCTGGAAGAACTGGGTCAGGTTCCAAGGAATGGCCGTTCTTTTGTGGCTGCCCTGGTCGGTGCCGTTCATCATACAAGTGATCGACGTGGGTTCAGGATTCTGGCTGCCACCCCCCTGGCCAAACCTGGTACTGGATACTTTTCGCAACTTCCATTTCGCCTTTCTGCCGTCGGATCTCCCGGTGCGTGCGGTCTTGATTTGGGGTTATTCGTTTCTGGCCGTACTGGGGCTGACCGGGCTGCTCTTCGGGTTGGGTTCGCTGGCACGTGATTGGCGACGGAACCGGTCGGAGGGTCGGTTAGAGAAACAGGAGTTGGGCGACGGGGGCACAGTGTCGCTTGACGGTGACAGAGCTGCAGTTCTGATCGTGTGTCTCTTTCTCGTTCCTCATATCGTTGCGCTGCTTGTAAGTATGCGCAGTCCGATCTATGCGGAACGGCCGCTCATATGGACGACGCTGCCCTATTTTGTTCTCGTTTCCGCTGGAATCCGTGTCGTTGGCGGCCCACTGAGACGCGGCTTATTTAGCCTTCTCTCGCTTCGACGGGGGCCCAACCTAGCTGGACTCGTGTCAGCCTCGAGGCTGAGTGCGTTGCTGTTACTCCTTGCAACTGTTTTGGGGCTAAGCAGTCTTTCGCTGAACGGATACTATTTCTGGTTCCAGAAAGAGGCTTGGGACGAGGCGGCTTCTCATATTGCTGAACAGGTTCGTCCTGGAGAGATGATTGTTTTCAATGCCACCTGGGTACAGATTCCCTTTGCGTATTACTATGAACGATATGAACTCGACACGGTCTTGAAAGGGTTGCCGGTAGACCTGTTTGATCGCGGCGAGCTGGAACCGACGATGGAGGAGGCCGACATTCCCCGGATTCAGGAGATTCTCGAAGGGCGAGACCGGGTCTGGCTCGTATATTCCCACAATTGGTACTCCGACCCGGATGGCATTATTCCCCGCGAGCTGGGCAAGATATTTGGGGAGTCCGAGCAGGCCGACTTTGAGGGACTTCAGATTATTCTGTTTTCTGGCAGGGATTAGGACTCTTTGACAATTGTCTGACCTGGAACTACAGGCCCACAGTGTTGTCATTTCACGAGAGGCGCGATGATTCGCAAGGCTCCCACGGCCGTGGGGCTACTGAGAGGGCACCCACGAGGGGTGCTCCTACGAGGGGATTGGGTTGGTTGGCCCGTTGCAGGGTTGGCGTGCCCGGGCACCCACAAGGGGTGCCCCTACAGGGGGATTGGGTTGGTTGGCCCGTTGCAGGGTTGCGGGCCTGGGCAGCCACGAGGAGTGCCCCTACGGGGTTGTGAAGTCGTCTACGAAGTCAGCGGGCGCAGGCGGTGATGCTTAATAGGGCCCCAGAAAAGGGCAATCCCCAGGAGAAACAGGGTTGGCAGCCACTCAACCAGGCGCACCCAATCCAGGTCAAGCAGGTTTTCCGGGTCGATGTAGGTTACGTATGAGAGCGCAACGATACCGCTGAGCCAGAGCCAGGGAAGGGGCCAGAGCCAGAGTCTCATTGGCTCATCGTCGCCCGGCGCCAGCAGGGGCAGAAAGGGCATCAGGGCCAGCAGATACCAGGGGTGAACTGTCGTTGCGAGAAGCAGGTAGCCGCCAAGTGGAATTGCCATCCAGCGCAGTACCGCTCTCAGGTCGGATTTGAAGTGTCGGAACTGTCGCCATACGCCCAGTAGCAGCAGAAACATCAGGAAATAGGAGATTTCCTGGGCTTGCGCCATCGGGTCGGCGATACCCATGCTTTCGAGCCAGTTTTCCAGCCAGCGAAACAGTCCGCTATTGAAATTCCACTGTGCGTTGTAGATGCGTAGGGCGCCGAAAAGTCCGCGTCCGTCCAGCTCTCCGCTCAGACCCCAGCCGGCTCTCAGTGCCGGCGACACCAGCATCCCGACCGTGAGATAGCCATAGAGGAGGCGGCTTCCCCAGTTCCAGCGCCACCAGAATATTGGGGTCAGAAAAACAGGGATGAGTTTGGTCAGAGTGGCCAGTGCCAGCAGGACAGGCGCAAGCAAAGAAAACGAAGGCCTCTCAGAATCGGTGACTGGCTCCCCGGCATGGCGTGCGCTGCCGCCGGCCGTTGCAGATCGGACCATCGCATAGACCGCCATCATGATCAGAAGCACCATCAGAGCATCGACGTGCGCTCCCTGGGCAGTCTCCACAACCACAAGTGGGTTCCACAGGTAGATCAGAATTCGGTGGGTGGGTAACCCGACAGTCGCCAGCAACTTGGTTAGGATGAACGCTGTTCCGAGATCGAAGAGAACGGCGGCGACCTGGAAGGAGTCGGGATTCAGCGGGTAGAAGAGGGCGATGACGGCGAAGAACCATTGGGCCGCTGGCATGTAAGGGCTGGCCATCCAGGCATGATTGGCCTGGGCCCGAAAGGGGACGTCAAGCCAGTCCAGCTGAGATGCATCAATGGGGAAGGCATAGGGACTTACGCCGTTGGCGGTAACGTGGCCATCCCACATATATCGGAAGACATCGGAAGACAGTGTGGGAAATGTCTGAAGCAGGAGCCATCTGAAGAGGCAACCCCCAATCCAGATCCAGACCAGAAGGTAGAACTCCCTGACCCCCGATCGTGTTCCGGCGCCTTGCGTACGGCTACTGTACCACCAACGCTCCAGCCAAAACACCGCGACAGCGTACGCGGCAAAGGCAAAACCAAACCAGACAAGAAACTCAGCAACTTCGGTGGTACCCAAGTTCCCGTGGCGAATCTGCATGGAGACCATACCGCCATAGGCCAGGGCCGAGAGGAGCAGGAGGGAGAGAGGGGCGGACCAGAACCTCAGAAGTGTCATTCTTGTCAACGCCCGGGGGGAGGCGGCGTTTCAGCCGGAATCCGGTAGATACCCAGGTGGGTCGTCCCGCCAGCCCTGGTGATCATTGCCTCCGCCAAACTCTGCGTCCTGACGGCAAACTGGGTTACGGTGTCGTAGCGGGGCAGATCGCCGGTGACGTCCTCATTGAAGTAGATGTCCGTGCTGCCGGCGATCTCTTCCGGCAACTCACTGTACCCTTGAATCAGCCCAAGGAGCCCGGCGGCGGTGGCCATGGTGTTGTCGGCATCCCAGCCGGCCAGGGCGGCGATCTCGATGGTGCGGAGAAGGTCACTTTCCCCGTAGAGAAGGGCCATAATTGTGACGGCAAAGTTTACACGCGAAGCCCACCACATGGGGTCGGTGTCGTACTCGTCCCGGATCAGCTGCCGCGTCAGGCGCCAGTCCTCAGGGTTCTGCTGATGCCATAGCACCACATTGTCCACGATGGGAGCGATGATGGCTTCGTCTTCAGTCAATTGGCGTGCAGCGGCGATCAGAGCTGGTACGTCATCTTCAAAGAAGGCCAGGCTGTAAAGCGCGGCGAAGAATACGCTGGCCTCGACGGCGGGTCCGCTGTTGGTGACTTGGGCGAATCGTTTTGCGTAAGTCGAGGCGACGGCCGGGATACCGGGAGCCAACATACCGAACAGCTCGGTCTGCAGCTGGGCGTCGATCGACCAGGCACCGTCGGGGTTGTTGGCGGCGTTGCCGGTCTCAGGGGGAAGGAACCCTTCGTCCATCAGGTCGCGTGCGCGGCGCGTCGATACCCAGATGTCGTGGTTCAGGTGATCGACCCATTCCAGGCGAATCTCTTCGGGAGTGGGATCGAGTCCGTGCGTTTCGAGAATGTGGAGATCCACCCATTCGACGTGTGTATCGTCGTCGGTCGACCATTCTTCGAGAAGAGGCGGCGAGAATGATCCTGGCAGCCCCGGCTCTTCGATGTAGACGCCTTGCAGATCAAGGCCGGCGTGGTTGGCGAACATCGTCGCCTTCCAGGCACCGTAGACTTTATCGTAATAGTTGTCTGCTGAAATTGTCTGAAACTGCGGGGCAGGCTCCGGACGAGTCAGGCCGACCAACAGAACAATGAACAGCCAGATTGCTGCAGCAAGGAAGATCCTTCGCCTTTCCATTCGTCGAATCCTGGACAAGACACAAAGCGACTGAAGGTGTCATGGCAGTATACCTGAACATGAATGACCAGAAAACCTGGAGGCGAATTGGCGTGTGCATCCCAAATTTGGGGTGGGAACAGTCTGGCGGAGAATCAGTGCCAGCGGCGGCTGAAAGAGTTTGCCGACTTTTGGGAGAGTGCGAGGGCAGGCACCAGGCCGGCACGTAAGTTGGTTTGATGGGATAGGCGGGACGTGGTCTGGCTGGACACTTTCGATTAGGCACCTGTCACCAATATCGACACCCGGTCGATGAGGCATTAGGGGGGGCGTTGCGGGGGCGGAGCCCCCGCACAAGGGAGGGCGCTTGCGCCCGACCGCCCAGAAAACGTGGAAAGAGTAAAGAGGAGAGAGAAACACGCTTTGGTCTGCCAGAGAGTGGGACGGGAACCGAGGGCAACTGAGTGGCTTTCGGAATTATATGTATGGTCACCCCAATATTGGGATGCACACAGGGTACCCTCCGAGGTATTGGGCCCATCCTTGCGAGTTGAAGGGAGGAGGCGGGCTACTCGCGACGGAGAGCCTCGATGGGGTCGAGTTGCGCGGCCTGCGTGGCGGGATAGTATCCGAAGAAGATTCCTACTGCGGCCGATGCGCCGAAGGCCAGCGGGAGGGACAGGGGTACAAGCTCAGTCCTCATGCCTCCCAGCTCGCCGAAGACAAACGAGCCGCCCACACCCACGATAAGACCCGCCAGTCCGCCCACGAGGCTGAGCATCACAGCCTCGAGCAGGAATTGTCGCTGTACGTCGCGAGGACGTGCGCCAAGCGCTTGGCGGAGACCGATTTCGCGCGTCCTTTCGGTCACGCTGACGAGCATGATATTCATGATGCCGATGCCGCCCACGACGAGTGAAACTGCCGCCACCCAAGCGAGCAGACTGCGAAAAGCGGCCGTGGTAGAGGCCCGGGCGTCGACTATGTCCTGCTGAGTTCGTACTCCGAAGTTGGGCTCGGCCGGATCAATCTGACGGCGCCCTGCCAAGAGAGACGTAATCTGCTCCATAACACTGTCCATCACGTCGCCGTTTTCTGCTTTAACCAAGATCATACGAACGCGGTCGCCGCCAAAACCGGAGCCGCCAAACCTCTTGAAGACCACTGAGGCGGGAATGTAAATTCGGCCGTCGTTATCGGTCGCGCCGACGATGCCCTGTTCGGCCATGACGCCGATAACCGTAAATCGCGAGGATCCGATTCGCACCTGCTGCCCAATGGGGTCAACCCCTTCGAAGAGGTCTTCGGCAATGCCTGCGCCCAGTATTGCGACACGCTGAATGGCCTCGTTCTCAGCGTGAGTGAAGAAGCGGCCCTGCCCGATCGAGTAGTCGCGAACTTCCAAGAAGTCTGCCGTGACGCCGACCACTGAAACGCTGTTCAATGTTGCGGTACCACCTTTGACCGTCTGCGTAGTACTCTGCTCCAAGGACACGCCGCTGATATTGCTTAAGTTCTGCGACAGGAAAACTACCTCGTCGTAGGTGAAGGTAGTTATCCCCCCCGGACCTCCCCTAGGACCTCCGGCGCCGCGAACGCCGCCGAAACTGCGAAACGGCGTCACCATGATCAGATTTGCACCCAGTCCGCTGATCTGGTCCTCGATCTCCGCCTCAGCGCCGGCACTGACGGCAAGCATGATGATCACGGCGGCGACACCGATGATGATTCCCAAAGTGGTAAGGAAAGAACGCAGTTTATTCAACATCACGCCCTCCCAGGCGACGCGAAATGAGTTTGGGAGGGTCATCCCGTGCAGGTCTTTGAAAGAGTCGTCTTCCAGTCTCTGCTTGCCAAATGGCGCAGTTCTGATAGAGTCCTGCAGCATCTACGTTTTCTCCTCTCCGAATACCCAGGTTTTTCTGAGACTAAGTGTGAATGTGGCTGGTCGCTTGCCAGTTTCCGGGGAAGTCAAGCTACAATCATGCGGTCAATTTCTGACTGAATAGCGACTACCTTCCCGTCCAATACGTTGACTACGCGCCCAGCCTCACGCGCTCTTTCCGCCTCATGAGTTACCATTACGATTGTCGCTCCCTGGCCATGTAACCGATGAAAAATGCCCATGATCTCCGTGCTGGAGCGAGAATCAAGGTTCCCGGTAGGCTCGTCGGCCAGAAGGAGAGACGGGTCGTTGATCAGAGCCCTGGCTATTGCTACCCGCTGCTGTTGTCCACCTGACAACTCGGTGGGCAGGTGGTGAAGACGATCACCCAGACCAACAAGATCAAGCAACCCCGAGGCCCTGTCGCTGCGTTGATCTTCACTCCAGTTCTGGAAGCCGTTGTACATCATGGGCAGCATGACGTTCTTGCGTGCGCTCAGGCGAGGCAAGAGATTGTAAGACTGAAAGACGAATCCTATTTTGCGGTTGCGCACGGATGCCAGCTGGTCGCGATTGAGGCTGCTGACGTCCTCGCCGTCAAGAATGTATAGACCGCTCGTCGCGCGGTCCAGGCAGCCAATTATGTTCATGAGCGTGGACTTTCCGGATCCCGAAGGCCCCATGACGGCGACGAACTCACCTCTTTGAACCTGCAAGTCCAACCCGTCCAGAGCATGGACTGCGATATCACCTTCGCCATAGGTCTTAGTCATATTGGTGATGTCTATGACAGGATCGTTCATGTCTTCTTCATGGTAGTCAGGCAGCCAGCAAGGCGGCTATTCCAAGCGCTCAGTTGTTCCCAACCTGGGCGTCGCCGGTGCTGATTGTTTCGCCTTCATCCAGCCCGGAAAGGATCTCTGCACTGACGAAGTTCCGCAGCCCTACCTGAACAGGTCGAAATTCAAGTTCGTCTCCCGGGCCAACCACGAACACAGCGAATTGCCCGGGACTGATTTCTCTCAGGGCCTGGACAGGCACGAGGAGCGCATTGCGGGCTTCTCCGGCAATAATCTCCACCTCGGCGTTCATGCCGAATAGCAGGGGAGCCTGGTGTTGGGTCATGTCGATGCTAGCCCACGCCTGAATGGCGGAGGCCCCGTCGACTTCCACAAGGGCGGGTTCGACCCGCGTAATGTTGCCTGTATAGGTGAACTCGGGGAATGCCTCGAAGACGATGCTGACGGGAAACCCGGGTACGGCCGCTGAGATGTCCAGCTCTTCGATCCAGAATCGGACCTGTGCGGTTTCGGTGTCGGCGAGACCGATGATCGGGCCCATCGAGACAGAGTCTCCTGACTGAACGGCAACGGAGGTAATGACGCCGGCGATTGGGGCGCGAATTGTACCGCCCTCGATTTCGCGTTGCACGTCCTGGGCAGTCAGTCGCGCCTGCTCTACGGCGAGTTCGGCTCGTTCCAGCTCTTGTGCGCTTGGGCCGTCGAGCAGGTCTTCCAGCCCGGCGCGGTTCTGCTCAACTTTGGCCCGAGCGGCGGCCACGTCCAGCTGGTCGGCCTCCTGAAGCAGGAGGTTGAGCGTGTTTTGCGCCTGCAAGACCCGGGCTCGTGCGGATTCGATCTGGTCTTCGGAGGCGCCGGCTGCGCCGATGTTGTACTGCGCCAGGGCCTTCTCGTAGGCGAGCGTGGCAGACTGTAGATCGGCTGCCTGCGAGGTTCGGCCGACGTCGTTGCGCCAAGCAACTCTGTCGTAGGCCGACTGGGCCTCGGCAAGGGCGACTTCTGCTGATTTGAGGTCGGCCTGCAGGCTTGTGATGGTGTCCTGGGTGGGGCCAGCCAGCAGCGTGTTGAGTGCGCTCTGGGCGCTGATCAGCTCGCTGCGTGCGGCGTTGACTTCCTCGGCAGTGGGCGGGGCAACCAGGCGGTCATATTCGGCCTGCGCGGCCGCAAGGCCCGACTGCGCGGCGGCGAGATCTGCTGCGCTTACTTCGCCGGTCAGTTCAATCAAGGCTATTTCGGCAAGGCGAAGGTTGATTTGGGCCGAGATTAGTTGGGAGTTCAGGGTTGAATCATACTCCAGAGTTGCCAGGATCTGATCGGCGTCGACCTGTTCGCCGACCTGGGCGGCTATGCTGCTTACGATGCCGCTACTCCTGAATCCGACCTGTGTTTCCTCGCCGGCAAAAAGCGTGCCAATTCCGCCGGCTGTAAGAACGATATCGCCGCGCCGCACCTGTGCCGTCTGCAGTTCCGGTGCAGCTACTGCGGGCTCTTGGACTACAAAATAGGTGCTGTAGCCGTAGTAGGCTCCCGTTCCGAAAACCAGCAGGACCACTAAACTGATCAGAATCGACTTCATTGCAATGCCCCAGATTACACCGGCTAGCGGTTTACCGTTCCATCAAGGCACTATCAGAAACCATCGGGTTGGGGATACCAATCCTGGCCTTTGTCATTGTCAACCAATCTCGTCTGCTTAGTCCCAGGGTACTATTCACGGGCCCACTTTGAGGAACGCCTCCAATGCTGCCGTCATCACAATCGCCTGGCACCCGACTGTTACTTCACAGCCACGGTTCGACAATACTGTCGTGCGCCGCTTGCCCTTTCGGTGTAGTCGCCAGGACGTAGAGTTTGATCGGGTTTCTGAAGAGTATCCGCCCATCTCTTTGTTGCAAACAGCACCTCCGGCCAAGGGTTACCGCGAACCCGGTTATTGCGGTCTGCTCGACGGGACAGGGCTGAATGTACCGGGATGCACTGGACTCACGAAGAAGACCCGGTCTATCCATCTGCCGAATTGCGAAAGTGAAGCAGGCCTAGACGCTCAGACGGCTTAAATGGAGACCTGTAACAGGATGAGACTTGCGTCAGAGTGTAGCCTTTGACTGGAGTAACTCAATAAGAGGTGTCAGCAACAGAGCAAGGCGTCCGCCTCCGCCGGCTGCACCCTGCCCGCCACCCTGACCTCTAAGACCGCCTTCGGGAATCTCAACGCCCATTTCACGTAGTCGCTCCTGACGCTCTTCAGGCGAGAGATTCTGCATCTCCTCTCTGAATGCAGCTCTTTCTTCTTCAGACATGTCGGCAAAGGCGCCGCCAAAGCCACCTTGCCCGCCCTGGCCACGCTGACCCTGGCCTCCTCCCTGACCGAACTGGGGCAACTCTATGCCATTCGACTGTGCCCAGTCGCCCAAATCGGTAAAGGTCAACTGCATGGAGCCAATTGCATCGATCTGCGTATCGGTAAGGGTACCTTCTATCTGGCGCAGAATAGCAGCTCTCTCAGACTGGTTTTGAATTGTTCCACTCTGGAGGGCCTGCCAGAGGGGCAGCATAGTAGCGGCTTGTGCAGAAGTCACAGCGTCATTGGTATCCTCTAGTTTCAGGATTCCCAAGATGAGCTGGTTCGTCGGCGGCAGCGCGCCTTCGTAGGATCTGTCCAAAGCGGAGAACGAGTCAGGATTTGAGGCCGATTGATCAGAACTCTCTTGGGACACATTGCCAGCGGCCTCGTCAGCACTTGCAGTTTCGGTGTCGCCATTCCGGCCGCAAGCAGCAAGAACAAGAAGTGTCAAGAGGATAAGGAGGCTCGCAGGCACTCTTTTCATTTCTTCACCTCGTTTGTGGCAGTCAACTGTCCCAGGCAGAATACGATGAAGAGCAGTCGCCATGAGTAGGCCGGTTCCGCACTACTCTACTGTACCCGCCCTCCATTAACAAGCTGTTAACACAATATTGAGATGCCACAACATTGCCCAATCCCGGCCAGTCGGCTCTTTGTTGCGCGCCACCTTCACCATTTCTCGGGGCGTGCAGTCGCAGCAAAGCCTGGAGAAGGGGAAGGCGCTGCCGTTGCAGAAGATCCTGTTTAGCGGGGATTCGAAAGCCCGATCAGCTGGGCGAAGTCTTGACGGCCAACAGAGCATTAAGGAGTGTGAAGATCCAGATCGATCTTGTTTAACCAGGCCGTCGACTGAAGGAGGGGCACCCATCCACATCAGGATTCGTTGACGTTTGTCTGACCTGAAGTCTGCCGGACTAGAATGTAGTCAATCAGCGGGGGACGCAGAGTTTAGTGAAGTTCCCGAGACGGTGGGGCGACCACGGGGGCACCCACAAGGGGTGCCCCTACGGGGGACACTGAGTTTAGTGAAGTTCTCGTGAGAGTGGGGCAACTACGAGGGCACCCACAAGGGGTGCCCCTACGGGGGATACAGAGTTTAGTGAAGTTCTCGTGAGAGTGGGGCGACTACGAGGGCACCCACAAGGGGTGCCCCTACGGGGGGGACGGACAGTGGAAGGAAACGTCAGCGGCCCTTAGTCAGCGGAGAGTAACGGGGAAACAAGAGGCGATTCAGTGAAGAGAGTTTTCCGAGGGCTGTTCCGGGTCGAGGTAGTGTTTATGATCAGACGGGTCAAGCATCAATTCAAGGTATTAGCGACCAGACTCAGACCTTTCAGAGTGCGGTGACGCCAATTCTGATCAGGTCTACGAATCGCATTGGTGGTAATTCTGAAAAGGCAAACTGCCTCTCTCATGTCCAGATCGCTTTGGTTCCATTTGAGACGGTCCAAGGCGGCGTCCCGGAGCCGATGGTAATACGGGGCGCTCACATCCTTCTTGGCGCTACTCGAATCGTGCGCAGCCCATTTCAGATGCGCAAGAAAGTTTCCGATATCCAGCATCGGATCTCCTGGTCCGGCCTCCTCAAAGTCGACGATAGCCACGCGGCCATCAGGCAGCAACAACATCTGGTCATCGTAGAGATCGTTGTGGGCGATAGTTGAGGGCTGCCAGGTACGAACGAATGGATCAAGCGTGCTGCTTACATTTTCACAGACCTGACGCACGTCGTCGTATTTGCCGAGTGCGTGCCTGAAGGTACGTTTTGCCCTTCTGTATGCCCCTCGCAGGTCGAAGGCGCGACCTTCAGCGTGGCGGGATGCACTCCAGAGGCTTTCGAGACCGTCGAGAATTGCGTCGGGATCAGGAGGTTTGGCGCGGCGCATCAGACGTCGAACGTTTCTGCCCGGAATCTCTGACAGCCAGACTGCGCCGCCCTGGCGCCAGTAGCCAACAGTTCTGGGGACTGCAAACCCTGAATGTCCTATGATTTCAGCGGCCTTGAGCAGTCCCTCCACTCTGGAAGGCCTCATCAATCTGACGTACAACCCGATTTTGCCGGAGCGGTGCCGAAGTACGGCGCGGTTTCCCGGCCGGTATCTGATCATGTTTACACGAAGTTTCCTGCGAGGAAAGGCGAAAACATGCTCGTTGAGAAGACTTAGCGCCGAATCCGGATAGGCAGCTTGTTCAAGACCGGGAAGGAACTGATCGCGAGGATATCGGGAGAAAGCGGGAGGTGTACCAGCTTCGATTCTGCAGGAAAGAATGTCGGGGGACTGGAACTCCTCCGGAGCCCAATCGGCAAAGTAACTGATGGTGGCAGATCTGCCCGGTGTGTGGCTGAACTGACGCACCCGGAACTGGCAAGGAATCCTATCCGCGTCGGCGAACTGGCTGCGCGATGCCTGCCAGACCCAATTACCGTCGAATAGTTTTGCCAGGTCGGGCAGCGCAGGGTCGACGGGAAATTCAACCCGGGGAACTACAGGCACATCTGCGAACGCGCTTCCCTGCAGTAGGTCAGTCATTGTTAACTACTGGCCGAACTAACTGATCCGGTTGATGGCGTCGATGGCGCCGGCGTGTCGATGCCGTCGCTGTCGGTCGGAGTGGGTGTGTCGATGCCGTCGCTGTCAGTGCCGTCGTTGTCGGTCGG
>WTGY01000124.1 GCA_011523365.1 Caldilineaceae bacterium
GGGTTGGAGAGGGTTGAGCTGTTTCGGGCGGGGCAGAATAATGAGCTGGTTCTGGTCAATGGGGAGTTGATTTTTCGTTTTCCGAAGTTTGCGGCGGGCGTGGCGGGGCTGCGGCGGGAGGATGCAGTTTTGAGGGCGGTGGGGCCGCGGGTGCCGCTGGCGACGCCGGAATACATCTACCACAACCTGGACGACGAGGTGGGGCGGGCGTTTGTGGGCTATCGGAAATTGCCGGGCAGTCCGCTGTGGCCGGAGGATTTCAGGCAGATCGGTGATGAGGGAACGGTCGACCGTCTGGCTGCGGATATTGGGTCATTTTTGCGGGCGCTGCACGCAGTCCCGCCTGAAGCGGTCGACATTGCCCAGGAGCCGTCCGACTCTCCGGCTGCGTTGCGGGAGATTTTTGGGCGGGTCGAGCAGGTCGTGTTTCCGCGGCTGACGGAGGAGGCGCGGGCGTGGACGACAGAGCAGTTCGACGCTTTTCAGGGGGACGAGGAACGGTTCGCTTTCGACAAGGTGCTGCGCCATGGTGACTTTGGGTCGAGCAATACGCTGTACAGCGCGGCGGCGCGGCGGGTTGTGGGCATGATCGATTTCGGGCATGCGGGAATCGGCGACCCTGCCGTGGATTTTGCGGGGCTGTGCGTCTGCTTCGGGGATGCGTTCTTGCGGCGTTGCGCGCGGGTCTATCCGCTGATGGACCAGTGTTGGGAGCGCGTTCGATTCTACGCCGATTGCCTGTTTGTGCTGGAGGATGCGCTGTTCTGTGTGGAGCACGGGACGGAGGAGGCGGATGAGGTCGTTGCTGAGATCAATAGGATTGGGGCGGGGGTTTGGTGAGGTTTGATCGAAGTGGGATTTGCGGGATCAGGATGTGATTTGACCGCTGCGGGTTGTGTGGAAGACTTTAGCACCTTTTTGTCCACGGAGAGGGCCAGGAGAACACCGTAACACCTTTTGATCCACGGAGGGCCACGAAGGAGCACGGAGAACACCTCAGAGGCTGTTTGAAAAGTGAAGGCCGCCGGCCAAACCGGGCGGACGACCCCGCAGCCTGGATATGCGTCTGGCGGTTGATGCAGTTCTCCACCTGACTTCAGGGGGCATCCAGTGGCGGATGCTACCGAGCGGCTTTCCGCCGCGGCGGAGTGTGTATACCTACTTCAGGCAGTAGCGGGACGATGGCACCTGGCGCAGGTTGCATGACAGGCTCAGAGTGCGGGATCGCCCGCCCTGCCCATCACTTGAATCCCAGCTCCACCAGCTTGCCCACCATGCCCTTGATGCGCGGCTGTTGGCTGTAGAGGAAGGCATCTTCGTAGACGCGGGCCGATTGCGTATACTGCATGTTCTCCACATGCTTGAGGTTGCTTTGGTAGACCCGTTTCAGAAAGTCGACGTGCTCATCCTTTGACGGCTGCGCGCCGAAGTTCATGGTGAACATGCGCCGCCCCGTCTTCCCGCCGAAGGCGGCATGCCACAGGTTCTGGTTGAAGAAGACGACATCGCCGGGCTGGGACTCGAGCGGAAAACTGGGCACGCCGGGGCCGTCCGTATCGAACGGTCTCTGGTTGGAATCGGCGCGCTGCTGCAGGAGCGGGTCGAGCGCGGCGTGCAAGGGCAGTTGGTGGGAACCGGGGATCACCCGCAGGCAGCCGGTGTCCTTCGTCACCCGGTCGAGGTAGAAGGCGACCTTGATGCGCCCATAGTCAAGAACCGAGCCGTCGGGATGCCAGCCGGTGTCGCCGACGTAGAGGTTGCCGTCGGACCCGATCCAGACGAAGCCGGGGCCGAGCAGCTGCTCCAGAGGCTGGTAGATGCGATCATCCTCGGCGAGGCCGGACAGCAGGGGCCGCTTCTCGATGAAGCCGAGCACCGCCTGCCGCGACGCCCCATCGAAGGGCCGCCCCTTGCGGTCCGCGGTCAGCACGTCGTCGAAGGCGCGGCTGATCTCCGCCATCTCGGTGGCGGAGAAGCACTGCCGCCTGATGACGAAGCCAAAGGTCTCAAAGTGGGCTATCTGTTCGGTAGTCAACATGTCGCGCCATTCCCTCCTGGTGTGCGCCAGCTCTTCATAGTCCGATTATCCGATCCCGATATCGCGCAAGTAGGCGCGCGTCCTTTTGGCAATCGGCAGGGGCTTGTCGAAGGGTGCGGGGTACATATCCTGCTCGACCACCGCCCAACCGTCAAAACCGATATTGCGCAGCACGTCGCGGAAGGCCAGAAAGTCAACAAACCCCAGGGCCGGCTCGACGAACATATCCATCCTGACCGCCTCGGCGAACGAGACGCCCGAGGCCTCGACCTGCTGCTGCACGGCGCGGTCGACGCTCTTGATGTGCAGATAGGGGATGCGCTCGTGATGCCGGCGCATAAACTCGACGGCATCGCCGCCGCGATAGGCATGATGTCCCACATCGAGACATAACCCCACCCGATCCGGGTCGGTCTGCGCCAGGAATGTCTCGATCTGCTGCGGATACTCGACGTGCGACTCGGCATGGGGATGGAACACCAGCTGCAGGCCGAACCGGTCGCGGGCGATGTCGGCCACTCTGTGCGTCGTATCGATCAACCGTTTCCAGGCGTCGCCGTCCAGCTCGGCCGGCTCGACCAGCTCGCCTGTTCTCAGGTCGGAGTACATGCCGTCGATCAGCACGAGGAAACGGGCGCCCAACTCCACCAATTGTTCACCCGCGCCCAGCACTTGCCGCTCCAACTCCGGCCACTTCTCCGGAACTTCAAGGCTCTCCATGGCGAACGTTCCCGCCACCTTGAGGCCGCGGCCGTCCAACTCGCGGCGCAGAGTGGGCAGGTCAGTGGGAAGATAACCGTAAGGCCCTAGTTCGATCCATTCATAGCCAGCTTCGGCGGCCTCATCGAGAAAACGATACCACGGAGTCTGCAAGGGATCACTCGGGAACCAGATACCCCACGAGTCGGGCCCGGTCCCAACCTTAACCGCCATTTATGCGTCTCCTCATTTCGTATGCGTTCCCCTTGAGATTTGCTTCGTCAAACGCCCGGTTAGCGGCAAGTTCCGAATTGATGCAGCCAGACAGAAGATCGCGGGCGTGGTCACTGACTGCGATAACCTGTGCCGTCTTTGCGGGCCATGCGAAGGTATCAAGGGGCCGCTAACACCTGCGTCATCCTTTGATGCCGCTGATCACGACGCCCTGGATGAAATAGCGTTGGGTGAAAAAGAAAAGGACCACGGGTGGAATCGTCAGCACGGTCGCCATGGCCATGATTGCGTTCCACGTCGGCGGCACGTAGGCGCCCGCGCCCCACACCGCCACCTGCTGCCATTGCCGGATCGCGATCGCCAGGGTGTACTTCTCCTGCGAGTTCAGATAGATCAGGGGCGCCAGAAAATCATTCCACTCGGCCATGAAGGTGAAGATCGCGACCGTGGCCAACGCCGGTTTCGACATCGGCAAGATGATCCGCCACAGAATGGCGAACGTCCCGGCGCCGTCAATGCGTGCGGCATCGTCGTAGTCGCGCGGGATGGTCATAAAGAACTGTCGCAACAGGAAGATGAAAAATGCGCCTCCGCCGAAAAAATGGGGCACAATCAGCGGCCTGAATGAGTCCAACCAACCCAATTCGCGAAACAGGATATACTGCGGGATCAGCACCACATGATAGGGGATCATCATGGTGCTCAGGACGAGCAGAAAGAGGGCATTGCGGCCCGGGAAGCGCAGCCTGGCAAAGACATAGGCGGTCAGGCTGGCGCTCAGCAGACGCCCGGCCTCCACCCCAATCGTAATCGTCATCGTGTTGCGCAGTGAGCGCCAGAATGGAAACTGGTTCCACGCTTCCACGTAGTTCCACCACTGGACCTGTTCAGCGATCAGCCGCGGCGGATACTCGAAGACATAGCCCTCCGGCTTAAACGAGGCGCTCACCATCCAGACCAGAGGGGCGACGAGAATGACTGTGAGGACGGCCAGCGCCAGGTACAAGAAGGCCCTGCCGAGCAGACGTTGCCCCATTTGCTGGCGGCGCATCCAGGCCCCGCCCATCTCCGGCGACGGTTGAACCAGCGCTCCTCCAGCTTGCGCACTTCCTGAATCCGACATGTGTTATTCCTGTGCGCCCTCATAGAAGACCGTTGTGCGCGAAATACGCAGCGAAAGCAGTGTGATCACCAGCAGGATTACAAAGAGCAGCCAGGCCATGGCCGCCGCGTAACCCATTTGCAGATATTCCCAACCGGTGCGGTACAGGTAGAGCAGATAGAACAGGCTGGCTTCGCCCGGCCCGCCATTGGTGGTGACAAAGGCGACCGTGAATACCTGAAAAGTGCCGATCATGCCGGTCAGGAAGACAAAGAAGATGACCGGCGAGGTCATGGGCAAGGTCACGTTGAGGAATCGACGCCAAGCATTGGCGCCATCCACCTTGGAGGCGTCATACAGTTCGGTGGGCACGCCCTGCAGGGCGGACAGATAGAGCAGCAGGGTACCCCCGACCGCCCATGCCGACATGAGAATGAAAGCGGCAAGCACCCAGTTGGGATCGCCGAACCACTTGGGGCCCGGCAGGCCGATGGCGCGCAGTGACTGATTGAGCAGCCCGACGTCGGACTGCAACATCCATGAGAAGACGTAAGCGACAGCCATGGCGGGCACGACGGCCGGCATGTAGAAGGCGGTGCGCCAGAAGGAGAGGCCCTTGACCTTCAAGTTCAGGAGCAACGCCATGGCATAGCCTACGATCACCTGCACCGGCACGGCCACCATTGTATAGATCACCGTGACGCGTAAGGACTGCCAAAGCGTTTCGTCGGCGGAGGCCATGCGCGCATAGTTCTCGAAACCGCTCCAACGCGGCGCCGAGAGGATATCGTAGCGCGTGAATGACAGATAGAAAGAATAGATGAGGGGGCCGGCGGTGAAGATCACGAACCCCAGCAGAAAGGGGAGCAGACCGATGTAGGCGTCGCGCGTCTCGCGCGCTTGCAAGGATAGACTTCGTTTCCAAAACATCGGCCGCCCCCCTCCCTTTACAGACACAGTTGGATCGCGGTCTCTGACCGCATTTTTGTGCTGCTTGCCCTCCTAGGCGCGGGCGATCTCGGCGTCGATGGCGGCGTCTGCGTCCTGCATCGCCTGCTCCACGCCCTTCTCGCCGATGAGCACCTTCTCCAGCTCGGAGCGAATCGTGTCCTGCAGGAAGCGTCCGCTGCGGCCAAAACCGGCACGATTGAACATGTTCACATCTTCTGCACAGTAGTCGCAGTCGGACATGCCGGCGAGGCGCGCCAACATGATGCGCGTGATTACGCCCAGATCGCCTTCGGGGAGCGTATCCAGATAGTAGGCGGGATCATAGGCGGAAATCGTGGCGGCGAGATCGACCAGAGCCTGTCCGACCTCGTAGTCGGTGGTCTGGATGAGCGCGGCCTGCTGCGCCTGCGGAATCAGATCGGATGCATTGTTGATGCTCCAGTGGTTGGCGCCAACGCCATGAACGCGGCGGTCCACGAAGGGCATGTGCATGAAGCCCAACTCGAAGGGGAGTTCAGCCACGAGATAGGTCTGGTTGGTCCAACTGATGACAGCGGCGGCCAGCCCTGCTCTAAACAGGCCTCCCTCGACGCCTTGCTGGGCTTCCAGCGTCGGCGCTACGCCATGCACGACGGTCAGATCGACGATATCGTGCGCGGCCGAGATGGCCGCGTCTGAATCCAACAAGGCTTCGGTTTCAGCGAAGGCCCACGGATCATCGACCAGGTCGGCTCCGTAGCTGGCCATCTGGTATGCCAGACTGGTTGCGTCGGTGATGGCGCCGGCATAGCCATACTGCTCATAGGTGCCGTCGGAGGCCTGGATGGTGACAGCCTGGAGGAAGGCGACGAAGTCGTCCCAGTGCCACGTGTCGAAGTTGTCTCTGCCATACAAGGGCAGTTCATCTTCGGGGTACCCGGCCTCTCGCACCAGGTCGAGATTCAGATAGACGGAGCGGCCCTGCATGGTGAAGAGGCTCAAGGCGAGGATATCGCCGTTGTAGCCAACCTCAAGCGCCGGGTCAACGTTCCACTTGCTCATGTCCAAATCGGAGGCTTCCAGAAAGTCGTTGTAGGGTACAAAGATGTTCTTGGGGAAGAAATCTGCGTTGTGGCTCTGGTCAAGCTGGATGATATCCGGCGCCACGCCGCCCGCCACCTGGGTCAAGACTTTGGTCAGGTACTCGCCCCAGGGATAGATCTCCTGCGCAACCGTGACGTTGGTCTTTTCCTCAACGATGGGCAGCCAATGGTTGTGCTGTTCACCCCACCAGTGTGACAACCTGATCTCAACAGGCTCTTCGGCCATCATTTCGCCGCTCTCTTCGGCGGCGGGAGCGGCTGCCGGCTGGCCGGCACAGGCGGCGAGCAGCGCGCCGGCGGCGCCGGCTGCTGAAAGCTGCAGAAAACCACGTCGGCTCATTCTGTTCGCAGTCATCGTCGAAAATCCTCCTTGTCATTGCGTGCCGACACATTGCGCTCATCTGACAAAGTGTCAGCATATTGAACATTGTCCCGAAGCGCAGACTACATTGCGGGTCATTTCGGAAGACATCACCCCCTTGGCACGCAGATCCTTCCACGTCGACTGTGATTGTTGTGATGAGAGTCAATAGCGACATAAAACGCTGGATGCGCAGGGCAATGAATCACGCCGATCAGTGTCCTTGTTGGACGGTCACAGCTGCGGCCGGTTTTTCTCGAAAATATGGGATATAGTCCTAAAACTACCACACGCGAGCCGTCTGGTCAATCCCATTTTTTTGTAGGCACTGTGTGCCTTCTGCCTGGGCCGGAATGGCTGAACGCACCGTCAGGATTGCTATGACGGGCTCTTTGAAGTGGGCCCCAAAAACTGGACCACGAGCTAAGGTGTATAATGGAGCAGATCACCAAGCACGTGGAGGGCCAGTTCAGTGGTCAGGAAACGACGTCGACACACGGCAGCCTACAAGTTTCGGGTTGCGCTGGCCGAATTGATGGTGACGAGAGGCGTGCCCGACCATATTGGCTCGGACAACGGTCCGGAGTTTACAGCCCGGGCTGTGCGCGAGTGGCTGGGGCGGGTGGGAGCCAGGACGCTCTACATCGAGCCTGGGTCGCCGTGGGAGAACGGCTTGCGAGTTTCAACGGGAAGTTGAGGGACGAATTGCTGGACAGAGAGGTCTTCTATACGTTGCTGGAGGTGCGTGTGCTGACGGAGCGCTACAGGCGGACTTACAACCGGATCAGACCACACAGCTCTCTGGGCTATCGGCCGCCGTCCCCTGAGGCCCTCTTGCCGGCCGACCCTGTCCCAGTCCTTGCCGGACTAACATAACGGGTGGTACAAACATCGAGGGCAGGTCAAGTCGCTTCGATGACAGCCTGGAAGCGATCCGTCAGGGTTCCGATTTCGGTTGAGTCAGAAACCGCATCGAAGCCAGACTGCAAAGCCAGGTCTCGTCGCCAGCCAACCGGATCAAAACCGTGGACGTGGGTTGAGCCTGCAGCCCGAGCAACCTGTCCGGCCAGATTACCAATCGAGCCTAATCCCAGCACGGCCACCTCCCAACCCAATTGAACTTGGGCCTTGTGAATGCCCTGCATGACAATTGATATCAGCCGATAGATGGACGGATCCTGATTGCTGACTCCATCAGGAATAGGGATACAGCGACCAGCCTCAACGATAGCGTGGGCCGCGTGTCAAATATTACAGGCCACCCGCTGGCCGACTTCCAAATCAGTCACAGCACTTCCTTTGGCAGCCACGCGACCACTGGATGAGTAGCCCGGATAGTAGGGATAAACACCGGGCGTATTTGGCAGGTGATGTAGAAAGGCCAGCTCCGTACCCGGCGAAATTGCAGAGAACTGCGTTTCGATAAGCACCTGATCTGGTTCTAATGATGGTAGCTCAAAGTCCTCAACGGCAATTTTGCTCTGAGCTGTGGCGACGATGCGCTGTGATTTCAAAATCGAATTACGCCACGGGCAACCTTGCCATTGAGCATATCTTCAAACGCCTCATTCACCGCTTCCAACGGATAGGTTTGGGTGATAAGTTCATCCAGTTTCAGTTTTCCGGCCCGATAGAGTGAGATGAGGCGAGGTACATCATAGCGCATCCGCGTCGAGCCGAGGGCACTGCCCATTATTATCCTCTCCCCATTCATCAGCAGCTGAGGCTCCAGACAAATCGGTTCGGACTGCGGTAAACCAATCAAGATCGCTTTGCCCCGCGGTCGAATGGCCCGTATGGCCTGTTCATACGTCACATTTGTGCCAATGGCTTCAATCGCATAATCGGCCCCCAAGCCCTCGGTCAAGGCGTGGATTTCGGAGATCGGGTCACCGTTGCTGGCGTTGATGGTGTGTGTAGCCCCAAACTGTCGAGCCATTTCAAGCTTCGCCTCCACCAAGTCAACCGCGATGATCTGGGCCGCCCCGGCCAGAGCGGCCCCTTGAATCGCGTTCAACCCGATGCCGCCGGCGCCAATAACGACGACGCTGCTCCCTAGCTTCACCTCCGCTGTGTTGGCCACGCTACCCACGCCGGAGACGACGCTACAACCACATAGGGCTGCCTTATCGAGCGGGAGATCCTGGTCAATCGGGACCGCGGCTTCTTGGGGGACGACCGTATATTCGGCAAAGGAAGCGACGGTGAATTGGTAGATGCCCTTTCCATTTTTGCCATATCGCGGGGGGCGCTCTCTCATCTGGGCTGCCTTGAGGCAAAGGCTGGCATAGCCTCGCACACAGTAGATACAGTGACCACAGGCAGGCGAGATCGAAAGCACTACGTGATCACCCGGTTTGACCAGGCTGACACCCGATCCAACCGCCTCGACAACCCCGGCCCCTTCATCGCCCAACACGGCGGGAAGCGGCCACTTTTCCTTCCCCGTAATAACGGAGTAGCAGCTATGGCAGACGCCCGTCGCGGCGATCTTGACCAGGACTTCGCCCGCTTTGGGACCGTCCACATCAACCTCTTCAACCACAATTGGCTGGTTCACTTCGTACAGGACAGCGGCTTTCACTTTCATAGATAACTCCTTTCTATATTCAAATTAGTTTGAAACCGAAATTTTTAGTGAAAGCATCCTGAGTAGCCCGAGGTACGAGGGCGTATCGAAGGGTGCGGCTCAAACGACGATTCGAGGCCAACCCGCACTCTTCGATACGGCTCCATTAAGGTTTTTGTGGCCTTATGGGCCTAATCCGCCTACTCAGGATGCCAGACTGACGTTAATTACCACCGTTTCAGAAGTTTCGGGTAACTACTAAGCCATGTTCTGTGTGTGTTCTGTGTACGGTCGGCCTGGGGGGAAAGTACCGTCAGCATTTCTGTAGCGGGCTCTCGATGGTCGTCGCGGTGAACGTTGGGCATATATTGGAGTTGCCTCGCCTAGCTTGCCTGCGCTGGCACATACTCTGAATGTGCCAAGACGCGGGGGCAAGCCTGGTCGCAGCGGGTCGTCAAGGTCATATTGCCATACACTCGATGCGGCGGGGGGTTTAGGGGGGGCGTTGCGGGAGCGGAGCCCCCGCACAAGGGAGGGCCGAATAGGCCCGACCGCCCAAAAGCGAGGAGAGAGTAAAGAGAAGTGAGGAGAGAGAAACATCATTCGCCATGCTGAATCATGAGCGCCTTTGGGCAAGGACTTAGCAGTCACAGTTTCGGTTTTATTCCGTTCGCAGTATAAGATGAAGACTTTATTAAAATTGTGTTCATTATAAATATATGACGACCTGATCATCCTCTTGTTTCGCCTCATAGGTGCGGACGGCCAGTTTTGGATCGAAGAGCGCTTTGCCAGTCCGAATATCAAATTCCCATTGGTGCCAGGGGCATTTGAGGATTTCATTTTCGCGTTCGTGACCCACTTGAGGAACATCGGCTGAGGTAACGAGCGGTCGCAGCCGGCCCAGGCATAACGGCGCGAACCGATGAGGACAGTAGTTCAGCAATGCGAAATATTCGCCGCCGACATTAAAGACGCCGATTTCGCGACCTCGTACAGTGACGATACGTCGCTGACCCGGTGGTAACTCCTCCGTCCGAGCAACCACATAACGCTGCTTAGCCTGGCGTTTAGCCATAGAGCTTTCTCCTGTGGCCGATGCAGATGCGGCCCAATAAGATTTTCGGCTCAACGGGATCTTATGTGGTAGACAGTCTGAGTGACATCGAGACTAGCAAAGCAAACCTGCTGATGGGATCAGCGTATTACCTTAGTAAACGAGTGTCGATGCAAGCACGACATCGACCTCCCTAAATCCCCAGGCCTACAGGGCGCGAGCAGCATTCTCTCGTGGGGCACTGGTGAGTTGACTGTCTAGCTGGTAGAGCTCGCGGGCTGTCTCAACCATAACCCGCCGGCGTAGGTCTGGGTCGTGACCCCTCAAGAATGTGCTGGGTTCATCCATATCCCAATGGGGAAAGTCAGACGTATAGACCAGGACTTCGTCCGCCCGCAGCCACTCCAGAAAACGGGCCAGGTCCTTACGGCTGGGCACATCAGGCATGGGTTGTGAGCCAAAGCGGACATGGTTGCGGACATATTCACTGGGCAGCTTCTTGACCCAGGGCGTATAATCGCGCAGAGCCTTCCAGTCTGAGTCCATGTGCCATAACATGCCCGGCACCCAGAAAAAATCGTGTTCTATAAACAAAAAGCGGAAGTCAGGGAATTTCTCGAAGACGCCTTCACAAATCAGGCTAGCCAGGTGGGCCATTGCAGTCTGCGGCCGAGCCATCCGCATTTCAAGGTAGTATGAAGGATATCCCGTGCCCGTGGGTGGCGCGGAGATGCCCGCGCCTTCGCTACCAAAGTGGACGCACATCGGCAGACCCAGTTCCTGGCAGGCGGCATAGATGGGATGATAGAAACGATTGCCGAAGGGCAGCCGCGCCCCGGCCGGCATCAAAACCTGGATGAACTCCGGGCGTGGGCCAAGCCGCTCGATCTCTTGCACGGCCAAGGCAGGGTCCTGCGGCGCAATGTGAATCGAGGACCGAAAGCGAGAATCCTGGCTTAGCCAATGGTCGAGCGTCCAGTCGTTGTGGGCGCGGCAAAGGGCATGTCCGTAGTCTGCGTCGGGATGAACTGCGGCCGCAGACGGTACAGCGGAACCGGTGAGGACGGCCAGGCCAATATTATAGGCGTCCAGATGGCGTTTTATGTAAACCTCGGGCTGGTTAGCTGGGTTACCCGCTGTCATTCGTCGTTGTTGCCAATTCTTATGTGGCCGGCCATTGTATCCCTCCGGCTCGGTAGCCGGGTTGATACTTGTGCTCTCCCACAGGTCGTGGCGAGTTGCGTTTGCCGCGGGAGGTACGTTTGTATAACCGAGACCTGGCAGCAGGGGGCCAAAATCTTCAATATATTCGACATAGTGACGGGGCAGATAAGGATAGAGCGCAGATAGGTCCGCCAAGTCACCGTGGTGTACGTCACAATCGATGATTGGTGACATACCATTTTTTTGCTTATCGTTCATAATGTTCTCCTATGAAACCCTGTTCCGGGGGTTTCATACCGGGCGTCTGGTGCGAAAAAAGATGTGGAGGGACACCCCCCACACCCCCCGCGCCATCGGCGGCTCCTATGAAAATACGGACAAGTTCGCTTCGGAATCAATTGGTGCGCTCTACAATGAGCCTTGTGCTTGATGGCGGCACAGGAAGCGTTGACTTTCGACCATCGGGCCACTGGATATCCAGCGAGATGGGGCGGCTATCTGCGGGGAAACCAAAGTGAACCTGTGACGGCTCGCCTGACAAATATCCACTATTGGAGCGAATCTCACGCATATATCGACCCGTCGTTGTCTGTAGCGCAAGCCGCGCGCCGATCGCATAGGTATTCTTGCTTTTGGGCCACTGGAGATCAACGGTCAGGCTATGGCCCCCACAGAGCCGATTCTCGTAGACGACGGCCGGCGACAGCAGGTTATTGACCACAATATCCAGATCACCGTCGCCGTCCAAGTCAGCCATGTTCATACCGCGACCACCAGCCGTCGCGTTGAGACCCCAATCGGGCCTTGGCTTAAAACGACCCGTGCCATCGTTCTGGAAGACCAGATTTTCTTCGATCAATTCGTTATTCGGCAGATGACCAAACATTTCTTCTGCTGCCATGCCGTTCACCACATAGAGATCGAGAAAACCATCCTGGTCCAGATCCCCAAATTGGGCCGACCAGCTCCATCCCGTCGCCTCTACACCTCGCGCAACCGCCTGATTTTCAAATCCCCCATCGCCGGTCGCAACCTGAAGGACGTTTTGGATGATCTGCTGGTCATGGGCGACGTCGACGTCTTCCATCGTCTCCATTAAAGGAGCCCAGGCCAGCAGGGCCGCTTGGGTAGGCTCATAGGGCATCATGTCAGCGGCAAATAGCTCAACGCCACCGTCGTTGTTGATATCACCTGCCGCAAAGCTCATGGTATTTTGGGCAATTTCATTGAAGCGGGTTGCTTCCTGCCAGCCATCGTCTGTGCGCAACCAGACCTGGTCAGGCATCAGAAAGTCATGGCCTACCCAGATATCCAGATGTTCATCGTCATTCAGGTCGACCAGCAGCAGGGCCAAGGCTTGCGAATAGGTCGCCAGATGGGTCGCTTTAAAGTCGTCTCCCCTGTTTTCATAGTAGACCACGCCGCCCCCGCTCAAGTCATAGTTATTAAAGCGCCTGTACTCGGTTTGATAGGTCGCCAGGACAAGATCCAGATCAACATCACCATCCAGATCGGCCCAGGCGAAGGTGTAGGCCCGTTGGGAAGGGCTGAACCGATCTAAACGCGTGAAACCGTCTATCTGACCAGGCTGGGCTGATGTTTGTCTGTGAGTTTTCTGATTGTTTTCACCCTTTTGAAACGTGCCATCGTTCATCCACACGCTGGGAGCCGTTTCGCGCCGGGCAAAGACAATGTCCTGCCAGCCGTCGCCATCAATATCGACGATGCTGACGGCGCGCGACTGACCGAAAGGGAATTCCTGCTTCTGAAAGGCGAAATCGCCTTCGTTCCAAAAGATGGCATTAGAACCAGCCAAATTCGCCAGCACCAGATCCAGATCGCCATCACGGTCAAGATCGTTTATGGCCAGACCGGCACCGTTACTACCGAACTTCTTGACAATCTCACCTGAAATGGCGGTGATATGTTCAAGAGAATGGGGGATGAAGCGATCTTCACAGGGGTAGGGTGAGGCCCGGTGTGGTTGCTCCGATATCGCTAGCGATACCGCCGGCGACACGGCTGGTGTTGAGGTCGGTGCACCATTTGGCGAACCCGGGGTGATCGTGACAGAGACAACGTCTGTTTCAGATGACGGTTCAATTTGCTGGCAGCTGGTTAAGGCGATGGCTAGCAAGGCCCAAAACAGGCCCACCATGATCTTACGAGAAAAGCCGGGAAAGCCCCCTTGTTTCAACAGGGGGATGAGAGGCTTGATTTTTATCCTATTGGACACGAGTATCACCTCCGACGACGAATGTGGCAGGCCATCGCAAGCTCAATCCGGCTTTTCTTTAAGAAAAACCCCGGTTGAGCTACTGGAAGCCCCGATACTTTAGTGAGGGGTTTTTCACCCCTCAGTCTCATCCTTGACAAATCAGATTGCAGCGTCAACGGCACGCAGGCGGCGATTATCAGCGGAAAAATCGATAGTACCATAAGAAACGCGCGAGTGGATTGCTTCTGCACGATGTTACACACCTCTTAGCCCTTGATACCGGTCACCACGATGCCCTGAATATAATATTTTTGAGCAACGAAGAAGACGACAATGGTGGGCAAAAGGATCACGAGGGAGGTGGCCATAAGCAGTGACCATTGGACCTGGTATTGGCCCTGAAAGAAGCGCAAGCCGAGGGCCAGCGTGAAGTTTTCCGTTGTGGACAGGAAGATAAGCGGTCCCAGAAAATCGTTCCAATGAAGCATGAAGGAAAAAACAGCAATAACCCCCATAGCGGGTCTCGTCAGAGGCAGCGCTATGTGCCAGAAGACCCCAAAGGTGTTACAGCCATCAACTCTTGCCGCGTCATCCAGATCCATGGGTATGGTCCTGAAAAATTGCCGCAGTAGAAAAATGTAGAAGGCATTGCTGGCAAAGAAGGTTGGCACGATCAGGGGTAAAAACGTATCGATCCAACCCAGGTTCTTGAAGAGCAAAAACAGGGGGGCCACGATGGAAGGATAGGGCAACATCAGGGTGGCCAGGACCAGTACAAAGAGCACATCACGTCCCACAAAGCGGATGCGGGCAAACCCAAAGCCGACGATTGCACAGGACACCACGTGGCCGATGATGCTGACGGAGGTGATGTTCACTGTATTTAAAAACCATGTGCTGAAGGGCAAAAGCGTCCATGCATCTGGATAGTTCGGCCAGTAGGGCGGATTCGGAATCCATTCGATGGGAAAGGCAAATTCTGTTCCCGGTCTTTTCAGCGAAGTGCTGATCATCCAGAAAAAAGGCAGCATGACAAAAATGGTACCAGCAATTAACACAAGAAAGATGAGGATAGCAGCAACGCGATTTTGGAATCGTCGGCTCTGGAAGTATCTGACAGAAGAGAGATCGCGTTTCTGCCGTCCAGGGACGCTGTCAGCAGCGATTTGATCAGTCACTCTCATAGTAGACCCAACTGGAGGATGTTTTGAGGATGATGACGGTGAAGACCAAAATGATCAGGAACAAGACCCAGCTCAACGCCGATGCATAGCCCATGTTGAACCACACGAAAGCCTGCTGGTACAAGTACATCACATAGAAGAGCGTAGCGTAGTTAGGGCCACCATCGGTCATGACGTAGGCCTGGGTAAAAACCTGGAATGAGACAATCACGCCCATGACCAGGTTGAGCAACAAGACCGGCGTGATCATGGGAACCGTTATGTGGAGAAGCTTCTTCCAAGCGCCGGCGCCATCTAAGGTGGCCGCCTCATAAAAGGCGGTAGGAATGCCCTGCAATGCGCCCAGGTAGATGAGCATACCGCCGCCGACTCCCCAGATACTCATGATGATCAGCGCAGGTATCGCCCATGCTTCGCTCCCCAACCACAAGGGGCCAATGATGCCAATCTTTTTCAGCAGGACGTTGATGATACCGAAGCGCGGGTTAAAGATCCACATCCACAACAACGAAACCGCGACGCCTGAGGCTACGCTTGGCAAAAAGAAGATGGTGCGAAAGACAGAAAGCCCCTTCACTTTCTGATTGAGAAGCAGGGCGAGGAGCAGCCCCAAGACGACGTTGAGGGGCACGTTGAGCAGATAGTAGAGGGTGACCTTGATCGACTGCCAAAAGAACCGATCCTCCACCATCTTCTGGTAGTTCGCCAACCCCACAATCTCAGGCGTACCGACGATATTCCATTTGGTCAGGCTGATTGAAAATGAGCCGAGCAAGGCCCCGGCGGTGAACACGACAAAACCAATAATCCAGGGTGAGATGAAAAGATAACCCTCAATGTTGCGTCGCCAGAACATTCTATTCTTACCCAGCATGTCGACGTCTTTTCTTTTATGGGAGAACGCGGGAAAGCCCCCGGTTCATGCGTAAACTCGGGGTATGATAGGCTGGAATCTCTTGCCCGTCAATGCTCAAGCCGGCTTCGGGTGTGTCCCAGAATTCAGGCGAATTTTCAGAATGTAGCATCTTGAGTAGCCGAAGCAGAGCGGAGGCGTATCGAAAGGTGCGGGTTAGCCTCGAATCGTTGCGTGAGCCGCACCCCTGGATACGGTTTCCGCTCCGCTCCACCCTACTCGGGCCTGTCCTGAGTTCCTACTATTTCGCGGCGTAAATGTGTCTAACCGGCGATTCTTTTGCCCTAGGAGACTTCGGCCAGAGCCTCTTCAGTTAGCACACAGGCTTCTGCCATGGCCTCATCGATATCCTTGGTGCCCCGCAGCACATTCTTTATCTCTTCGAACACTATCGTGAAGATAATTTTGAGGGCAGCCGGCGTTCTGTACACGAAGGGATCTGGCTTGACGTGGCCAAGGAGCTGTGGGATCATCTTGGGATCAAGACCACCATCCGCCAGCGGCTTGTTGTATGCCTCCATGTCGAAAATAGACTTTCGAGTTGGCATATAATAGGTGGCCAGCAGGACGCCCGCATCATACGTCTGCTGTACAGCCTCCGCGCTGCTTCGCCAGCTCATCCATTCGTAGACAGCGTCGGGGTTTGGTGTGGTGCTCGAAGTCACAGACTGGTCCGTGTCGCCCCAGACAATGAAGCCTTCAGGCCCGGCGGGTAGCGGGACCAAGTCCCAGCCAAAGGGAAACTCCCGTCCTGGTCGAATATCCTCTACTGCGCCCCCGGCGGCCATGCCCATACCGATCACGCCGGATCTAAATTCGATACCCAACTCAGCCAGATTCAGGGCCGGCGAAGGCTGGACCTCATGTTTTAGGACACAATCGGCCATCCATTGGACCGCTGCCTTGACCTCTGCGCTTTCCACAGTACACTTGCTTGGGTCGAACAGATCGTCCAGGTATTCGCCGCCGAAGGCGCGGACGATGGCCAGGGTGTGGGTTCCCCAATAACCCTCGCATCCCCATTGATCGATCTGTCCATCTCCATCCGTATCGATGCTGAGTTCTTTCAGCATCTCCACGAAGCTGTCAGTATTCCATCCGTCCTCTCCGTCCTCCCAATAAAGGTCGGCCGGGGTGGGCAATCCTGCCTTCTCGAAGAGATCCTTGTTGAATCTCAGGCAATGGCTCGAGGTCCAGAGCGGCAGCCCCATAATGTCGTCCCCGAATCTGGCATCGCCGGGGAACAGAATGTCATCGTAGTTCAAGTCGGAGTCCGCATCGATATAATCGTTAATGGGAATCGCGGCCCCTGCGTCTACAACCTGGAACATCAACGCGGGATGGCAGGCAAACGTGTCCGGCGCCGTTCCCCCGGCGATCATGACCGGGATCTTGGTGTTGTAATCTTCCCAGGGCAATGCTATGGGCTCGACATTAATGTGCGGATGACTTTCTCGAAACACAGAAATAATCTCCCCTTCAAGCACCGCATCATCATCAAAGCCATGTCTGGCAGCGGATATCTCAATGACTTCTGGGGCTGGCGCATCTGCTTGGGCCATTGCGCCTTCGGCTTCGGCCGAGCTGTCCGGAGCTGGCTGAACTGCACAGGCGGCCAACGTAAGGCCGGCTGCCGACATACTGCCAACTCTCAGAAAGTCACGACGGTTTAAACGTTTTTCATTCATTTTCATTCTCCGGTGTCGTCTCGATGGAGACAGTTCGACTCCTCTGAAAATGTTATGACTACAATGTACATTTTTTTATTGCTTTATGGGCGGCTCCTTTCATTCGTTAGTAATTGTTCAGCATTGCCTTGCGAAGTTACTGGTAATTTGCCCCAATCACCATTTGCTCCTATGTCAAATGGTTTCCACCATCCTGACGTCGTAAGATACTCTTCCAAAAAGCGATATACAAGGCCATGAACCGGCCAATCACCGGCCAAAAAATCGAAATGGGCGCATTTGGAACACGGATGGGCAGGATTTGGTGGATTTTTTGACGCGATTTAACTGTTCCGCGCAAACGCTCTATCCGGCAAAGATTTTTGCCGGAACACTAGCCTCGGCTGATACTTTGTGATACAACTCTAGTTATGAGCAGGACCGCATTGGACCTAACCCCAAGAGAGTGGCAAACATATCAGCCGACGAGAACGCAAGCCACTTCGAAAGTAACAAATGCGCTCGTTATAAATCGAAAACGTAACTGCTAAGCCATGTTCTGTGTGTGCTGTGTGCGGTCTGTCTGGGGGAATGT
>WTGY01000105.1 GCA_011523365.1 Caldilineaceae bacterium
CATCCAAGAGCAATCGCACATTGGCTCTTTCTCGTTACATAGGCTTAGTAGTTACGATAAGAGTATGCTTAACCCTTGAATTGGAGCCCGAGCAAAGGTCTACTATGGAGTGATACGCCCAGACCATGATAGGACAAACCGGTACCTAGGCAGCGATGTTGCCTCTGGACGGCCAAACTTGGGCAAGAATTGTCTTGAATGCCAATCCATGTAGAAACGTGGTGAAACATACTCTACCATAGACAAAGCGCACCTAATCAATATGCCTACCCTTGACCTCAAGCCACCCCACAGATCTGCTTAGTCCTGCTACGCCGTGCTCGACCAGTGCGCCCAGTTCAACGTCGACTACGAAACCGCGGTGCGTGCATCTTTCCAGTACCTCTTCAAACACTGCACCCTCAAAAATTCTAGAGCAGGGCGAAAACATGATGCTCCTGTCCAAACGCTAGACGCAACTGCGCACCTATCGCTTTCAGGCGCCTGTTGGAGTGATCGACCTATGCCTAGAGAAGACGGCCCGGTACCGAGGGATTGTATGCGTTCCGGAGAGTCTCGTGAGCTTGATCATGAAGGTGATCAATGTAAATTCATAAACAGTGGAGATTGAGGAAAACTTGCCGGAGATGAGGGTTGGGGGAAATATAGGAACTTCTCATCATTTGGGTGTATTCTATGAAACGTCGAAATGGACCGAGTTAGGTCTCTTGAACTGGACTGATTTGACTTGTGCTCTGGAGGAACAGACCTAGATGAATGAGCAACCTCTCAAACCGTGGCTTGAGGGCGTACTAGGTACTCAAGTATTACCTATTATCAATTGTGACGACGAAACGATCCGGGTAGAGGCGGGTCCCGGTACCGGAAAAACTTTCGGCCTAGTTCGGCGAGTCCAAAGGCTACTCCATCCCGATGGGCTTGCAGTCCCTAGTTCGGAAGTCTTGGTAGTCGCCTTCAATCGCGTTATCGCTAAGCAGTTGAGAGAAGATATCGAGAAGTGTCTGAGAACAACCTCAGATTGCGAATTACCAGTGATTCGAACTGTTCACGCACTGTGTTTACAGCTACTTGGCAGCGACTTGAGAATTCTCCTGCCACATGAGCGAGAAGCCATGATCTATGACGTTATCTGTACCTATCCTCAAATGTGTCAGGATTTCGTAACGCGTCCGAATGAAAAGATTTGCCCAAAGGTGGACCAGGCTTTGCGCGACCATGAAGCTAACCACGAAAGGCATGAGAAACTCTGGCAGGCTGTAACACAGTGGCTTGTTCAGCATAAGGCCAGACTCATCAGCGAACTGCCTAACATAGTTCGTGTCCGAATCCAGGGGGGTGACTTTCAAGAGGAGACCTTTCAGCACGTGATCGTGGATGAATTTCAAGACCTGACGCCAGGTGAGCAACAGCTATTCCTTGAATTGAAGAAAAGAGAAGGTTCCTTCATGGCGTTGGGAGACCCACGCCAGTCCATTTACGCATTTCGGGGGAATGACAGAAAGGGCCTCAAAAAGCTTGACCGCGTTGTCCCTACATCGCGGGTATCTGTCAGAGACATCACGATGACTGAATGTCGCCGCTGTCCTAAACAGATTGCAGAAGCTGCGAATCAATTGATGGAATTGTATGAAGCGAAGCCGCTGGTTCCGGTTAGCGAAGAAAGAGACAACATTCACCTTGTACTGTGGAAATCGTATCAGGCTGAAGCGGAAGGCATGGCAAAGACCATAGTCGACAATATCCGCGCTTATCCGCAGGAAAAACATCTTGCGATGGTAACTCGACGCCAATTCGGATTCAAACTTCGAGACCATTTACATGCACTTGACAACAAACTAAGTATTGAACTCAACTTTTCAGAAAGCCTCTTGGAATCTTGGCCTGTCCGCGAATCTTTTTTGTTCTTCTGCCTCCTTGTCGATCCTGACGCCCCAACATGGAGGGCATGGTTCGCATACAGAAACTCCTGTAATGGCAAGGGATATAAGGCTACCAAGCGAAATGCTGCTGCTTACTTGAAATTCCTACACAGTTGTAATGATGAAATTACGGAAGCCTCAGTCGAGCAGCTTGCTGCCAGTCCAAAACAACCTCCTGGCGGCGGAGGCAAGAATCTGCGAGAACGCGCAAGGCGCTTTGTTATACTCAAAAAGCAATTGGGGTGGGACGGCATAGATGCATTGACTCTATTGGAGGAGATTTTCAACTTAAGCTCTTGGGACGAAAACACTCTGGATGATCTTGAGACCGCAAGTCTCGATATGGACCTATTTAGATCAAGAGCATGCGAAATATGCCGGGATATTCGGACTGAAAAAGCTGATTCAACAGCACAACAGCAACTAAAGGAAGTTGCAAAGCAACTTAGATATCATATCGCAACTCGCGAACCTTTCGAATCCGTAGGAAAGACTGATCTAATGATTACAACTCTATGGGGGGCTAAGGGAATTACTGCTAGTCATGTCTATGTCCTCGGACTCTGCGATGAAGCTATCCCCGGAGAAATGAGAGAAGAATATCCAGGAACACTTCTTGACTACAGGGAAGAGCAAAAACGATTGTTTTACGTTTCGATCACTAGAGCCCGAAAATCCCTCGTCCTGTCTCGAGCACAATACATGAGGCGGGGAGATTTCGCCCGGCTTGGTCTTGGGCGCTCCACTGGCAAGAAAATAGTGAAGCTAAGAATGTCTCAATTCCTGCACGATATTATAGATTTCTTGCCGCGCTCTCAGAACGGAGACGATTGGCAGGGGATATTTGGTCCCACAGAATGAAAAGTATACCCAGATCGTTGTTTCTCTTTTTGAGGACTGCCTCATTGAAGACCTTATCAGAGGTGCTAAATTGAGAGAATTGAAGTGGGCCCCAAAAAACTGGACCACCGTGCCCGGCTGTGCAAATGGACGCTGGTGCCAGAGTATGGGGTGAGTACGGGAGTGGGCTGATTGCAAGACTGGCGAACGACTTGACCCCGCTGTTTGGACGGGGGTTTTCCCGTCAGAACCTTCAGAACATGCGTCTCGCCTACTTAAGCTACCCGTTGGACAGAATTCGCCAGACGGTGTCTGGCAAATCTGATGACAATTCCATCGAAGCGCAACAGGGTGAACTCTTCGATGCTTTCCCTCTGCCTTGATCTTCCTGCGTGCGGTTGCAATCAGTCAAAAACGTACAAGCACGTGAATTTTATGAGACAGAGGCATTGCGAGGAGGACGGCCGGTTCGACAGCTTAGCCGGCAGATCGATTCCCGGTTTACGAGCGAACCGCGCTATCCAGGAACAAGGAGGCCGTACTGGCGGAGGGGGAGAGCCCCGTATAGAAGGTTACATGCTTCCTCAGGAGGCGATCAAAAAGAAGTCACCTTGACTGTTGAAGCGCCCGCAACGCTCACTACGCCAACAGCGGAGAATCCGAAAGACTAGTCGAGGCCAGTTAGGAGAAAAAGTTGAGTCACCTGTCTGCCTCTGCATCTGGTGAAACTGCATCTGGTCTCAGTTGGCGCTGTCCTGTCGGCCACCAATCTTTGGAACACAAATTGGGCAGAGCAGAGCACATCCCGCTCGTTTTGGAAGGTGGCCGTACATTTTCTCTGTTGCTTCGCCATCCGACGTTCCCGCGACGCGGCAAGGCAACATCCCCGCCGCCAGGGCAATTGCACCTGAATTGGGTTGCGAAACAACGCAATTACATCCAAAACAGTGATATAATATCCCGGCGTCAAAATGTGAAAAGGCATTACTGAGAGCGCATTATCATCATGAAGCCATGACTCTCACCAAGAGAAAACCTGATGCCGAAGGAGGGCCGCTGTAGGTCTGTGAATTGTCCATCCTTCATCTACCGATACCCTTCAGAGACTGCGAGGAAACGTCTGCGAACTCAAGAATGTACGGGCTGAAAAAAAGGAAACCCTCCGTCATAGTACGTCATAATCCGTCGAATTACGTCGAAATACGTCCAAACCCGGCCTGACCCAGGACAATTTCATCGATTTGGGGTAAGGCCTCGTGAGGTTCCCATATTCGGGCAGGAGCGCCCATTGTGGGTGCCATTCATGTGCTATAATTGCGTCCCAATTTGGATGCGTTCGCTCTGGCTTCGAGAAGCCATGACTCTCGCCAAAAGAAAATCTGAAACCGAAAGGAGGGCCGCTGTAGGTCTGTGAACTGTCCATCCTTCATCTGCCAATACCCTTCAGAGACGGCGAGGAAACGTCTGCGAACTCAAGAATGTACGGGCTGAAAAAAAAGGAAACCCTCCGTCATAGTACGTCATAATCCGTCGAAATACGTCGAAATACGTCCAAACCCGCCCTGACCCAGGACAATTTCATCGAATTGGGATACGGCCTCGTGAAGCTCCCAGATTCGGGCAGGAACGCCCCCTGCGGGGGCCCTTTATGTGCTATAATTGCGTCCCAATTTGGATGCGTTCGCTCTGGCTTCGAGAAGCCATGACTCTCGCCAGAAGAAAATCTGAAGCCGAAGGAGGGCCGCTGCAAGTCGATGAACTGCCTATGAACAGTCTGCCCATACGTCATCAAAGGCGACGAGGAAACGACGGCGAAGGCAAGCACATAAGTCAAGAAGAAAAGGAATCCCCACGACTTACTACTACCTACCACTACTTAACACTACTTGACACGACTTTAACCGCCCGAACCCAGGGCAATTGCATTAAAATCAGTGATAGAATAGCTTGGTGACGAAATCTCAATTGGCAGTACTAAGAGCGTACTGTCGTCAAACCATGACTCCCGCTGGCTGGGAATCTGAAGACGAAGCAGGGCCCTAGCAAGATTGTAAGCTGCCTGGTACCCAACAAAGACAGCGAGGAATCGTGCGCGAAGTCAAGCGCAAAAGACCAAAACAAGAAAAACTGCCCGTTCTGACCCGACTTAACCCGACCCTAAGCGTCCAGACTCGACATCACGCCCCCCCCAACCACCAACTGACAGGTGTGAGTCTGGCGTCTGTGAGAGTCGTGGCGAGGCTGCCGGAACCGGGAACTGACGCCGGAAATGGATAAACTGATGCAAAATCGTAAAGAAAACAATGGCCGGGAAAAAAGCAAAACACACTCCCAAACCCTCCCGGACCCGCCCAAACGCTCCCAAACCCTCCAACTCACGGTCGGCAATGTCTTGGCGCGCGCACCTCTCATCCAGCTCTTGTACAATTCACGCAATCACTCGAAGGGGTCCGCCTCCTCCGGCAAGCCCCTCATCTCAGCCCATTGCGCAAATCTCATGATATGTAGTCCAGACATCACCCAAACACTCGTAAACGCTCGTAAACTCTCGTCCAACACTCATACGAGACAACCTGCTCTAACAAGACCCAGTCACAGCCCGTCAGGCATATCCAATGAGTTGTTGTTAAGACAACCCGAAAACGCTTGCAAACTCTCGTAAACGCTCATGAACTCTCGTCCAACACTCATACGAGACATCCTGCTCCGGCAAGACCACCGTCACTGCCTGTCAGGCATGTCCAATGAGCTGTTGTTAAGACATCCCGAAAACGCTTGCAATCTCTCGTAAACGCTCATGAACTCTCGTCCATCACTCATTCGCGACAACCTGCTCCGGCAAGACCACCGTCACTGCCCGTCACGCATAAGCAATGAGCTGTTGCTAAGACAACAAGAAAACGCTTGCAAACTCTCGTAAACGCTCATGAACTCTCGTCCACCACACAGATAAGAAATCCGGCAAGGTCGGCATCGCTGCCTAACGCACACGGGCCGGCTGGAATCGGAAACATCTTCTCAAGGTGCTTCAAAACTGAAATGCAATTGCCCTGGCCGGTGTGTCTTGACCCGTGTATGCATCGGCTCTATAATCCACTTGTAACGAAATTCACTTGCTTTTTCCCCTGCGATAAGGTATATTTGGACTATGGTGGGCAAATGGACGCATGGGGCGTTCCGTTTTTAATCTGTACGCGGCCCGAGCCCTGAGGGGTATGGATGGACAGGCGTCGCGGAAGCTTTAGACAGGGATCCCGGCATGGCATCACTTCCGCCCAATTTTCAACAGCTGAAACACGACCAGCTACGACCTTTTCTGCACGACGAGATCAGCGTTCCCGATGAGCTGGAGGCGAACGTCCTGATCACGACGGTGGACAAGATCTATAACTGGAGCCGGCGCTCGAGCATGTGGCCGCTCCTGTTCGGGCTGGCCTGCTGCGCGATCGAGATGATCGCGACCGCCGCCAGCCGCTACGACCTGTCCCGCTTCGGGATGGAGGTGATGCGGCCCAGCCCCAGGCAGAGCGACCTGATGATCGTCTCCGGCACGGTAACGAAGAAGATGGTGCCTGCCATCGTGCGCATCTATAACCAGATGGCGGAGCCGCGTTATGTGGTGAGCATGGGTGCATGCGCCACCGGCGGCGGGCCCTTCAAAGAGGGCTACAACGTGGTCAGCGGCATCGACAAGTACATCCCGGTGGACGTCTATGTGCCGGGCTGCCCGCCGACGCCGGAAGCGCTGATCTACGGCCTGATGAAGATGCACGAAAAGGTGGACCGCCAGAGCGTGGTGTCGGTGCCCTGGTACCAGAAGGACTCGTCGCAGTTTGTGCCGGTGCCCAGGCTGGGGCCCGACGTATTCGACCCGCGGCAGGTGGAGCTGATCAAGGACACGACGCTGAAAGCGGCGTCGAACGGCGCCGCGGCTGCCAGCAACGGGGCCGGCGACAGCGCAGCAGAAGCACGCGGGCCGGTGCAACTGTCCGAAAAGGCGATAGCCCGCATGGAAGAGGCGAAGAGGCGCTGGCGCGCGAAGCAGGGGTAGGTCAGTTTCTAGTAGTCAGTTTCTGGTTTTTAGTGAACTGCTGTGCCGGGCCGGTTGGAATGTAAGAGATGGAATTCAGATATATTGAGAGTGTGGGATGACTGAAGGAACTGCTGTGGCAGAGGCGCCCGTTAGTGATTTGGGGCTTACACCGGAACTTGCGGACGCGGTCGTGGGCACGTGGGCCGAGGATACGGAGACGGCCTATGTGATCGCGCCGGACAGGATCCTGGACGTGCTGACCCATCTGCGCGATGCGCAGGGCTATGACTTTCTCTCCAATCTGACCTGCGTCGACTACCAGGGGTACGGCGGCAAGCTGCGCGGGGACGTGAGCGAGCGGCTTGAGATCGTCTACAACCTCTACAGCACACGCCGCGGCGGCGGTTCGGTCGCGCTGCACGTGCGCGTGCCCGAGGACGATACCGTGCCGACCGCGACCTCGGTCTACCCGGGCGCGAACCTGCAGGAGCGGGAGGTCTACGACCTGTACGGCATCAAGTTTGACGGGCATCCGAACCTGCGGCGCATCCTGCTCTGGGACGGCTTCCACGGGCACCCGATGCGCAAGGACTGGCATGAGGCCTACTACGAGGAGGACGCCAAGCCGTTCCGCAGCCGCCATCCCAAGGGCGATTACGAGTTCCACGAAGACAAGCTGCCGTGGGCCAAGAACACGACCTATCCGGCCGGATGGGACCCGGACTCGTGGCAAGAGGCTGTCGCCTATGTGCCGGTGAGCCAGGCGCCCCAGCACGAGAACAGGCCGCACCTGGATACCGAGAGCATCGTGGTCAACCTCGGCCCGCACCACCCGAGCACGCACGGCGTGTTCCGCATGCTGACGCGCGTGGAGGGCGAGACCATCCTGGCGCTTGAGCCGGAGATGGGCTATCTGCACCGCAATCACGAGAAGATCGGCGAGCGCAACACGTGGCTGATGAACATGCCGTTCACCGACCGCCTCGACTATCTGAACTCGATGAGCAATAACTGGGCCTACGCGCTGGCGGTGGAGAAGCTGGCCGGCATCGAGGTGCCGGAACGGGCCGAATACCTGCGCGTGATCATGGCCGAGTTCACCCGCATCGTCAACCACGCCTGGTCGATCGGCTTTATCCTCAACGACCTGGGCGCGCTGCAGACGCCGGCGCTCTACGCCATCGAAGAGCGGGAGATGATCCTGGACCTTTTCGAGGCGGTGTCGGGCGCGCGCATGATGTGCAACTACATGCGCTTCGGCGGCGTTGTGCGCGACCTGCCGGAGGGCTGGCACGAGCAGGCCGCCTACCTGGCCAACGAACGCTTGCCGCGGGCCCTGGATGAGCTGGACCGGCTCTTGACCGAGAACGAGATCCTGAGGGCGCGCGGCCGCGGGGTAGGCTACCTGGCGGTCGAGGACCTGATCGCACTCAGCGTGAGCGGGCCGATGATCCGGGCCGGCGGGCTGGCCTACGACATCCGCAAGGCCGAGCCCTACGGCATCTACGACCGCTTCGATTTCGATATCCCGACGCTGCCCAACAGCGACATTTTCGACCGCTACTACATCCGGTTGCTGGAGGCGAAGGAGAGCGTGCGCATCCTGCAACAGGCCCTGCGCGACATGCCCGAGGGCGAGATTCTCGGCGGCAGAGGCGGCTACACGCTGCGGGCGCCGGAAGGCGAGGTCTACGGCCGCCTGGAAGCGCCCAAGGGCGAGCTGGGATTCTACCTGGCCAGCGACGGCAAGACGCAGCCGTGGCGCTATCATATCCGTTCGCCCAGCTACATCAACCTGAACGCCCTCGGCCCGATGAGCGTCGGCTACAAAGTAGCGGACGCGATCGTAATCCTGGGCGCCATCGACATCGTGCTGGGCGAAGTGGATCGGTAGTTTTTAGTAGTCAGTTTTTAGTTTTTAGTGAAGCCAAGGCGCATCGTTGTACGCAGTTACTAAAAACTAGAAACTAAAAACCAAAAACTGCACTTGGGGGTTTACAGAATGTTTGGAACAGGACTTCTCAAGGGACTCGGCGTGACATTGAAGCACGCTTTGGATACGTTTGAGGACGACCGCGATAGCGTGCCCGACCGCTACAGGGGCAGCCTGGAGCTGGGCAACAACCGCCGCGTGATCCAGCAGCCGATCGACCAGGAAGGGCTGCTGACGATCCAGTATCCGGAGGAGAAGCGGCTGCTGCCGGAACGTTTCCGCTATATCCCTATGCTGATCTGGGACTCGGAGAAGCAGGAGGACCGCTGTACCGCCTGCGGCATCTGCGCCAAGGTCTGTCCGCCCCAGTGTATCTGGATCGTGCGCGACAGCGATGAGAACGGCAAGCCGATGACCCGCTGCTCCGACTTCTACATCGACGCCGCGGTCTGTATGAGTTGCAGCTTCTGTGTTGAGTTCTGCCCCTTCGACGCCATCAAAATGAACCATGACTACGAGCTCGCGGTCTATGATCGCTACCCGCAGCTTGTCTACGACATGGCGGAGCTGACGGTCCCGCTGGAGTACTACGCGGCGCTGTGGCCGACGCAGTACGAAGAGGAGCAGGCGCGGCGCAAGGAAGAAGAGGAACAGAAGCGCAAGCAGGAGGAGGAGAAGGCTGCCAAGGCAGCGGCCAGGGCCGCAGCCAAGAGCGCGGCGGCCGCGGAGGAGTCGGCTGGGGCAGCGCCAAGGCGCTCAGCGGCCGAGCTGCAGGCGCTGGCCAAAGAACGGGCCGCCCAGCGGCAGGCCCAGGCGGCAGACGGCGGCGGCAGCGAGGATGACGCCGCCGCGGCCAAGCGGGCGCGCATGGAGGAGTTGAAGCGCAGGGCGCAGGAGCGGGCGCGGGCGCGCAAGGCCGAGTCCGGCGAGTAGGCTGCGGCAGTTTTTGTAGTCAGTTTTTTGTGACACCGGTTGGCCGGGTCTTTAACAATTGCCGGCCACTGAGGAGGTAGGGCGATGACGGTTAAGATCACATTTTATGGGCATGCGACTTTTGGGGTGGATGCGGACGGGACGAAGCTGCTGATCGACCCGTTCTTGGCGCCGAACAACCCGGTGGCGCCGGCGGACGCCACCGCGGACAGCGTTGACGCCGACGTGATGATCATTTCACACGGGCACGGCGACCACATCGCCGATGCGATTCCGGTTGCCAAGCGCACCGGCTGCCTCGTGATCTGCAACTTTGAGATCGGCGACTGGCTGATGGCGCAAGGGGTGGAAAACGTTCACCAGCTGCACATTGGGGGCGGCTTCAACTTCGATTTCGGCCGCGTCAAGCTGACGATCGCGCATCACGGCAGCGGCCTGCCCGACGGCAGCTACGGCGGCAATCCCGCCGGCATCCTGATTCATTTCAACGACGGCACCGACGTCTACTTCGCCGGCGATACCGGCCTGACCTATGATATGCGCCTCATCGGCGACGTGGGCGGCGTGGACCTGGCGGCGCTGCCGATCGGCGACAACTTCACGATGGGGCCGGACGACGCCATCCAGGCGGCCCAGTTTGTGAAGGCCACGAAAGTGCTCCCCTTCCACTACAATACATTCCCGCCGATTGAACAGGATGTGGAAGCCTTTGCTCAGAAGCTGCAGGACGAAACCGACATTGAGTGCGCAATTCTGAATCCAGGCGATAGTTTAGACGTATAAAGAAAGGACGTATGCTGAAGCAGGAGTCTTCCTGGTAAACAGCCCGGCAGTGGTCTTTGCGCCAATGTGAAGTGCGTTGGACGAGTGAAGGGAGGACGTATGGTTGATGTAAATGATGCGGTACTCGACGGAAAGGCGGAGTTGTTCTTCCCGGCCTATTTGATCCCTTCGTTGCGGGATCTGCGCGGCGACAGCTGGCGCGAGCTGGTCGATCGAGTGTCGGTGTTGCCCGATACGCACCCGGACAGTCTTGCTTTCGTGCTGATGATGATCAATCTGGGCGACTGTATGAAGTGTCATAGCAACTACTATAAGTTCCTGCGCGGCTGCGCCTTCTGCTCGCTGCAGACGATCCGCACCTTCAAAGGGACCGACGCCGACCTGCTGCGGCTCTACAGCAACGCGCAGGAAGAGATCGACCGGCAACTGAGCGGCATGGGTACGTTGACGCTGGCAGCAGCCTGAACAGGAAGTTCTGCGACCCAGGACAGCGCTCCGCGAATGGACATAGACCAGCGCCTCTGTGCGCTGGTTTTTTCTTTCCACGGAGGGCCGCGGAGGACGATTCTTCAAATGTCAACAGTACACAGCGGCACGACGGTTCGCGACAGGACAGGACTGTGATGGACTCCCAGGACTCGCTCTCACAAGATGCGCCACCTCAAAGGAACGGCGCCCTTCGAGTTGCCGTCATTGGGGGCGGGGTTGCGGGTCTTACCGCGGCGTACGAGCTCGCGGGCGCGGGCCGAGCGCAGGTTCATGTCTTCGAAAACGGGCCGCAGCTGGGCGGGCTGGCGTCGGGTTTCAAGGGCCGGGAGAACTGGGACTGGCCGCTGGAGAAATTCTATCATCATCTGTTCACCAACGATGACGCGATCATCCGGCTGACGGAGCAGATCGGCGCGGGCGACCTGTTGGAGATCCACCGTCCGTCGACCGTCATGCACTTTCAGGGTGCGAACTATCCCCTTGACAGCCCCGCACACCTCCTGCGGTTTCCACATCTGTCGCTGCCCGAGAAGCTGCGCATGGGCCTTGTGCTTGCCTATCTGAAATATCACCCGCGGCCGCCGTGGCGGTCGTTTGACCGGCTGCTGGCGGATGAATGGCTGGCGCGGCGCATGGGCGAGACGGCCTACGGCAAGCTGTGGCGGCCGATGCTGGAGGGCAAGTTCGGCCCGCATTTCCAGGACGTCAATTTGGCGTGGTTCTGGGCGAGGGTCTACAAGCGTACGCCGCGGCTCGGTTACTTCCGCGGGGGATTTCAGGCGTTCGTGGACAGGCTGGGCGCGGCCGCGCGCGCGCGCGGCGTGACGATCGAGACGAACGCGCCGGTGCGCTCGCTGACGCCGCTGCCGGCGGGCGGTTTCAGGATAGAGAGCGGGGAGAAGGGCGGAGAGGGAGGCGAGCCGTCGGTTTCTCGCAGTTTTAACGCCGTGCTCTCGACGGTCAGCCCGGGACTGATGCAGCGACTGGCGCCGGAGCTGCCGGACAGCTATCTGGCGCAGCTGGGCTCGCTGCGGCACATGGGGGCGGTGGTGATGACGGTGGCGCTCGACCGCCCGCTGCTTAAGAATACCTATTGGGTGAACGTGCCCAAGGCGGAGGGGCTGCCGTTCCTGGTACTGGTCGAGCACACGAACATGGTCGCCCCGGGCCACTACGGCGGCGATCATCTGCTCTACCTGGGTGACTACCTGGAGCCGTCGCACCGCTATTTCTCGATGTCGCAGGAGGAGCTGCTGGCGGAGTTTCTGCCGGCGCTGCAGCGCTTCAACCGCGAGTTCCGGCCCGAGTGGGTTACGGGCGCGTGGCTGCACCGCGCAACGTATGCGCAGCCGGTGCCCGTCCGGGGTTACGCGGCGATGATCCCGGAGCTGCGCACGCCGTTGCGGGGCCTCTACTTCGCGTCGATGAGCCAGGTGTACCCCTGGGACCGGGGCACGAACTACGCGGTGGAGATCGGGCAGCGGGCGGCGAGAATGATTGTTGACGACAGTGGTCAGTAGTCAGTGGTCGGTGAACTGCAGGGGTTAGGAGAGTTGATGCGGCCTCGATGAAAGCGGATGCTCAGCGCGATGGTTCTTTTTTGACAGGCAAGTAGGGGCAGAGTAAGGTAGCGGCAGGCATTCAACATTCCGGCTGCATGCCGGGATTCGCGGGATAGGAAACGACTATGGCCAGTGGAAATAACGACAGTGGCGGCGCGGCGGGCGGGGTCCCTTCGGACCCGCGGATTGAGGCGAAGCTGGGGATAAAGATCAAGAATATCGTCGCGGTGGCGAGCGGCAAGGGCGGCGTGGGCAAGAGCACGGTCAGCGTGAACCTGGCGGTGAGCCTGGCGCAGACGGGCGCGGCGGTTGGCCTGCTGGACGCCGATATCTACGGGCCGAATATCCCGATCATGATGGGCGTGGAGGAGATGCCGCCGGTGGAGGCGGGCAAGCTGATCCCGGCCGAGGCGCATGGCGTGCGCTTCATGAGCATGGGCTTTCTGCTGCCGCCGGAGCAGGCACTGATCTGGCGGGGGCCGATGCTGCACAAGGCGATCCAGCAGCTGTTCACCGACGTGCGCTGGGGCGAACTGGACTATATGATCGTGGACCTGCCGCCGGGGACGGGAGACGCGCAGCTTTCGCTTGCGCAGATTGCGCCGCTGACCGGCGGGCTGATCGTAACGATGCCGCAGATGGTGTCTGTGGCGGATGCGCGGCGCGGCGCGGCGGCTTTCGAGCAGCTCGAGGTGCCGATCCTGGGCGTGATTGAGAATATGAGCGGGGAGGTCTTTGGCAGCGGCGGCGGCGAGACCGCGGCCCGCGAACTGGGCACGGGCCTGCTGGGCGTTGTCGCCCTGGAGGCCGAGATCAGCGCGTCAGGCGACCGGGGCAGGCCGATCGTTGCGGCCAACCCCGCTGGCGCGGCGGCGCGTACGTTTGGCGAACTGGCGCAGAAGGTGGTGGCGCAGCTGCGTGCGGTGTCGGGGGGCAGTCAGCCGCAGCTGAAGATAGTTTGAGACTGCGGCTTTTAGTCTTTGTGGACCCGCGTGGAGGGGCAATCGAAACCCCGTAATGATCCACGAAGTGCACGAAGGGGTATTTGGAAACCTGAACAGTTGGCAGCATCTGGTAGAGAGAGAATCACACCCGGCGGACGTCGAGGAGGTTGGCGTCCGCCGGGTGTGTTTTGGAGGTGAAAGAGGGAAACTTACCCTTACTGCAGCGCGTTTACCTCTTGAAGAAGCTCAAGTGTTCCTTGCAGATCATCCAGATCGGTCAGGTCGATGTCGGGCGTGTTGACGTCGGCGAGAGGCAGCAGCCCTTCGGCGGTGGTCGGCACGCCGGCCACGAGGGGATATTCGTTGGTCTGCTCGGAGAAGTAGGTCTGGGCTTCGTCCGAGAGCAGAAAGGCGACGAAGGCCTCGGCTGCGGCCTGGTCCTTGGCGGTATCGAGGATGCCGACGCCGGCGACGTTGATCATGGCGCCGGCATCACCGGCGGCCGGGTGGTGGTTCCTGGCCTGGAAGTCGGGATCTTCGGCCAGAAATCTGTAGAGATAGTAGTGGTTGACGAGGCCGAGCACGACCTCGCCGCGGCCGGTGGCCTCGACGATCGGTGTATTTTTAGCGTAGACTTGCACGTCATTGGCGATCATGGCTTCGAGCCACTCACGGGCCCGCTCCTCGCCTTCAAGGACGCGAACGGCGGTGACGAAGGCCTGGAAGCTGCCATTGGTGGGCGCCCAGCCGATCTTCCCCTTCCACTGGGGCTCTGTCAGCTCCCAGATGTCGTTGGGCAGCTCGTCCATGCTGACCATTTCGGAGTTGTAAACGAAGACGCGGGCGCGTCCGCTGGCTCCGACCCAGTCGCCGCTGCCGCTCTGGAAGCGGGGCTCGACCCTGTCCAGGATCTCTGCGGGCAGCTGTGTGAAGCGCCCCGCCAGAGAGAGCGCGCCGAGGGCGCCGGCGTCCTGACCGAAGAAGACGTCGGCCGGTGAGTTCTGTCCTTCTTCCATAACTGTCGCGGCCAGTTCGGCAGTGCCGCCGTAGCGCACGTTGACGGTGACGCCGCTGACCTCCTGGTAGCGCTCAAGCAGAGGGCCCACCAGGTTTTCGTTGCGTCCTGAGTAGATGGTCAGCTCTGTGGCTTCCATGGCGCTCGCCGTGTCCGCCGGCGCCTGAACCGGCACACAGGCGGTCAGGAACAGGCCGGCCAGAATGACAAGAACCAACTGCACCTTACCGATACTCTTGACAAACATGAGAGACTTCCCCCAGTCTTGTGTGTTTGTGGACACGCCTTTGCTCAGGAAGGCGAATTTTGGAGCCGGTCTGCGTTCCGTCCGGATCGGCACTGACAGACGGGCCTGTAAACAGGTACGCGCTGGCAGTTCCATTGGCAATGCCGCGCGCCACATAAGTCTAGCACAAAAGAAGGCGGAAATTTGACGAAAATGGAAGCAGTTTTTTGCGGCAGAGGTAAACCGGGGTGTTAAGGACGGTTCACTGAGGAGTTAACGCATGTTGCGCCAGAAGCGAGGAGTGAGTAAAGAGAAGTGAGGAGAGAAACGGCTTTGCTCTCCTCACTGTGGTTCGTGAATTGACTATGTCTGAGTAGAAACGCTCCTAGTGACCCCAGCCGGCTAATGTTGCGGCAGCGACGGAGGTCAAGCCGGGGTGGGGGCGTGGACGGAGTGGGAGAGCAGGCGGTATTGGGGGACGCGCTCGATGGAGGCCGTTGCGCGGCAACTCAGTGGGTTGGCGAACTCGGACTCTTCGGCGAGGACGAAGAGCTCGTGGACGATGTCCTCGCCGTTGGAGCGGAAGCGGCAGGTCCAGACGTCGTCTTCGTTGCCGGCTTCGAGGAGGGAGAAGGCGTCGAGCGACTGCTGGTGGGTTTCGGCGCGCAGGTAGTATTCGGCGGCCTGGACGGGCGCCTTATAGCAGGAGCGTCCGCGGTAGTGGTCGAGGGCGTAGACGTCGCCGGCATTGTAGGAGTCGACGATGGGCAGGGCGTCTTCGGCGCTGAGGCGGCCGTAGTAGAGGCCGTGCGGCAGGACGATCATGGTGGCGGCGAAGCGGTGGCCGCCGGTGTGGGTGGTCTGCCAGACCTGGTCGCCGGCATAGGCGGCCATGGTGAGGTAGACGGGCACGCCGAGGGTGGCGCAGCAGCGGTCGCGGCTGCCGTTGGTGCAGACGAGGAATAGGGGTTCGTCGTGTCTATGGGCGGCGTAGCGTGCGGGGTCGGCGCGCATTTCGGTCACCATGGCGGGCAGGTCCATGGCGGCGAGGTCGGTGAAGTCCTGTAACTCGAAGCGATAGAGTGCGGCCACATCCTCCTGGGAGAGGCCGATGAAGAAGCTGGTGGCGGAGCCGTTGCGGGATTCGTCGCGTTTGATGAGCTGGAGGCGGGCGCCTGGGGTGTCGGCGACGGCCTGCGCCAGGTGTGCTTTGAGCGCGTCGTCAAGCTTGCTCTCTTCCATCGCTTTTGCGCCCCACACTGCGGGGTATTCGAGTACAAACCAGACATCGGTGGCGTTGCCGGCGGTGCCGTAGATTTGTTCGCCGGAGGTAATTGAGAGTTGGGAACAGTATTGGCTCTGGGTCATTTTTGTCTCCGTTGGGTAGGCGCTTTTTTGAATTTCTACCATGAACGGGCACGGGGCGCAAGTCAGGCGTTTTCGGGGGCGTGGCGGGGGTCTGCTACCCAGAAGGCCATGAGGAGGACGCCGACCAGGCCGGCGGCGACGCTGAGAGCGAAGAGCCAGGTATAGCTGACGGTGGCGAGCCAGCCGCCGAGGAGGGGGATGACGACGTTGATGGCGCCGATGATGGAGTTGGTGATGCCGACGTAGGTGGGGCGCTGTTCCGGGCCGGTGAACTCGAGCACGATCATGAGGCCGGAGACGAAGGTGGCGCTGAAATAGACACCGAGGAGGATGAAAACCAGGTAGTAGAGGAGCGGCAGGGCGGCGAGGCCGGCGATGACATAGCCCAGGGAGGCGGCAAGGCCGCCGAGCACGAGCGCAAGTTTGTGTCCTTTGCGGTCGGCGAGCAGCCCGAGCAGCAGATTGCTGGCGGACTGGCCGACGAGGAGGGCGACGGTGTAGTTGCCGACGGTGCCGCCGGATACGTCCCATTTGCTGATGGCGGCCGCCGTGACGAAGGCCATGCCCATGCCGCTGACGGCGAGGAGGCCGCGGGCGATGAGGAAGCGGCGGAAGTTCTGATCGCGGCGCAGGATGCGGCCGAGCCTGGTCCAGATGCGGAGGCGGTTTTCGAGTGTGCGCGGGACCTTGCGCACGGGTTCGCGGGTGAGTGCGAGGACGGCCCAGCCGAGGAACATGAGGATGGTCGCCAGGCCGAAGAGGAGGAGAAAGTTGTTGGGAAAGGACAGAGTGGCGAGAATGCGGCTGCTGCCGAGGGCGCCGAGCGCGCCGGTGATGCCGCCGACGAACATGGTTACGCCCATGAGACGGCCGCGGCGGGTGGCGGGAAAACAGACTGCGAGCAGGTCCTGCCATGCGGGCGCGATGATGCCGGCGCCGAGGTTGTAGATGGCAAATGCGAGGAAGAAGAGGCCCAGTGCCCAGGCGGGCGAGCGGACCGCAAGGAGCGTTGTTGCGGTGAGCAGGATAAGCGGCATGCGCTCAAGGAAGAAGCCGAGATTGATGAGCCAGGGCTTTTTGCGGTCGGTACGTTCGATTGTGCCGGCGGTGAGGAGTTGGGGGAAGTACCAGCCGCCGTTGGCGATCATTGCGAGCAGACCGAAGAAAAAGGGGTTGTCGGTCAGCCTGCTGACGAAGAAGGGGAGGGTGGTGGTTGGCGACATGAGGCTCTGGGCGAGCAGGAAGAAGGCGCCATCGGTGACGTGTACGGTGAAGTTCCAGTTGTAGTTGCGCCACGCCTCGGCCTCGACGTCCTCATCGGAGCGGACGGCGGCGGGCAGGTCGGCCTGCAACATGCGGCGCACCATGGCGTTGGCGAACCGGCGGGCAGGGATTATGGTTCCGAGCATTGGGACGGCAGTGGTCAGTGGTCAGTGGTCAGCAGTTACTGAAGTATAGGCGGGTTGGGGCTGCTGCGCTACTTTGTGGGGGTGTGTATAATTGTGCGGTGCTCTGGTGTAGGGAACACCGGAGGGTGGAGAGATTGATTCCCATATTGCAAAGGAAGCGGGTGTGAACTGTCATGCTTAGTCTTGTGGAGAAGCTGCTCTTTTTGGCCGCGGTGGCGGTGTCGATCTATGTGAGTTATGTACAGTTCCGGCGGGTCTATGACGTGGTG
>WTGY01000136.1 GCA_011523365.1 Caldilineaceae bacterium
CAAGAGCAATCGCACATTAGCTCTTTCTCGTTACTTAAGGCTTAGTAGTTACCTAAAAACTAAAAACTGACTACTGAAAACCGCCGTTCTCAACGCTCCGCCTCATAGAAGACCCACAGCCGGGCCATGCGCAACTGGATGACGGTAAAGACGAGAATGATAACAAAGAGCACCCACGCCAACGCCGATGCATAGCCCATCTTGAAAAAGCGGAAGGCATTGTTATAGAGATATAGGACGTAGAACAGGGTCGAGTTGGCGGGGCCGCCGGCGGTTATGATGTAGGCGCCGGTGAAGACCTGAAAAGTGCCGATGATGCCGAGCACCAGGTTGAAAAAGATCAGCGGCGTCATCATCGGTACGGTGATGTGGCGGAAACGGTGCCACAGATTGGCGCCGTCAATGCCGGCGGCTTCATAGAGGACGCGGGGCACGTTTTGCAGACCGGCGAGGAAGATGATGGCGCTGCCGCCGATGCCCCAGAGCCCCATAATCACGAATACGAGCTTGGTGATCTTGGGATTGAAGAGCCAGTTGAAGGTGGGCAGACCCAGAGCTTGCAGCACGGCGTTGACCAGGCCGTAATCACCGGAAAAGAGCATCCCCCAGGTCAGTGCGCTGGCTACCGCCGGCGTTATGACCGGCAGGTAGTATAGCGTCCGGTAAAGATTGATGCCGCGCACCTGCACGCTCAGCAGCAGGGCGACCAGGAAGGCCGCGAACAGGTTCAGCGGAACGGAGAGGATGACGAAGTAGAAGGTGTTATAGAGAGTGAGCCCGAAAAGGCGGTCCGCGCCGAAGAGCTTGGTGTAGTTATCCAGCCCCAGCCAGTCCGCGCCGGAGAGCACCGAATACTTGGTGAACGAGAAGTAGATGGAGGCCACCATCGGGCCGATAGTAAAGATCAGGAAGCCGGCGAGCCAGGGCAGAATATAGAGCCGGCCTTCCCACGCTTCTTTGCGGGCAAGTGGACCTGGTCTGTGCTTGGTCTGGAGCGCCATAACTGCAGTGGTCAGTGGTTAGCGGCCAGTGGCTATAGTTGGAGGCCGGTAGCAGGTGGTGAGTCCTCGATGATTGACAGTCAGCGGCCAGCCGTCGGGGAAACGGCTGGCCGGCTGATTCTTGCGCTTACGAGTTGACGAGGGCGGTCGACTCTTCGGCGAGCTGGCCGAGGATCTCCTCGACGGGGCGTGTTGCCAGGACCATCTCATCCCAGGCCACGTTCCAGTAGGTGTTGATCCACTCGGACTCTTTGGGGCTGGTGCGATAGGTGCGCAGGATCGGGCGGATGGCCTCGTAGACCTCGGTATCCTCCCATTCGTAGACGGTCGCCGGCGCGACGCGCTTGATCGACGGGAAGCGGCCGCCGCCGATCTTGGCATAGATGCTAGCCGCGGCTTCGGAGAAGGAGCGCTCCTTGTACCAGGCCCAGGCCGGATCGACGTTGCCGGGGCTGCTGGAAAAGTAGAAGGAGTTGAGCGCGGCCACGGAGTACTGACCGCTCGGCCCCGTGGGGAAGGGTACCATGCCGATGTCGAAGAGATCGGGCGCGCCGTCCTGGACGATGGTGCGCGTGTACCACTGCCCGGCCATGGTGGCCATGGAGCGGCCGTTGGTATAGCTGATCGGCTGCTCTGTGGTGCTGGAGCCGGGCAGGGGGGTCAACCCCTCAAGGTAGAACTGCTGGATCCACTTCCACAGGGCGACGTTTTCTTCGTTGTCCATGAGGCTGGCGGAAAAGTCGTCGTTCCACTGCTCGGTGCCCCAGGCCCAGGCGAGCATGACGTAGACGGAGACGCTGCGCCCCGACCCCATCTCGTAGCCGTAGATGGGAACGCCGTCCTGTTCGCTGGTGTACTCTTTGGCGAACTGGTACCAGGCGTCGTAGTCCCAATCTCCGTTTTCGTTCATCTCCTTGGGCGTGGTGGCGCCGGCCTCGTTGACCGCCGAGAGGTTGTACCAGTGCAGCCAGCCGCTGATGAACCAGGCGAGGCCGAACGTTTCGCCTTCGATGGTCTCCTTGGCGTAGTCGAAGAAGTCGTCGGCGGAGATCTCGGTATCGGCGTCGATCAGGTCGTCCAGCGGGCCGATGACGTTGTTCTCGATGAAGAGGGGCAGCCACTGCCAGTAGCCGTAGATAACGTCATACTCGGAACCGCCGGCAATCGAGGTAAGCAGTTTTTCTGTGAAGCCGGCCCACGGCGCCTGTTCGCGAATGATCTCATAGTCCGGATACTTCTCGGTGAAATATTCGATGAACAGCTGGTCGGCCTCGACCCAGGCATCGGTGCCGGTGGGGTCGTAGTCGAAGATGTAGGCGGTCTGCTTCTCCGCCATCATGGAGCCATCGTCCATGGCGCCGTCCTGTGCGACGGGCGCGCAGGCGGCAAGTGCCAACCCCGTGCCAGCCAGGCCGGCGTTGCGCATGAACTCGCGGCGACTCAGTTTCTTGGTCATTGCGTCTGTCTCCTTCGTGGAATGGAAAGGGAATCAGGATATGGCGAAGAGAACTCTACACAGAATGAAGGTGTGCCGGGCGAACGGTTGCCTGGGCAAAAATGTTGCGGTTGGCGTCAACACGGGCGCAGGAGCCTGCGCAGGGGATGGCGGCGGAGTAGGCGCGTGTGCAGGGAGATGAAGGTTGTGCGATGCCCCTTGGTCGTTGGCGTGGTGACCGGTGAGGCGGCCGGACAGCGGTGGCCGAAAGCTGAATCGGGAGCATTATCGCATTGCGGCCTTGAACGCGCAAACCGGGTCAGACCGCACAGCGCTCTGGGCTACCGGCCGCCGGCGCCTGAGGCCCTCTTGCCTGCCGACCCTGTCCCCGTGCTTGTCGGACTAACATAACTGGTGATACAAACATCGGGGGCAAGTCATTTGGACAGCCTTCTTCTTCAAGTACCTTCTTCCCAAATGGCTGGATAAGGTAGACTTGATAAAGCCCAAGTCGAGAAGGTTCACGATCAACTTAACATCAGCCCTCACGTTCGCGCTCTCTGCTCTCCTCTTCGGGACCGTGACCATAGCCTGCTTCCTGGCTTACATGGCAACGTCAGTGTGGGTAACGCCATTTTTCGACATGATAGGCACAGAGTCGAAGTAGTCCCCCTCAATTAGACAAGCCTACCAGATTTTGGCAGGCTTGAAATCGAGACAAGTTACATGGATACTCTCGCAGCGAAGCTCTTACTGACGCTCGCGTTCCCCGTTGTCGTTACAATCGTCTGGCAAAGTCTCACTCGCTCGTCTTGGAAAGTATTACCCTTTGCACTCGGTGCTTATATTTTGGTTCACATTGTGATAATACCTGTGGGCCAGCTTCTTCCGTACCTTCTCAGGTTTTCATACTCTAATCCCGATTGGGGAAATTTTCCCTACTGGACCGCAAGCCTGGCTATTAAGGGCCTGTTCACAGAAGGCATCCAGTGGCTTATCCTCCTTTTTGTTGCCACCGAAGTAAAACTCTTCAAGCAGGGCGAAGAACTGTCGTGGCAGGAAGGAGTGCTGTTCGGGTTAGGATACGGTAGTGTAGGGATGCTGACTAGTGCAGGCAATCATTTTTTCTTCCTCGCCTGGGATGCGGGCGTGTTAAGTTCTACAGGCCCGAACATGCCTGCAGTTTTCAGTCTGTTTCAACGTAACTACTAAGCCTGTGTACCGAAAAAGAGCCAATGTGCGATTGCTCTTG
>WTGY01000044.1:0-5104 GCA_011523365.1 Caldilineaceae bacterium
TCCATCATCCGCCGCCAGCTTCTCAGGACAACCCCAAATCCGGGACCCACGCACTCGCCCCACCGGCACCTGATCTCACACCCTGAGAGAGACGAGCTTTGGTGTTTCTCTCTCCTCTCTCCTCTTCACTCTCTTCTCGTCTTTTGGGCGGTCGGCCGCTAGCGGCCTCCCTTGTGCGGGGGGACTCCCCCCGCAACGCCCCCCTTCAACAACATGCCTCGTCGGCCCGGCGTCGACATTGGCGCCAAGCGCCCAATCGAAAGAACTTCGCCAAACCACGTCCCGCCAGCCCCATCAACTCCCCGTAGGTGCCGGCCTTGTGCCTGCCCACCTCTGGGGAACCATTCCATCATCCGCCGCCAGCTTCTCAGGACAACCCCAAATCCGGGACCCACGCACTTGGCGTATACCTTGACAATTCAATGTTCCCTCGCTATATTGCAGTACACAAGCCCGACAGTTCGGAAGGTTAACAAGCGCGCCCCACTGCCGGTTCGCATGGCGGTTAAAGTGCAGGAGCCTGTCACGCCCAGGGGGAGACCATGATCAAATCGCATGACAAGAAAGCGCCAAAGGCAAATCCCCACAACACCCCCGCGCCAAAGCCCAGCCCCAATGAGCAGGAACTGGTGCGCGGCAAGAACGCCTCTGATTCCGAGGTCAGACGGCATGCTCGTGAAAGCATGGAGCGCAACCACAGACTGGGTAAGCTGCTGGCCCAGTGAGCCGCGTTTACCTGACGGTCGAGCAAGTTGTCGAGATTCATGACTTAGCCATCGACCGCTTTGGAGGAACGTCGGGTATCTTGGATAAACACGCCTTGGAATCCGCTTTGGGGCGTTTTCGATCGGGGTACTATAACGATCTCTTCGAAGAAGCAGCCGCTCTCCTTGAAAGCCTCGCTACAAACCATCCCTTCCTTGACGGAAACAAGCGTACAGCCTTCTTTGCCGCCGACTCCTTCTTGAGGTCCAACGGGTACTTTATCGATTGCGATGCCGATGAAGCCAACCGGTTTATCAGAAACATACTTGTAGACAGACGAGACCGATTCGACAGAGTCCGCAACTGGCTGAAGGCCCACGTCAAGCCCACCCCCTCCTGAGCAGGAAGTTTAGGACTCGTTGACGTTTGTCTGAACAGCGACTCCCAGCAACAGAGTCCGGCTGACCTGCGCCGGGCCGCGCAGCTGCTTAAAGAGGATTCGGTACCCCTTTCGTGTCCTTCGCGACGCTTCGCGTGACTTCGCAGATCGATCGGTCTTGTTCCTCACAGGACTCATGCGAGAAGCATACAGAACAGGCCTGCAGTCGTTCCATTCCTGTTGCATTCTGAACGGCCTTCCTAAAGTGTCAACGATGAAGTAGTGTTATGCTAAAGCATCATGAGGACTACTATCTCCCTCGACGATCAGCTTGCAAAATAGGTGCGTCGCGCAGCCGCAGCCCGTGGCATCAGCGTCAGCGCCTTTATCGCCAAAACGTTGGATGACGCTCTGAAACGTCGCGAACCGTCCGAGCCGCCGCCCTTCCGGCTGGTGACCGTGCGCGGCGTCCACCCCCGCCCGGGCATCAATCTCGACCAACCAAGGACGCTCGACGCACAGAATGACGAAGCCCGGTTCGACCACGGCAGTCGGTAGACAATATTCACACCTTTACAGCAAGTTGACTGCACATACTCTCCGCATACATCTCAACTGCCTGTTGTGCAAACTTGACTACCTTCAAATCTAGGAGCTGGCCCTTCCAACTGGCCCTATACCACACTTATGCTTCCATATTAAAGGCTACCGTTAATGTGGAGACAGTTTCCGGCCATATTAAAAGCTACCGTTAATATAGCCGCTCTCGCCCTGCCCTTCTTTCCCGCGCGCGAAGTTAAACGCCGCCGAATTCACCGCGCGGCAAGGATGACAACCATGATGAAACTTGCTTGAATAGTGGGGTGCCCTACTAAAGTTAAGGCCGCGAAACCTCAACAGCGCGAGAACTACGCCGCTCCGAAACGCCTCGCGCCCGGCTTCACACCAACTCAGCCTCCGAATCCAGCAGCCGCACAACAACCTCGATCAACTCAGTCACCTTTTTGTCGCTGAATCCGTTGACATCAAAACCATGAGCAATTGCGTTCCTATATTTCATCATGTCGGTCAGATAGTCGTGATCCTCGCGCGAAATGATGCCGTGCATGACCGCCATGTCGAGGACATATGACGCCGTCGTAACGCGCGTGATGGAAATCTCCGCGGTCTCGATCAGATTCCGGATGGCGGCCTCACAAGCCGACCAGACCAACAGGTAGGCGGCTTCGCCCGAACCCTTCTCAAGAACCACTGCCGCCTCGGCAAGTCGCCGGCGGATCTCCTCCTCCGCAAAAGGCTGCGAACCCTCAGGAGCTTCCAGTTTCTCAGGTTCGCCTACGAGCAACAGGTCATAGCTCCAGCCAGGCTTTTCATACAAAATTTCCGCCAGCTCTGTCATTCTGGGTAACCTTGCCAACGAAGTCCTGGACTTGACTTCAATCACTCGGGTCTCCTCACTTTTACGCACGACCAGGTCAGCACGGTAGCCGGGCAGGAAATCCAGCTGGCAGTTTTCCTCGACTTCATAGCCTCTACTGCGGTACTCTGCCGCCTTCTTTTCAACGAATTTCCTTTCAAGAATCGCGATGTCTTCCATTATGCTGTCACCTTCTGGCCTAACGCACGCATCGGCATCGTTACGCATCGATAGAGGCGCCCCCCTCCTGTTACTTACATTAGCATATGGAATCATGATGCGTCTTCGCTTATCGGACGTTCAATGCTCACTCGTAGGCTGACGATCCCTAACTCCTGCCACATGCCCTGTCGATAACGCGTCTTGCTTCTGAGATTGCCCTTCACATTTGACGACCGCTGCATGCGTGGGCGTCCCAACGGCGAAGCTCCCTGCGGCCGTCGCTGTGGGACTCTTCAATCCACGCCTCCTTAGTGCGTAGCAAAGTGTCCAGGAAGTCTGAGGCGTCCTGCGGATCCAGAGTGATCGGAAGCGTGGAGCCCTGCCCTCCCCTGCGCGTCTGCTTCGCTGCAGAAACCTTAACGTCCTGATTTAGCACCAGCCGGGGACCGACGCGCCGTGAGAGAAACCGCTTAACCAACTCCGGTTCAGGCTTCATCCCGCAAATGCGCTTAGTAGTCTCCGAGATTAAGTCAACCAGAATCTCATCGGGCGTTTCGACGATTTGGTTCCAGGCTTCGATGATGGTCTTGTCGATAATCTCTGCTCGCTGCTGCGACCGCACCGAATTCTCAGCGTCGCTCACCGCTCGGCCGCTAATCACCTTTTCCTGGGATAGGTAGTCCATGAACCGTTGTTCAATAATGGCGGGGTCTTGGGACTCGAGGTCAATGGTCAGAAACCGTCTCTGGTCCCAATTCCCCCGCTGCAAAGGCAGATAGAGCCACCATGTCCGCCCGTTGGTCAGCGCAGCCAGTTCGGTTCCTTCCTGAAAACAATACTCCAATAGCTGCTGCTGGTGGCTCTCCAGGTTTTCCCCGGGCCGTTTGACCTCGATGAATACGGCATTGGCTGTACCTGGCCGGAGCGCAAAGTCTACACGGCGGTTTCCAACCGTGTACTCTGGGACAACCTCCGAAACGTCGAAGGTATTCCATCCGGCAAGGTACAGCAGTCTCAGTACCACCCCCTGTTTGGTGGCGGATTCGTCCAGACTGCGCAAGAGTCCAGTACTCCTGATTTGCTCAACCGCCCGGGCAATCGTCTCGGTCATGCTCTCGTTTCCCCTGGGTAGCAATAGACAAGAGTCTTCACCTCATCGCTCATTTTCGGCCGCGGATTGGTTGGGGGTTGTCCCTCTACCGGAAACTGAACTGTCCCAAACGTCAGTTGGAGCCAATCTATCCTGCATGATTTCAAGGTGAGCTCAATCTGCGACCCGTTGCCCACTCCAATTACCCCTCCCCCCCTGCTCCAGGGCCCGATTATCGGTCCCGATCGCCGCACGCGCCCGCAACGGCTTCAGACGCAGCGGGGGAAGCCGATTTCGTTCCCGCCTAGTCGCCGTCCGCCTAGACGACGTCCCCTGGCCGCATTCCCCAATGCGCAGCCACATCCCCCAGCCAGCCAACGCCGGACGCCGTGTAAGCGGGGTAGGGCGGAAGACTAGCCGACCGGCCCATATTGCCAGCCGCGCCCGTTGGCGCACGCCGCCAGTTTCTTTGCCGTGCTTCTTATGCACTTCTTGCTTAGACCGCCAAAGTCAATGACGGCGTGCTCGGGGAATGGATCGGGGTCGTGCTCGGGGCGTAGATCGTGGTCGTGACACTCGGCTACCGTTACCGCCATCACCCCTGTGGACGCGTAGCCCAGCTCATGGACGTAGTGGCGCCACGATTCTTCAGCGGTTATCTGGTCGCCGTCGTAAACCGAAAGTCGGCTGTTGTCTTTGGGGCTAGGCTTGAATGCCTGCGAGGTGACGCGTCCCCCTCTGTCAATGAAGTTGGGATGGATCTGTCGAAAAAGGAGTGCATCGCGGTTCACGTTGCTCCGCCCTGCAAAAGAAGCAACTGCTCTGCAAGCCATTGCCAATCTTGAAGGCGCTCTAACTGCAACTCGCGTTCGTCCGCTTCGTCCGCGTCCAAATCTAGACAATGCCAATCGCCGACACGTGTTTCCAAATCGATCTCTAAACTGGGCCTGAAGGAGCCGATGTCCCACTCAAACTGCACGCCCCCTTCGGGCGTCGGGTAAATGTACGGGGCGGGGGCACCGCCAAGATTGCGCGCCGCCTGTTGCCCCAGCCAGTCCAGCCCCTGCGTACTCGGCGCGCTTCCATAACCGTCATGCCACCCGTCTTCCAGCGCCCGGAATTCGTCCAGGCGCGCAAGAATGCCCGATGGGTCTATGCCAAAGGCAAGACCATACAGGCTTTCGCCGACAAGCGGCGAAACCGACCAGGCAGTGTGCCCCGGGGCGAGCGTTCCCCAAACAAGTGAATCGGTGGCATTCTCGGATGCCGCATTCTCGAATCGTTGCGGTGGTTCAACGTTGTCCCAGAACGACTCCTGCACAATAACCCCGGCACCGGCCGGCATCGGGTT
>WTGY01000044.1:5204-17721 GCA_011523365.1 Caldilineaceae bacterium
CTCCCCGCTGACGGCGCCTGCCCAATGGTCCCGCTCAGGCAGGAACGCTCCGCCGCGCAACTGTCCTCGGTCGAACGAAATCCAGAACGCTGTTGGATTCTCCGTAACGTGGCGTCCCTCCATGAGGATGAGAACAGGCGAGTTTCCCCCTTCCCGGAACGACTCCCGTACAATGATCCCGGCACCGGCCGGCATCGGGTTCTCCCCGCTGACGGCGCCTGCCCAATGGTCCCGCTCAGGCAGGAACGCTCCGCCGTACGGCCGTCCTCGGTCGAACGAAATCCAGAACGCTGTTGGACTCTCTGTAACGTGAAGTCCTTCTCTGAGTATGGGGTCGGGCGGGTTTCCCCCGCGCGTAGCCGTTGCGCTCGTCATGACGCCCCCCCTTCGTCCAGGCGCTGCGCAAAGTCGTGCGATTGCGACCATACATGCTGAAAGGTCCGCAGCATCTCCGCCCGATCCGGCAATTTCTGCCCTTCTATATGGAAGTTCAGGTTCAAGTACACCCGCGATGAACTCGCATCGCCTAAACGCGGCTCAATCTGAACGGTCCAACGTCCGGCAGCCGAACCAAAAACGAGCCTGCCCGCGCCGCCTGCCAATTCCCATCCCTCCGGAGCGAAAGTGTCTTCACGAAACAGTCGCTTCCCGATATACTGAAACGCGGGAAATCCCGAGTCCTGGTCGTATACCATCTCAAGATTGTACCCGACGGCTCTGGGGAACTCCTCCCCCTCTCTGCTCCGCAAGGCCTCGTCCGCGACGTCCGCCAACCGCTGCAAGTCGCTTTCCAATGGAAACTCGCGCTCTATCGCGGTTCTGTCAGGCGACGATCCTATACTGATTCTGTCGCGTTGCAGTGCCAGCCTTTGCCCAACCGCGGCAGCGGCTGGAGAAATTCCGCCCACAAGCCCAATCTCTTCTCCTGCCCTGAGAACCTCGGCGCCAACCGCGTCCGAAAATGCGGCTACTTTCCCTGGGTCGTTAAGGACGCCGATCCCAACAAAGACGATGTTGATCTTCAGCACGTCCTGCACTTCTACTGGCATGAACTCGCCCCCTGCCTTCCCGATCAGCGACCGGAGTTGTGCCAAAATGCCGGCGGTGTGTCTGGGTCCCCTAGACGCAGTTACTGCGTCCAGGCCCATATTGTTCGCCGGTCGCTCCTTCGTCTCATGTTGCAGCGAATGTGCATCGACAATGGCCGGTCACCAGAGTTAAGGCGAACTGGCGCCTCATACATTCCTGCCTAACTCTCTTTCAATAGATGAAAATTTGCCATAAACGATCGAATCTGTCTAATCTGCTCTCTTGAAGGTGTGTGGAGGCGCCCCACCGATAATCTCCCCCAACAATCTCCCCGCCTGCTGCTTCAGCGCCCGCATATCACCCCAAATCTCCTCCAGCCCACACATCGGCTGCGGCCAGTAGAAAAAGCGCGTGAAGTTGATCTCATACCCCACCTTCACGCTGCCCGCATCGTCGAATTGGTCGAGGAAAAAGAGCGCGCCGGCGTCTGCCTCGACACCTGCCACGCGCTCGCCACCGGCTACCACTTCCGCACAGCCGAAAGTTACGAGGCCATGATGGCGGAACTCGAAGAGACTGTCGGTATCGACAGCTTCGGCTGCTGGCACTTCAATATACGTTAGTCAATACAGCCAATTGCGAAATCGAAGACCGACCGATCCGCGCAGCCACGCAAAGAAATCCCGACACGCCTTTGGTGTTTCTTCGCGCCCCTTCGCGTAACTTCGCGGATCGATCGTTCTTACTTGCCACAACATTCAACCCAGAAACATCAATCAAACCCGGCACTCACCCGCCCACTAAAAACTAAAAACTACCTACTAAAAACTGCCCCTCACCACTCCACCTCCAACAACCTCACCAACTCCCCCGCACTCGTCGTCCCCCGCACCCGCACCCGCCGCAACTGAAAAAGATCATCAGTCGAATGCGTAGCCCCCGCGATGATCGTCACGCCGCCCCAGAAACCCGCACTCTCAAAAATCCGGATCGTATTACTGTCATAATGCCCAAAAGGATAAGTAATAAAACGCGGCCGCACCCCAAGCTCATGCTCAATCGTCTCCGCGCTCCCCAGCGCCTGCCACACCAGGTAGTCATCGTTCCGATTCCGCAAACTCGCATGATTACGCCCGTGCGACTCAATGAACATCCCCGCCTCCTTCATCTCCCGCGCCATATCCCACGACAGATAGAGCGGGTTCCCCTCGTCCATGTAGTCCGATACCACGAAAAACATCCCCGTCATGCCGAACTCCCTCAACAACGGAAACGCGTTCTCGTAATTGTCGCGGTACCCGTCGTCAAACGTGAGAATCACCGGCTTCTCCGGCAGCGGCGTACCCTGGTTCAGATGACCCACCAGATCATACATACTGATCGGCGTATACCCGCCATCGGCCAGCGCCTGCAGGTGGCTCCGGAACAGCTCCGGCGATACCGACAGATCCCGCCGGTACACATCCGACCCCGCCGGCGGCACGCTTACATAGTGATACATCAGAATCGGCACCTGCACCTGCCGTATCCATCCATCGGGAATCGGCGGCGGTTTCGGCGACACAAGCGACTTCGGCTGCTCCTCCGGCCCGTGACGAACCGCCGGCAGCATCAGAACGGACGCGCCGCTGTGCACTGCCGGCAGCATGATCTCAAACTCCTCACGCTCCTCGGCCGTCTCCTCCAGGATGATCTGCGCCAATATCCAGTCGTGGTACTGGCTCACACGCGTATACACGCCGTAAAACGCCGGCCGCGCACAGCCGATGCCAAAGCTCACCAGCCCGGCCAGCTGCCAGCCGCCCTCGCCGTCCGGCACCACCAGCGGGCCGCCGCTGTCACCGTGGCACGCGTCCTTGCCCCCCTCCTTGAAACCGGCGCACAGCATGTTCTCCGTGATCATCCTGCCCATCGAGCTCGTGCACTCCTCCTCCGACACGATCGGGAGCTCCACCTGCTGCAGGTCATAGGACACCAGACCTGCACTGCCGTCCTCCGAAAGCGCCCCCCAGCCTATCACCGTCCCCAGCGTGCCCGGCCCGGCCAGCGCCAGGCTGTCTGCCCCCAGCAGCGTGACCAGCTCGGCGTCCGCCGGCTCTGTCAGATGCAGCAGCGCCAGGTCGTGAGCGAAGTCGTGGGCAAAGTCGAATCCGTAGCGAGGATGCACGACAATACGGTCAACCGACCTCTTCTGCCCCTGCCCGCTGTCCAGCCTGTGAGGGCCAACCGTCGCCACAATATCGTCCGGCGACGCGTTCACGACGCAGTGGGCCGCCGTCAGCGCCCAGCTCGGCGCCACAAGAGACGCCCCGCAAAAGGTGTGGTAACCGGGCTCGGTGAAGGCCTGGATCGCGACCATCCACGGCCAGGCCCCCGGTGCCGCCTTCTCGCCGCCGACGATCTGTCCCTGAAGGCCCGCCGGTGGCGGCGTGGCCGTCGCCACCGGCGTCACACTCGACTGCCCGCCCCTCGCAGCCTCTGCTCCTACCGCAGGCCCGGAGGGTGCAGCGCGTTCGGGGCTAACGGTGTTGGAGCGCACCGACAATGCCCGGTTGTCCCGCGTCAATTCGGCACTCTCACCCGCTGCCGGTGCTTCCAGGGCCACCGTCCCTTCGAGCGCCGCCGGCTCCGGCATCGCAACACGATTCCAAGACATCAGAATCACTATCGGCACCAGAATGGATAGGATGCTGAGGCCGCCGTAAGACCGGATCGAACGACGCGACGACGCTGAGCCGCGTACTCTCCTGCCTTGGACGCCGGTACGAAATGCGCCCCTGTTTGCGAGGGGCGCATTTGAAACGGAGTAACGAATAGACTGCCGGGGAAAGCGCAAATTCATGCCCGCATTCTAACAAATCGGACATGAGAGCGCCAAAAAAGGTTGATAATTTCGCCCCGACGCGTATAATGAAGATGGGCCAAAAGCTGAGAGCGAGGAACCGAGGCCGCCGACCAATCCAAACCCGCGGCGGGCCAGGAGAAACCCAACATGACGATCATGAAAATGTCCGCCGCGCTGCAACCGGCGGAAAAGATGAAGTTTCTCTCTGAACTGATGGTCTTTCAGGACCTGACATCCAGAGAAATGGAAGAGCTGAACCGCATTACCACGATGAGCACCGTGCGCAAAGGACGGGTCTTCTACCGCCCCGAGGAGCCGGGTGAAGTCCTTTTCATCCTCAAGGAAGGCCGCGTGCAACTCTATCGCATCAGCCCTGAAGGCAAAAAACTCGTCATCACAACCCTCGGCCCCCACACACTCTTCGGCGAAATGGCCCTGCTCGGCACCAAGATGCACAACACCTTTGCCGAAGCCATCAATGACTGCCTCATCTGCGTCATGAGCCGCAACGACCTCGAACGGCTTATCCTCGGCAAGCCCCAGGTCGCCCTCCGCATCCTCGAGATCACCGGCAAGCGCCTGCAGGAGGCCGAAGAGAGCCTTGAAAACATGGCTTTCAAAGGCATCCCCGCCCGCCTGGCCAACCTGCTCCTGCGCCTCTCCGACGAGCAGCAGTCCGACGAAGTAACCGGCCTCACCCACCAGGACCTGGCCGAAAGCATCGGCACCTACCGCGAAACCGCCACACAGGTCCTCAACGACCTCAAAGCGCGCGGCCTGATCGAAATCGGCCGCAAACGCATCAAACTTCTCGACCGCGAGTCGATCTCCATCATCGGCAGCAAACGCATAAAGCTGCTCGATGAAAACATCTGATCCGCAGCGACCAGTATCCACAGCTTAGCGGCCAATGACACCGGCGAACCCTGGGGGTTTGCCGGCCATCTACCGCTGGCGTCTTTTCAACGGTTAAGTGACGGCTGTGACTCAAGGCTGCCATCGGGTTCTCGCGCCCCTTCAAAAGCCCCTACCAGCATCTGGAACTGCCTGCCGGACAGCCCGTTCCCTCCCCGGGCAAACCTCCCTTCCCACCTGCTCGGCCAGCCTCTTCCCCGTCTGAAAATCGGCGCGAAACTCTCCACTGTTTCCTTCGTATAGGTCAACAAAAGGAAATATTGAATACCCCCCGGATCCGCCGCAGCCATCCGCTGCCCCCAAGCCTGCCCTTCACCTGCGCTGTATCGCGGCAATAACATAGAGCCTCGGCCCATGACCGTCCTGTCGCCCCTCATCGAAATTCGCAACCTGACCAGGACCTACAACATCGGCCGCACCGCCCTGCATGCGCTCAAAAACGTCTCTCTAACCATCGAACCGGGTGAATACGTAGCGATCGTAGGCACCAGCGGCTCCGGCAAGAGCACCCTTCTCAATATCCTCGGCCTGCTCGACCGGCCCACCGAGGGTACATATCGCATCCGCCAGCAGGACGCCGGCGAACTGACCGACAGACAGCGCACGACCCTGAGGAACAAGGAGATCGGATTCGTCTTCCAGGAGTTCAACCTGCTGGCGCGTGCCACCGCCCGCCGTCAGGCGGAGCTGCCCCTCTTCTATGCCGGCGTCTCCCGCAAAGAGTCGCGCCGCCGCGCTCTGGACGCCCTGGCCCGAGTTGGCCTGGCCGATCGAGCCGACCACAGACCGGAAGAGCTGTCAGGAGGACAGCGCCAGAGAGTGGCCATCGCCCGCGCCCTCGTCAACAGCCCCTCCCTCCTCCTCGCCGACGAGCCAACCGGCGCAATCGATACGCAAACCGGAGAAGAGGTCATGACTCTCTTCGAGCAGCGACACCTTGAAGGACTGACACTGGTGGTCGTCACCCACGATCGCGAGATCGCGGCCAGGGCCCGGCGCATTATCACCCTGCGCGACGGTGCCGTCATTTCCGACGAGCGTCGACCAGCCCCGGTAGCGCCGTGAATAAACAATCTCACATGACTGCCAGCAACCAGGCCGGAGGAGACCCGAGGTGAGGCTGCTGAGATACTTTCCCCTTGCTGTCGAAAACATCGCCGTGCGCAAACTACGCTCCATCCTCACAATGTTGGGCGTCATCATCGGCGTGGCCTCCGTTCTCACCACCTTGGGCATCGGCCGTGGCGCGTCGGCCGACATCATGCAACAGATCGGCAGCGAGGGCCTTACCCTTCTCCTCGTCCAATCCGGCTCGATGTTCGACGAAATTAGGACATCCGATCGGCCGCTCACGATGGCCGACGTGGCCGCCCTTTCCGACCGCTCCCTCCATCCCGATATAGTCCAGGCCGTCCCTCTCTACAGACAATATATTTTTCCGGGGGCTGGCAATAACACCGGTTTCCTCGAGGTAGTGGGAACGACCGCCGCCTACGCCGAGATTCACAGTCTGGAACTGGCCCAGGGACGCTTTCTCACCGAGACCGAAATCGCGCAAAGTACAAAATCCGTTGTCATCGGCGCAGATGTGGTCCAAAGGCTGTTGGCGGGAACCGACGCAGTCGGACAAAGCCTGCGCATCGATCGCCAGCCCTATACCGTCGTTGGCGTCCTCAAGAGACAAGGCTGGGGCAGGTTCGGCAACTTGGACGGCAGTGCAATCATCCCTTTAGCAGTGGCGCAGGATCGCCTGCGGCCCTCTTTCACCGCCCACCGCCATCGCGGTGAATACACCGTCAGCGAGATTCACGTCAACGCCGCAAGCATCGAACGCGCGAACGCCGCCGCCAGGCAGATCGAACAGACCCTGCGCCTGCGCCGTGCCCTCACCGCAGACGAGGCCAACGACTTCACCATCGACAACCAGGCCTGGCTGCTCGAAAGGGTCAACTCCGTTGCCGCCACCCTGACCGCCTTCCTCGCTGGCATCGGCGCCATCAGCCTCCTCGTCGGCGGCATCGGCATTATGAACATCATGCTCGTCTCCGTAACCGAACGCACCAGAGAAATCGGCTTGCGCAAAGCCGTCGGCGCACACAACCGCGATATACTCCTTCAATTCCTGGCCGAAGCGCTCATGTTGACTCTCGTTGGCGGCCTCATTGGGATCGCCATCAGCTTCGGCCTCGCAGAAGTCGTCGAGAGTTTCTCAACCCCGGACTTCCCTCTGGTCGTCCTCATCGAGCCCGGCTCTCTGGCCGCCGCCGTCAGCGTCAGCGCCGCCTGCGGCCTTCTCTTCGGTCTCTACCCGGCAATACGCGCCACCCGGCTGGACCCCATCGAGGCCCTGCGCCATGAGTGACGGCAAGGCAGCCCCATCCGTGCCCAGCGCGACGCGCCTGCAAGTCTCAGGGCCCGCGCCTTGCAATGCGAGCTCACTTGCCCATGACCCGGCCCCTATGCAGCAGTCTGCCATACGCTTTCGATCAATAGGAGCACCCCAATGAACCGCAGGCATCTCTTGATCATTGCAACTGCTCTCATCGTTGTGGCCGCTGCCGTTACCGTCTATCTTCGTCTCTTTCAGGCCTCGGCTCCGGCCCAGGCCGGAAATCTCTCCGCACTGGAAGGGAGCGCAGAAACCACCCGCATCCGGCCCGCGGACGCCTCCATCGGCCAGCTGAAGGCCGCCGGCAACATCAACCTCATCAACGAAGCCCAGGTAGTCGCACACGTCGACGGCTTCGTCAAAGAGGTACGCGTCGAAGTCGGCGACACCGTCAACGCCGGTGACCTCCTTCTGTCTCTGCACCAGGAAGACTTGCAGCGCGCAGCCGAGCAGGCCCGCATCGACCTCGCCTCCTCCCAACTCAGACTCAGACAGCTGCTGACCAGCGCCGACGAAATCGAGTTGGAACTGGGCAAACTGAACGTCGCCCAAGCAGAGCTGGACCAGCAGAAAGCACTGCAAGACCTGGCCGCCGCCCAGATGGTCGCCCCCATCACCGGCTCCGTTCTGGCCCTCGATGCCGCCCCGGGAACGAAAGTCTCGTCGGGTACCGTAGTCGCCACGCTTGCCGACCCCAGCCGCCTCGAGCTGACCGTACAGGTGGCTGAAGTCGACATTCCCAGGATCGAAAGAGGCCGTCCCGTGGACATCGTCATCGACGCCTTTCCCGACCAAACCTTTGCCGGCGAGATCAGCCGCATCGATCCGTTCAACGAGATCCAAAGTGGTGCTATCAACTATCCGGTCACCATTCGACTTCTCGACAGCGCACTGGATTCGGTACTTCCGGGAATGTCAGCCGTAGCGACCCTGAAAAACGAACCGGAAGATGACCTCTGGCTCGTCCCCACGACCGCCATTCAGGAGGCGAACGGCGCAACCGTCGTCACTGTCGTGCGCGGCCAGGAGCACTTCCCGGTTGCCGTCACCCCGGAGGGCCTTCATGGCGAATGGACCATCGTCCGCTCCGTAGACCTCAAGTACGATGACGAAGTGTTGGGCACAACCGCCACCTTCATGGGACAATAAGTTACTACCCACAACCCCCTGTAAGATCTGTCTGAAAGAACGACTGCAAAGTCCTTGCCAAATGACGACCACAGTCCAGCACGGCGAAAAATCTCTCTCTCCTGTTCAAGCCTATCATCTATCAATCGCTTCTTTCACCGACCACTGACTACTGACCACTGCAGTTGGGCGGTCGGCCGCAAGCGGCCTCCCTTGTGCGGGGGCGGAGCCCCCGCAACGCCCCCCCCTCCTACAACCTCGCGCCGCAGCCAGTGTGTGGCCGATTCGACCTTGGCGACCCGCGGCGACCAGAACTTCCCCCGCGTCATGACACGTCCCGAGTATGTGCCGGCGCAGGCAAGGCAGGCGTAGCAACGCCCAATTGGACCCAACCTACACCGCTATGACCATCAAGAGCTCGCTACAGAAATCCTCACCGTACATTCCGTCATTCCGACTCCAGGCAGACCCCACTCAGCACGAACACAGAACATGACTAAACTATTGCCAGAATTGAACAAATGACCACCAATCCTGTTCATCCGCGTCCCACCCCCATGTACGACCGCTCCACCCAGGTCGACCGCAGCGCAGACAGCATCAACTTCGGCATCGGCCAGCCCGACTTCGCGCTCCTGCCCCACGCCCTCATGAGCGAAGTCGCCGCCGAACGCTTCGCCGAAGGCGACACCGAGCTGCTCAACTACGGTTTCCCGCAGGGCGACGGCCGCTTCCGCTGGGCGCTCGCCGAATTCCTCAGCCGCGGCTACGGCGCCCCTGTCCAGCCCCAGCAGCTCATGATCACCGCCGGCGCCTCGCAGGCCCTCAACCTGGTCTGCACCCTCTTCACCCGCCCCGGCGACACCGTCTTCGTCGAAGAGCCAAGCTACTTCCTCGCCCTCCGCATCCTCCAGGAGGATCACCGGCTCAACGCCGTCCCCATCCCCACCGACGAGCACGGCCTTGTGCTGCCTGCCGTCGAAGATGCACTGACCCGCCACCGCCCCGTCCTTCTCTACACCATCCCCACCTACCAGAACCCCACCGGCCGCACGCTCTCCCACAGCCGCCGTCAGCAGCTGCTGGCCCTGGCAGAGCAGCATGACTTCCAGATCGTCGCCGACGAGGTCTACCATCTCCTCGACTTCGGTTCGCCGCCCCCGGCTCCCTTCGCCGCCTATGCAGACAGCGGCAGAGTGCTCTCCCTCGGCTCCTTCTCGAAGATCCTCGCGCCCGGCCTGCGCCTGGGATGGGTGCAGACATCGGAGCAGCAGGCGCGTCAATTCGCCGACAGCGGCCTCGTCGACAGCGGCGGCGGCCTCAACCAGTTCACCTCAAATCTGGTGCGCGTCGCCCTTGAGGGTGGCGGGCAGCAGGATTATCTCGACAGCCTCCGCCGCGCCTACAAAAAGCGCGTCGAGGCCATGGACGCCGCCCTCCACAAACACATCGGCGACCGCGCCGCCTGGACCGTACCCACCGGCGGCTTCTTCTTCTGGCTCACCTGCGCCGACGACTTCCTCGCCGCCGCCAACCGCTCAACCGCCGCAGCCACCCCCGGCCAGTTCAACACCACCGCCCTCCTGGATGCCGCCGCCGACGCCAAAGTAGGCTTCCTCCCCGGCCCCCGCTGCTCCAGCGTCGGCGCCCTCAACCACTGCCTCCGCCTCTGCTTCGCCCACTACCCCATCCCCGAAATCCACGAAGGCATCCGCCGCCTCGGCCGCGTCTTCGACACCTTCCAGTAAGTCCCTCGAATACACTTCAAACTGTAGGGGCACCCCTTGTGGGTGCCCTTCGTGGGTGCCCTGGTCGTTGCCTCTCTTGTGAGCGCTTCGTTAAGCCCCTCGTCCTTCGTAGGACCAGTCCCTGCAATTCCCGAAAACTGAACAGAATCCCGCTCGACACCAGGACTTATCGCACCGGCTACGCAAAGAAATCGCGCCAGTCCTGCTTGACTCTACGCAATTCGAAATACCCAATGCGGAACACGCAAATGGGCGTGATTTCAAACCAGGAACTGCTCGGTTTTCGTCCTTCTCAAGGAATAAGCCGGCGAACCCTAATAGCTGACAGCGAAGTCAGGCTGGAATTGGAGAGCCTGGTCATAGTCGGCCATGGGGTTCCGGTTTTGGCCGGCGTTGAGCTTGGCAAGGACCCGGTTGTGAAAGGCGCTGGCATGACCGGGCTGGAGCTGGAGTGCCTGGTCATAGTCGGTGATGGCATCCTCGTATTGACCAAGGTGGGCCTTGGCAATACCCCGATTGACAAAGCCGCTGGCCTTCTCAGGCCGGAGTCGGATAGTCTCGTCAAAGTCGGCGATGGCATCCTCGTATTGACCAAGCTCAACCTTGGCACGGCCCCGCAAATAGTAGGCGCTGGCATAGTCGGACCGCAACTGGAGAGCCTGGTCATAGTCGGCCATGGCATCCTCGTATTCACCGAGGTGGGCCTTGGCATGGCCCAGACCGACGTAGGCAGCGGGATAGTCTGGATGGAGTTGGAGAGCCCGGTCATAGTCGGTCAAGGCGTCTTCGTATTGACCAAGGCGTGTCTTGGCACCGCCCAAAACGAGGTAGGCGCGGGCATTGTCGGGCTCAAGATGCAGAGCCCGGTCCAGGTCGGCGAAGGCGTCATCGTACTGGCCAAGGAAGGTTCTGGCATTGGCCCGGCCAAGGTAGGCGCCGACATCGTCAGGCTGGAGTTGCAGTGCCTGGTTAAAGTCGGCGACAGCTTCCTCATATTGACCTAGACAGATCTTTGCCTCGCCTCGAATGACGTAGGCGAAGGCATCGTCGGGCCACAGTTGCAGAGCCTGGTCCAGGTCGGCGACAGCTTCCTCATACTGTTCAAGCACAAACTTTGCAAGGCCGCGATAGAGGCGGGCGGCAGCGAAGTCGGGCCGCAGTTGGAGAGCCTGGTCATAGTCGGCGACAGCTTCCTCGAATCGACCGAGCGCTATCTTGGCAAAGCCCCGATGGTCGTAGGCGAAGGCATTGTCGGGCTGGAGTTGGAGAGCCTGGTCGTAGTCGGCGATGGCCTCCTCATATTGGCCGCGCTCGCCCTTGGCATTGCCCCGACTGATGTAGGCGTCGACATTGTCGGGCCCCAGGCGCAGACGAAGCGTATGACGCAACTCACTGATGTAGCTGCCCGCGTTGTTCGCCTGGCCAAACGTGGCGCCCGCTGCGCACACCACGACAACCGCTACGATTACACCCCACTTCCTGTGTATGCGCATCATATCCGGTATCCCGAGTCGTTGCTGCGAGAATAGCGCATTCCCGCAACGCGCCGCCGCGGCTGATCCCACCCGGTCGTGGAGAGGGGACTGTTCCAAATCATACACATCCCGGCTGACGGCGTCAATCTCCTCGACGAGCCCGGACGCAGCCCAAAGTGGGGCTGAACTCTCGTATACCTCCCGCAGCAACCAAACCGCGGTCAGTTCCCGTTCCATTTTCCTGCAGAGGAAGCGCCGCCACCGACTACTGACTACTAACCACTGCTGTTCACCATCGTCACCGCCACCCTTATCGCCGCCAGCATACTCTCCTCGCTCGCCTGCCCCGTCCCCGCGATATCAAAAGCCGTCCCGTGGTCCACAGACGTACGCAGGATCGGCAACCCAATACTCACGTTCACGCCGCTGTCAAACGCCAGCAACTTCATCGGAATATGACCCTGGTCGTGATACATCGCCACGATGATGTCGAACTCACCCCGCGTCGCACGCAGAAACACCGTATCCGGCGGCTGCGGGTCCGACACCGTCCAGCCTCGCGCCCGCGCCATCTCGATAGCCGGCTGGATCTGCTCCGCCTCCTGCACCCCGAACAACCCGTTCTCGCTCGCATGAGGATTCAGCCCCGCCACCGCAATCCGCGGCGCCTCGATCCCCAGCATCCGGCATGACCGCTGCGCCAGCTCGATCACCTCCAGCACCCGCGCCGGCCTGACCCGCCGGATCGCCTCCTCCAGCGCAACGTGCGTACTCACGTGCACCACCCGCAGCGTCGGCCCCACCAGCAGCATCGACACCCGCTCCGCCCCCGTGCGCTCCGCCAGCAGCTCCGTATGCCCGGGATACAAAAAACCGGCCCGGTGCATCGCCTCCTTGTTCAGCGGCGCCGTCACCACCGCCGCCGCCTGCCCCGCCATCGCCAGATCACACGCATGCATCACATACTCCACCGCGGCCCGCCCCGCAC
>WTGY01000114.1 GCA_011523365.1 Caldilineaceae bacterium
GGGGAAGGGGCACCCACAAGGGGTGCCCCTACAAGGATGTGGGGGTCGATTTGGCTGGCTTTACTCATTGTGGATTTCGTAGTAGGTTTCGGGCACGAGGGTTGACTCCTGGGCTAAAGGCAGAAATGTAGATTCTGAAGGAGAGTTACGATGAAGGCAGCGATTATGTATGAGGCGCACGCGCCAGTGGCGGTGAAGGAGGTTGAGCTGGAGGAGCCGGCTTTTGGGGAGGTGTTGTTGGACATCGTGGGGGCGGGGGTTTGCCACAGCGACTACCATTATGTTACGGACCACCGGACGCCGCGGCGGCTGCCGTGGCTGCTGGGTCATGAGGGGGCCGGCGTGGTGCGGGCCGTGGGAGAGGGCGTGCGGGATTTCGCGCCGGGCGATAAGATTATTCTTTCATTGGATGCGATGTGCGGGAGCTGCCGGAACTGTACGAATGGGCGGCCGGCGCTGTGTGAGACGCACAGGATGGAGGCGATGAGCCGGTATAAGCAGGACGGGAAACCGATCTATCATATTCGCCCGACTTTCGTGGAGCAGACGCTGGCGCTGGCGGATGCGTGTGTGAAGGTGCCGGACGACACGCAGCTGGAGCAGGCGTGTTTGATCAGCTGCGGCGTGATCACGGGGATCGGCGCGGTGGTGAACAGGGCGCAGGTGGAGACCGGTGCGTCGATGGCGGTATTTGGCTGCGGGGGCGTGGGGCTGAACGTGATCCAGGGCGGTGTGCTGGCCTCGGCGGGGAAGATCATTGCGGTGGACACTGTGGACTACAAGCTGGAGCTGGCGGAGCAGATGGGGGCGACGCATTTTGTGAACAGCGCCAAGGAGGACCCGGTAAAGCGGATCATCGAGATCACGGGCGGGGGTGCGGACTATGCGTTTGAGGTGGTGGGTTTTCCGGCGATTGTAAGGCAGGCGATCGATTCGGTGCGGATGACGGGCACGGCGGTCGTGGTGGGCGTGCAACCGACAGGGCAGGATGTTTCGGTGGAGGGCTGGCATCTGCTGGAGGACAGGACGCTGATGGGGGCCTTTCACGGGGCGGCGCGGCCGCGGGTTGATTTCCTGTGGATTCTGGATCTATACAAGCAGGGCAAGATCAAGCTGGACGAACTGATATCACGTTACCGGCCGCTGGACGAGATCAATGAGGCATTCGCGGACATGAAGGCGGGCAAGGTGGCGAGGTCGGTGCTTGTGTTTGATTGAGCCGGCGCCGGACGTGGTGCCTGAGAGAATGAAGACTGTTTGAACCGCATGCGAGCATATGCGCGGAAAGGTTCATTCGTCCGTGCATGTGCATGTTCCCCGTTTTGCCACCCCTCAGTGGGTCCATCCCGGTTCACGAGTACAGCGACAGTAAAAGAATTATTTGCCAATCTTCAGGGGTGCTGGGCAGGCGCAAGGCCTGCCCCTAGAGGATGTCCGAGGGTTACCCCGTTGCCGATGCGGGCGGGGGGACCGGGCACCCACAAGGGGTGCCCCTACAGTAGCTTGCGCCAGGGTTGCCGGGCAGACAGAAGGCCTGACCAGACCGGTGCGTGCAGATAAAATGCCGGGCAGGCAGACCGAATAGGCGAACGGGGCTTCAGTACAATCTGGGGGTAAGAGGTGCCCCCTTGCTGACTGAATGGAGTGTAGGTGCCATAGTTACACGCATCACAGGGCAAGGGGGCATAATGCTCCATCCAGTACGTCCTTTGAACGTGTAGCTATGGCATGTCCATTATGACACATTTGTCGAGAAAACGAAAACAGGGAATCCAGCGAATTTCCTTTTGCACTTTTGGCAGACTGCATGGTTACAGATGTGGCATTCGACATGGATCAGCAAAGGACCTCGTCCGCACTGGGGAGGGCGGAAGGCGCGGAACGGCAGTGGGCAGTGGGCAGTGGGCTATGACTGCGACGTTTTTTGAGGGTCAGAATGAAGAGGAGAGAGGAAACCCGGCTCTCTGAGTCAGGGCCAGGATGTGGGAAGGACTTAGCGGCCACGTTCGGGAAAAGACGCCCCCTTGCTGTCCTGTTGGAGGACAGCTGCCATAGGTGCGCTCCGGACAGGGCAAGGGGGCCAAGTGTTGCAGTCTTTGTCTATGCGTGATGGGCCACGAAGACGTCTCAATTATAGCACAACGGTTGGGGAAAGCAAACAGTTTGGGCAACCAATCTTTCTGGGAGAGGGAATCATTTGCCTCGGCGAGAAGTGTCTTGGGGTCTGAGAACGAATCAAGAGGATGGGAAGGTAGTCGCTAGCGGTCGTTGCTCCTGGCCATTCGGTAGCCGACGCGTGGTTCGGTGAAGATGTAGGCGGGCCTGGCAGCGTCGTCGCCCAGTTTACGGCGGAGGGTTTTCACTGCGGTTCGAAGTGGCCGCAGGTCGAGTGCGCCTGCCAGACCCCAGACATGCTGCATGAGATGGTCGTAGGTCAGGGTTCTGCCGGCGCTGGCTGAGAGATGGGCGAGCAGCCGGTATTCCAGAGGTTTCAAGCGGATGGGACGGCCGGCGAGGGTAACGGCGTGTTCGGCGTAGTCGATGGCGAGGTTTTTGAACAGGTAGGGGGTCGAGGGAGGGAAGACTTCCTGGTTGCGCAGGGCGGCCCGGATCCTGGCCAGCAGTTCAGTTTGGGAGAAGGGCTTGACGACATAGTCGGCGGCGCCCAGGTCAAAGGCCCTGGCGACTATGTCTTCCTGGCTGTAGGCAGAGAGGAAAACGATGGGCACGTTTGCGACGTTGAGAATCTCGTTCATCAGATCGATACCACTGCTTCCGGGCAGCATCAGGTCGAGCAGAATCAGGTGCGGCTTTCTTTCCTTGACGAAGCGCAGGGTTTCGCCGGGGTCGGCGGTTACGACGGGGTCGAAACCGGCCTTAGACAGAATATCGCGGACGTATCTGAGGGAAACGGGATCATCATCAACTACAAGGATACGGGTGCGATGGCGTCGGGCGTGGGGCTGGGAAAGTGGTGCTCGGGCATCCGGGGATGGCGTGTTGTAGGCGCCTTCTTCGACGGCGGCGGGGAGGGTGAAGGTGAACTGTGCTCCCTTGCCCGGCCCGTCACTTTCGGCCCAGATGCGACCTCCGTGTGCCTCTACAAGGCCTTTGCAGATGGCAAGTCCGAGGCCGGGACCGCGTTCGCCCGGCGGGCCTTTTTTGAAGAGGCGTGGCAGCAGGTCGGCGGCCAAGCCTGCGCCCTCATCGGCAACGGCTACGGCGACGTGGACACCCTTGCGGGCTGCGCCAATGCGGATGGCTGAGGTTTCGGGCGAGTTTTCGGCCGCGTTGGCAAGCAGGTTATCAAGGACCTGGGCGATACGGCGCCGGTCGGCCATGACCCAGGGGAGGTCCGGTTCCATTTCGAAGTGAAGTCGATGCCTGCTGCCTCCGCTGAGAAAGGTGCTCCTGGCGTTCTCGACCAGCTCGGTAAGCGCGACCGATTCAGGGGATATTGAAAGCGTTCCTGCGTCAATGTGGGCGACGTCGAGGAGGTCGTTGATGAGGCCGCTCATGTGGTCGGCCTGGCGGTCGATTATGCGGAAGAATTGCAGCATTTCGGTCGAGCCGAAGGACGTGGGAGCGGTCAGCACAGTTGCTGCCGAGCCTTTGATGGAGGACAGGGGGACGCGAAGTTCATGGCTCATCATGGCTGAAAACTCGGATTTGAGCTGGTCTATTTCCTCAAGCGCGGCCAGGTCCTGGACGGTCACGACCAAGGATTCTGGCTCCTCATTCTGCTCGAGGTGGATGGGCGTGGCGTTGACGAGGACTCTGACGGCGTTGCCTTTGGGGCCACTGATTTCGATTTCCTCGGCGCGGACGGTCTCGCTGGCTTTCAGGGCCTGGGCGACGGGAAACTCCGGAAAGGGAATCTCACGCCCGTCGGCCCGCCTGATGGTCACCAGGCCCAGAAGCGTTTCGAAGTTCGTATCCGGCGGCTGCAGGGTCTTCACGATTCTTGCCGCCTCCCGGTTGTAGGAGACCAACCCTCCCGTCTGCGCATCCAGTACAACAACACCAAAGGGGGACGTGTCGATTAAGGTTTCCAGCCGGGCCCTGGCCATCTGTTCGTTCTGGAAACGTTTGGCGTTGGCGATGGCCAGGGCGGCCTGAGAGGCGAACATAACCAGCGTCTCTTCGTCATCAGGGGTGAAGTACTTGGTTCCTTTTTCCTTGTCTGTTAGGAAAAAGTGACCCACGATTTCGCCCAGGTTGTGTATCGGTGCGGCAAGAAAGGGCATAGGCATGTTCAGAGGCATAGCCGGCTGGAATTCGGGGAGACCGAGCATTTTCATATGCCCGAGAAAGTCCTTCAGGCGCAGCGGTTCCGGAATGCCGCGGAGATATTGGTAGATCCCCATACCTTCGTGCCAGTCCCACAGTTTCTGTGCCGCGTCCGGTGTCAGGCCGGAGGTAAGGAAGGTTGGACGTTCACCCAGGTCATCGTGGAGCGTGAAGACGCCGTACCTGGCGTTGGTCAGCAGACGCGCACTGTCCAGGACTTCCTGCAGGACGCTTTCAAGGTCCAGGCTGTCTGTGATGCGGCGGCTGGCTTCGCTCAAGCGAGCAAGGCGGTCGCGCAGTGTTTCGACTTCAAGCTGCAGTTCTTCGACCTGAGTCATTAGGACTCTCCATTGACGTGGGGGGCTTGGGCAGTTGCGATGGTCGCTTTATTGCGTGGAGGGGACTTTGTGTTGCGTCGAACCCGATTCATTTTGCACCACTATAGGTTCCCGGGCCCGACATTCACAAGATTTCACCAAAACGGCGTCTTATGTTCACTGTTTGCTCACTCACGTGGTGTATTTTAGTTACAATCACGTTTTTGTAAAGGGAATGTAGAGCGGAACTGCGTTGGAGGGTGTGAATTTAGCAGGAGAGAGGGTTGTTCGGTTCAAAGCGGCGGCCTTGGTGGCAAGAGTGTGCCTGGATGGAGAATCAAAGCCATAGTTGCACGCATCACAGGGGGCATGCGGGCTGCACCCGTTCCCGACCGGGCTGCAGTCCCCGGGCAAGAACACGCACCGCCAAGGCCGCCGCGTTGGACCGAGCAGTTCGGTGAGACCAGAATCTGCAAGATTGAAGGCCTGGGTTCAAGGGAATTTCCACGAGCCGGACTTGCAGTTTGGGGAAGCGTCGCGTAGGCGATATGTCATTGCGGCAGGTCGTAATCATTTGTTTCCCTGCCAAAATCCATGGTGGAGATGTTTGAATTCGACTTGCGCGGTTGGATTTCGAGCGATGGCCAGGTTGAACCGGTTTCGGGCATTTTCGCCTGCACATTTGCTGAAGTGGGTTCCACGAAGCACTAAGCACCCGCGTCCCCGTCGTTGAGCCGCCATCCTCTGGCAGGTCAGGACGACAGTTCCAACACGATCAGTTAGCAACATAGAACGAGCGACGTTGTGCAAGGCAGCGCCGGTGTGGCGGCAGCGTTGACTCATACCCCTGGTCCGCCGGTCCTCGGCTGACGTGAGCCGAGGGCGTGAGTAGGCGGGCCATGGCGGACCTCCTCGGGCGTACTCTGAGACCCATGCATTGGCTGAATTTTCATTGCATGGGAGCAGCCCGCATTTCGGGGTGGCATCGATGCAGCGGGGAGACCCGCTTTCGGATGCCGCGGCTGCTTACCGGTTGGTGGGGATATACCGGGCACCCACAAGGGGTGCCCCTACGGATTGTCCGGGGGTTTACCGGTTACCGATGCGGGCGGGGGGAACGGGAACCCACAAGGGGTGCCCCTACGGGTCGTGGGCAAGTGAAGGCCAGGCGGAAGGGGGTCAGGGCAGGCACAAGGCCGGCACCTACGGGGATCTGATGGGACTGGCGGGATTCGGTCTGGCTAGACACCTTCGATCAGGCACCTGTCACCAATTTCGACACCCGGTCGATGAGGCATTAGGGGGGGCGTTGCGGGGGCGGAGCCCCCGCACAAGGGAGGGCCGAATAGGCCCGACCGCCCGGGACTGCAGTGGTCAGTAGTTAGTGACGGGGCTACCGCTGACTGAGAGTTGATTGGGGAACGGGCGCGGCTGGTTTGCTGCCCAGGAATGGGAAAGTTTGCCAGTATTTGGGGATGCAACGTGACTCGAAATGGGGGTTGCATTTTTTTAGAGGGATGGGTTATATTCTGGGCGGACGGCGTTCGCGCTTGCGTCCCCGCCGTCCCTCCTCAGGATCCTCGAAAGCCGAATCGCCAGAGACATCGGGAGGAACCTCATATGTCTGCGCATGAGCCGATCTACTTGACCGACTTGGGTTTGAGCCAGCCTCAACTTGCGCTATCTACCGACAGACGGAAGTATCACTGGCAGGTCGTTCCCTACGAGACGGCTGAATTCAGCGGGAACATGCTGGTCGCGGGCCCGGAAACGGAGGTGCCGCCGGTAGCGCTGCCGCTCGGCGTGTCCGGTTGGCACCATATCTTTCTCGGATTCTGGAGCAACTGGACGGAGGATTTGCTTCGCGTCAGGCTGTCGGGGGACCGGTCGTTCGTCAAGGTAAACAGGGAATCAGAGCCGGAAAAGTTTGCGGACAACTATTCGTTGGACGAAAGGTATTGGAAGACGGCCGATCTTACAGGGCAGGACGTAGTATTCGGCCAGCAGACGGCCGGCATGTCACAACCGGCCTATATCGCTTATGTAAAGTTGGTGCCGCTGGACGAAGAGGAGGTTGCCAGGCTCCTTGCCGATCGCGGAGAAGGCAGCAACAAGCGCCTGATCTGCATGAATGACGGTTTCAGCGACTTTGGCCGCTTCCGGCCAACGAGCCGGGAGGAGATCTGGGAGTGGCTTGAGCCATTCAGGGACACTGATTTTCAGAAGATGTTCTGGTGCCCGGGTGCCGGCGGGGATGTCCTCACTTATCCTTCGGCGATCGGGAGTTTGACGGGGAGCAAGACGAGGGATTACCCAAGGATTGTTGACCGCCACATTGGTGAGTCGATGCAGATTCTGGCGGGGGCGGGGATCGACACGGTCGAGACTGTGGTGGAGTACGGTCACAGTGTAGGGCTGGAGGTCCACATCAGCCAGCGGATGGAGGCGTTTCAGTGCTGTCCTCCGTTTGAGGACTATTTTACCGGCGACTTCTACATGGAGCACCCGGAGTGGCGCTGTGTAGACATTGACGGCCGGGAGATTGCGCGGATGAGTTACGCCTTCCCGGAGGTGCGCGAACTGTTGCTAGGCGTCTTTCGGGAACTGGCGACGCGCTATGACATTGACGGCATCAACCCTATTTTCAATCGCGGCGCTCCGTTTCTGCTCTACGAGGCGCCGCTGGTCGAGGGATTCCGACAGGAGACAGGGCTGGACGCGACGCAGCTGGCGGAGGACGATGAGCGGTATCTGCGGTACCGGGCGGGGGTGATGACGGAGTTCATGGCGGAACTGCGCCGGGAGATGGATGAGATTGGAGCGAGGCGCGGGCGGCCGCTCGAGATTTCGGCGCATGCACTGAACGACGCTGCAACAAATTTGTTCTATGGATTGGACATCCATGGCTGGGTGGAAGGGGGATTGATCGACAATCTGATTTCGTATCCTTGGCGGGATGAGGAGATCGACGTCGACTATTTTGGGCGACTGACGGCCGGTTCGCCGGTCCAGTATTATCCTGAGATCATGCCGCGAACGATGCCTGCGGAGGATTTCCGCGTGCGCGCTCTCCAGTACTACGCGGCGGGGGCCGACGGCCTGTGTTTCTGGGATACGAACGGGCGTCATCAGAGATTCAGAGAGTGGAGCATGATAAGGCGCCTGGGGCACAGGGACAGTTTGGCGAATTGGGATGACGGCGATGGAACCCTTTACCGAACGGTTCCGCTGCGGAGCGTGGGCGGTTACGTGCTGGACAAGTACCCACCGCATTGGGCTTATTGATGGCAACGTATATTGCAAACCGGCTGCTGCTGGCAATTCCACTGATTCTGGGCATTACGTTGATCACGTTCAGCTTTATCAACGTGGCGCCGGGCGACCCGGTGATGGCGATGATCAACCCGGAAGAGGACATGTCAGCGGCCAACCTGGAGCGGCTCAAGGAGGAGTTGGGATTGAACAGGCCGATCCCAGTGCGATACGCGATCTGGCTGGGACAGTTGGTGCAGGGCAACTTTGGGTACTCGTATCATACCGGGGAACCGGTACTGCGCCGCATTGCCGTGCGTCTGCCGGCCACGCTGGAGCTGATGGGTTTTGCTTTGGTGGCGTCCTCGGTCCTGGGCATCAGCCTGGGGGTACTGGCTGCACTGAAGCAGTATACGATCTGGGACTATGTGTTGACCCTGTTTGCGTTGCTCTCGATCTCGATCCCATCGTTCTTCCTGGCTCTTCTGGCCCTGTATGTCTTTGCGCTCAAACTAGAGTGGTTTCCAACGTTTGGCATGCGTTCGGTGGCGTTTGACGCGCCGCCGGCGCTGCTGGACAATCTGCATCACCTGGTTCTGCCGGGTGTGATTCTTTCGCTGGACCTGACGGCGGGGCTGACGCGGTATATGCGGTCGGGAATGCTGGAGGTCTTGGGGCAGGAGTATGTGACGACGGCGCGGGCGAAGGGTCTGAAGGAGACGCGGGTCGTAGTCGGGCATGCGCTGCGAAACGCGCTGTTGCCGGTCATCACGATCATTACATTGCGGCTGCCGATTCTCTTCGGGGGCACGGTCATCATTGAGACGATGTTCCAGTGGCCGGGGATGGGGCGCATGGCGATCCTGGCGATCTCGCAGCGCGACTATCCTGTGCTGATGGGGCTGACTTTCATCGCGGCGGTGCTTGTCCTCTTCAGCAATCTGACCGCGGACATTCTGTATGCGGTGGCCGATCCGCGCATACGCCACGAGTAGGATTGATCGCATGCGTTCTTCACAGGAGTTGCGTTCCTTGTTAACCGGGCCGGTGACGTCGCTGCACACGCCGTTCTTTCGGGACGGCGAGATTGACTATGGGAGTCTGCGGGGGCTGGTGGACAGGGGTATCGAAGCCGGCAGCACGACGATGATGCTGACGTACGGGGACAGCCTCTTCTCGCTGCTCACGGACAGTGAGGTGGCCGAGGTTACGAAGGTGGTGGCTGAACATACGGCAGGGCGGGCGGCAGTTATTGCGGCCGACCGCATCTGGTGGACGGGAAAGACGGTTGAATTTGCACGTTTTGCGCGTGATGTGGGGGCGGACCTGCTGATGGTCCTGCCGCCGGACTGGGCCGGTTCGTGTACGGCTGACACGTTTGTTGCGCACTATGCAGCGGCGGCGGCGGAGATTCCGGTCATGGTGGTGACGAATGTGTTCAGCCGTTCGCATGCACTGGGGCTGGAGGTGTTGAGGCGGCTGCGGGACGAGGTACCGGGTGTGGTTGCGATCAAGGACGACCTGGTTGGCGTGTTTGCGCGGAAGATGGCGCTGTTGCTGCACGGCCACTGGGCGATCATGTCGGGAGGGCAGAAGCAGAACCATTTTGACCTTGTTCAGTACGGGTGCGACGGCTACTTGTCGACGCTGTTGACGTTTGCACCACAGATCACGCGGGCCTACTGGCAGGCTGTGCGGGCAGAAGAGTGGGGCGCGGCTGCGGGTATTATTCGCGAATACGACATGCCTTACTTTGACTATGTGCTCGGCGTAGAGGGAAGCTTCGACGCGGCGCTGCACGGTACATACGAGCTGTTTGGACTGGCAGAGCGCTGGCGGAGGCCGCCATATCATTCTCTGACTGACGAACAGATGGAGCGGCTGTCGCAGAAGTTAGCATACATGAAGTTGCGACAGGCGTAGATAGTTTGACAAGAGGTTGGACTATCACTGCGAGACCTACACCGGGCATCGCCGTGACAGTTCTTCTTGGCTACTTTAACGGTATCGGTAACGTTTTTTCAGTTTCCAGGAGGAGACCAATGCGAAATATCAGAGATCGAGGCGTGAACCGACGTGAGTTTCTGAAGGCGAGCGCGCTGGCAGCGGGCGCGACGGCGCTGGCGGCCTGTGCACCGGTGGCGTCGGATGCAGGCGCCGACGCAGCGGCCGACGAGGCTGCTGCAGAGGAGATGCAGAGGGGCAATCTGATTGGCCTCTACGGCGGACCGATCAACAGCTTCAATCCCCTTACGGCGGTGCAGGGGTTCCAGTCGCACTTCTTCCAGTGCGTGCTGCCGCCGCTGATTCAACAGAACGTGCCCAAGACCGGCTTTGTGCCTATCATGGCGGAGAGCTGGGAAGTGTCGGACGACGCGACGCAGTACACGTTCCACATACATCCGGATGCCAAGTGGCACGACGGGACGGACTTTACTGCCGAGGACGTAGTCTATACTTACGAATTGTATTTGAACCCGGCGACCAAGTCGCGGCAGGTAAGCAACCTGGCTATGATCGAAGGGGCAGAGGCGTACTCTAACGAAGAGGCGGACAGTGTGGCCGGCATCACGGTGGTGGATGACAAGACGGTCCAGTTCACGACGGCGTATCCGACTGGGCTGTTCCTGTTCCAGGCGACCAATTCGATTCTGCCGAAGCACGTATTGGGCGACGTGGCGCCGGACACTCTGGAGAACCAGTCGTTCTTCTTCGAAGACCCGCTGGGCTCGGGGCCGTTCAGGTTCATAGAGTACCAGACGGACCAGTTCATCCGGTTGGAGGCGAACGACGACTGGCACTGGGGCGCACCGAAGCTGGGCAGCTACATCATGCAGATTGTGGCTTCGCCGGACGTGGGCCAGATCGCGCTGGAAAGGGGCGAGGCCCATTTCAATGCCTGGGGCGGGCTCAACACGGGCTCGACGGAGGTCGTGCAGTCTTTCATCGACAACGCGGATTTCAAGGTGGTTGCGACGACGGGCGTGGTCTTCACGGCCTATTCGTTCAACCTGAGGCGGGGGTTCTTTGCGGACAAGCGGGTGCGGCAAGCGTGGCTGCATGCGCTTGACAGGAAGAAGATCATTGAGGTCTTCCAGGGCGGGAACGGCACGATCTATAATTCGCCGCTGATCCACGGCTGGTCGATCCCAGATGATCTCAACCCATACGATTACGACGCCGAATTGGCGCGCAGCCTGCTGGAGGAGGCGGGTTGGGACTTTGACCAGGAGGTCACGGTCAACCTTATCACGCTGCGGAGTGAGGAGGCGCGGGCCCAGGTGGCCGCTGAGAAGCAGATGCTGGAAGAGGTAGGCTTCAAGATCAAGATCGAGGAGATGGACAGCTCGGTCTGGGTGGAGCGGTTCTACGACACGCACGATTTTGACGCGGTGCGAGTGGGCTTCGGTTCGTTCCCGGACCCGGACGGATTCCTCAAGTTCCACCTGACGACGCAGGGCCGCAACGCGAACGGTTATTCCGAGGCGATTGGCGGCGACTTCGAGGAGAAGGTGATCGAGGCGGGTCAGCTGACGGACCAGGCCGCCCGTCAGGAGATCTACTTCGAGCTGCAGAGGACGCTTAACGACAACCCGTCACACGCGCCGCTGTATGTGGGCAACAATGTGTGGGTGTTCAACGGTGGCGTGAACATACCGGAGATTACGGACCAGGGCGTTGTCGGAAGCCTGGCTGATTTGTCCAACCCGCTGCCTGCGAAGCGGGACTGGTGGACGAATCTAGAGGGCTGGTCGTTTGACGGCTAGGAATTGAAGAGAAGGAAGGGAGAGGGTGGCGGCATCCTCTCCCTTCACGACCCATCTGGAGTAGGCGCGCAGACCTGCCGGCTGCGCGCGCCGTCTCATGGCCAAGACCCCTTTACATGACAACAGCCCCGAGCTGATGGAGCTGACGGACCGGAAGAGCCCGAACACGGTGGCGGCGCGCTTCCGGCGGCACAAGGTGGCCGTGGCCAGTTTGGTGATCATCGCGATCCTGGGAATTGCGGCTATATTTGCGCCGTTCATCGCGATACAGGATCCTTACACGGTTGATCTGGACAGCATCCGGCAGCCGCCGAGCGCGGAGCACATTCTGGGTACGGACTCGGCCGGGCGGGATATGTGGGCGCGCATGGTGTACGGCGCGCGCATTTCGATGTCGGTGGGATTTGTTGCCAATGTGATCTCAATCTCGATTGGTGTGCTGATCGGCACGGTCTCGGGTTACGTTGGGGGACGGATCGACAATGTACTGATGCGGTTCACCGAGCTGGTGATGAATTTCCCGACTTTTTTTGCGATCCTGATGCTGGTTGCGCTGCTGGGTCCTAATATCATCAACGTGATGGTGGTGATTGGTGTGCTGGGATGGGAGGGGCTGGCGAGGCTGCTGCGGGCGCAGGTGCTGTCGCTGCGGGAACAGGCTTTTGTGGAGGCGGCGCGATGTATTGGGACGCCGCATTCGCGGATAGTTTTCCGTCATATTCTGCCGAATCTGCAGCCGTATATCCTGGTTGCGGCGACGCTGGGCGTTGCGGGCACGATACTGACCGAGTCGGCGCTATCGTTTCTGGGGTTGGGGGTGCAGATTCCACAGGCGAGCTGGGGGAGCATGCTGAACTCGGCGCAGTCGTTGACTGTACTTACCAACTCGCCATGGCTGTGGCTGCCGCCGGGCATTGCGATATCGGTGGCGGTGCTGGCGATGAATTTTGTGGGAGACGGGTTGAGAGACGCGTTCGATCCACGAATGGAGGTGTGAGTGATGGCTGACCAAGACGGCGCGGTATACATCAGGGATCTGGCTGGCTGCCAGCCTGAGAGTGCGCTTTCAGAAAGGCCGAAACGCGGCGTGTGGCACGTGCAGCCGTACGAGACGGCTGAGTTCAGGGGAACGTTGTTGAGTGCGGGTGAGGAGACGGCGGCCCCGGAGGTTTCAATCGGTCTCGAACTGAGCGGCTGGCACAGGATCTTTGTCGGGGTCTACCCGGACCACCGGGGGCGCGGCTCGATTGAGCTGAAGCTGAGCGGGGACCCGTGCTTCACGCACTTGAACATGGGTCCTGATTGGGCAGATACGAATCCTCACGGACACAACATCTATGAGCTGCTGTGGAAGGATGTGGACCTGACGGGCCAGGAGCTGTCGATTCGCCAGGTGTGCACGCCAACCGGTTCGTCTGATGAACCGGCGGCGGTGTCGTGCGAACGGACCAGACTTGCCTACATCAAGCTAGCCCCGATGCCGGAGGGCATGGTCAAGGAGATGGAGAGTGAGCGGCAGCGGACGGATACGCGGCGGCTTTTCGCTCACAATGACGCGCACGGGTATCTGTATTTGTATGGATCGGCGACTGAGGAGGCGGTGCGGAACGAGATCGAGCCCTACCGGCATACGGATTTTTCGCGGCTCTACTGGGAGTGCGGTGCAGGGGACACGATGTTCTACCTGGGGCAGGCGGGTAGGTTGCCGACATGCGACGGCGTCGAAGATTTCGAGCGGCAGGGCGATAGGCTACATGCGGAGACCTGGCGCACGTTTCGAGACCAGCAGCTTGATCCGTTTGTAGTGGCGCTGGAGGCGGCGCACGAGATAGGGCTAAGTTTTCATGCAAGTTACCGGCCGGCGGGGTTTTTCTACCCTCCGCCTCTAGAGCAGTGGAATCCGGGAAGCCTCTATTTTTCGCGGCCGGACCTGCGCATGGTGGGGAAGAACGGCGAGACGGCGCCGCGTATTTCCTACGCATTTGCCGACACACGCCGCTTCGTCATCAGCCTGCTGCTTGAGGTGGCGCAACATCCGGTGGACGGCGTGTGCATACTGTACAACCGGCGACCGCCGCTGGTGGACTATGACCCGCCACTGGTGGAAGGGTTCATGGAGGCGCATGGAGAGGACCCGCGGCAGTTGGCGGACGATGATGCGCGCTGGCTGGGCCACCGAAGCAGCGCGCTGACGGCGTTTCACCGGGAGCTGCGGGAAGCGCTCGACGGTCTGGCGCGGGAGCAGGGACGAGACCGAATCGCTGTTTCGGCGTGTGTGCTGAACCGCGAAGAGAACTTTCGGAACGGGCTGGACCTGGCGGGATGGGTCGCGGAGGGGCTGGTCGACACGTTGATCCCGTACACGGATTCGCCGGGCGTGGACAGCATGGGGATGGCGTGGGAGGACGAGGAGGCGGTCAGATACTTTGTCGAACTGGTCGAGGGGACAGATTGTGAACTCGCGCTGAACATTATGCCGCGCCACATGTCGGCGGAGGCGTTTGGGCGGAAGGCGGCTTCGCTGTACGCGCAGGGGGTTGAGAACCTGTTCTTCTGGGATTCAGCGGGGCCAAGCGGGCGCGCCCACTTCGGGGCGAGCTGGAACGGGCTTCGAAACCTTGGTCACCGGAAGGAGATCGAGGCGTGGCTTCAGGACGGGGCACCGGACGTCCGGCAGGTTTCAACGCCGCTGCGTAAGTTGGGAGAGTATGACCTGACTTACCAGACGCCCGGTTGACAGAAGAGCTGGTCAGAAGGGCGTTACCTGCGGCGGGCCCGGGTCGATGGAGAAGGCGAGGGCGTCGAAGTTGCGGCGCATCAGGTCGAAGCGCAGGCCGGCGTGGTCGGGTTCGTTCCACAGGTTATCGAACTCGCCGGGGTCGGTTTCCAGATCGTAGAGTTCTCCCTGTTCGTGGCCGTGGTAGACGACGATTTTGTAGCGGGTGTCCCTGTACATGGTGGCGTAGCTGCCTTCGTACTGCGCACGGCCGGGCACATCGGGATTCAGGGCCCGGTAGAACTCGCAACGGACAAAGTCGCGGTGATGATCGGACGGCGCTTCGCCGCGCAGAATCGGCAGCAGCGAACGGCCCTGCATGCGCAGGGGGATCTCCAGGCCGGCTAGATCGAGAAGCGTGGGCGCAATGTCGACCAACTCCACCAGGGCTTCGCTGACGAATCCAGCCGGGGCGGGCGAAACGTCCTCGGGCGCGGCGTCTTGGGACTCCTGCTCGGCGCCTTCATTCTCTTCGCCGGATCCGTCTTCCTCTTGATTATCTTCAGACTCCGGTTCTTCCTGCAAGGGGAACTGGCCCGGCCAGCTAATTATTAGCGGAACCCGCACCAACCCCTCGTAGAAGCGACAGCCCTTCAGAAGGAGACCGTGGTCTCCGAGCATTTCGCCGTGATCGCTGGTGAAGATGATGACGGTGTTTTCGCGCTGCCCTGTTTCTTCGAGCGCGTCCAGGAGACGTCCAATGTTGTCGTCGATGAGCTCGATCATGGCGTAGTAGGCGGCGATCACGTCGCGGGCGTTGAACTCCTCGGGCGGACGGGACTCGTTCTGGAAGTCTCCGGGAATCAGTGCCTGGGTGGCAATATCGGATTGCCGGAACGGTGGGGCGGGGATCCTGGACGCGTCGTATCGATCGCGGTATTCCTGAGGGGGATCGAAGGGGGCATGGGGGTCGAAGACGTTGACGCTCATCAGCCAGGGGCCTCGGCGCCGTTTCTCGGAGAGGAACTCGATGGCTCGGTCGGTGCACCAGGTGGTCTGGTGCAGGTCGGGCGGGATGGAGGCCGGGTCCTCGCGTAGGTCGCGCAGGGCGTATCCTTGTGCGGCCAGCCAGTCGGCGTAGGCGTGGCCTGAGGGGAAGCGGTCTTCGGGGTCGTGGCTCCAGTTGAAAACTCTGTAGCCGTCATTTTCAGGGCGCGGTTCTTCGCGGCCGTGGGCGCCGGCGAGGTGGAATTTGCCGCTGAGGCCGCAGTCGTAGCCGCTCTCGGCGAGGAGGGCGGTAACGAGAGGCGCGCCTTCGCCCCATTTTTCGTTGCCGTTCATGCAGCCGCGCACGTTGCCGGGATAGCGGCCGGTGAGGAAGCTGGCGCGGCTTGGCGTGCAGATGGGGCTCTGGCAGAAGGCGTGTGTGAAGGCGACGCCTTCGGCGACGAGGCGGTCGAGGTTGGGCGTATTGATGTGGGGATTGCCGAGGGCGTGAATGGTGTCGAACCGCTGTTGGTCTGAGCAGAACCAGAGAATGTTGGGGCGCTTTTCCTGGGTCATAGGGATTCCTCCGTTCGTCGTTCTGGTCGTTTCCTATGGCAAGAATGCGTTGTTGGTGGGAGAATGGCACGAATGGGCACAGTTCGGGCCTGATCTACGTTCATTGTTGGCTGACAGCACCGGGGCATTGCCATCAGTCCAAGAGTAAGTTTCTGCGAACCGCGGCTTGAGTCGTGTTCGAGAGCGACGAGCAAATCGAGAAATAGAGTCTCCAGTCAGATCATTCACGAGTGATCTTGAAGATAGCACCAGGTTGGTAGGCGACAAAGTACAGGCTACCGTCTTCGTCTGTTCCGATACTACTGACAATATTGGCGGCTTTCAGGACCAGTTCGGCACGCCACCCTTCGTGGTTGACTCCTTCCGGACTATGGTTTCCAGAGGGGGCGGGCCTGTGCAGGCTCCAGATGTCTCCGCGACAGAAATCGGAAAAGAGGAAGCGCCCATTGAGGTGGGGAAGGTCTTCGCCGCGATATACGGCGCCACCCACTACGGCGCACCCGCGGGCGCGTTCGAACTCGGCAACAGGCAGCGTAAATATGGCAGCCTGGTGGCAAGGCACAGGCATGCCGGAGATTTTCAGGCATCGCGTGCCTTCAATTGTGGGCCATCCGTAGTTGTCGCCACCCGGGCTGGATACAGGCATGAAGCTCACTTCCTCACGTCTACTGTGACCTGTATCGGGGATGTAGAGGTCGCCGGTTTCGGGGTCGAATGCGAATCCCCACGGATTGCGCAGCCCCAACGCCCAGATTTCGGGTCGATAGCCTTCTACATTGACGAACGGGTTGCTCGCAGGGACAGCATACGGGCGCTCGGATGATTCCACGTCGATTCTCAGGATCTTGCCGAGCAGTTGGTCCGGGTACTGACTCTCATGGGGAGGGAGATCTTCACTGCCACCGTCGCCGACACCGACGTACAGGTAACCGTCCAGCGGGCCAAAGGTCATGCGGCCGCCATTGTGAGCATGGTGCGGCTGGCCAATGCTCAGGAGCAGTTCCTCGCTGGCGGGGTCGGCAGTTTCGAGGTCGGGCGCGGCGGTAAAGCGGCTGACGACCAGGTCTCCATCAAGGGATGTGTAGCTCAGATACAGCTGCCGGTTGGATGGGAAACTGGGCGAAAAGGCCACATTCAAGAGCCCTCTTTCACCGCAGCAGGTGACGTGACTGGAAATGTCGATGAAGAGTTGATCGTTTTCGACTCCGTCTTTGAAGATACGTATGCGTCCCCGCTGCTCCACTATGAAGAGACGTCCGCTGCCATCGCCGGCATGGGTGACCTGGACAGGCAGTTCGAGGTTTTCAACTACCAGTTCCCGCTTCAACCGAGGAATCTCACTGGCCACTTCAGTATCTGATAGGAGTGTGCCAAACACTCTCACTTCGCGCCAGGCGACCCAGCTGGGACTCTCGAGTGTTTGGACGAGGAGATCGTCTAGCGGGCGGGGCGGACTGATCTCTATTGTCAGGGTTTGCCCATCCTCCGTGTGAATGTCAGCCAGTCTCTTGTACAGGGTACGCACGCCGGAACCATTGCCGAGCCAGATAACGTGGGACGTGGGGCCGGCTGGGGCTTGGGCCACAACAAGCTCAATTCTATCGACAACGTAGAGACTGTCGAGCGTGACGGCGATCCATTGGGCGGCGAAGTTCTGCGCGTTCCAGAGCGTGTCCAGGTCGCCGTCGAAGGCCAGACTGGCCGTGTCTTCGCCTTCGGAAGAGCGCACCGTGCCAACAGAGACGCCTCCCCCCCAGAGCGACATTTCGACTCTGGGGGGGAGGCGTCTCTGTTGGCACGGGTTGGGG
>WTGY01000172.1 GCA_011523365.1 Caldilineaceae bacterium
GGGTGTGCGGGCGCTGGCACGGGCGTTGGAGGAGCCGGTGCGGGTTATTGCGGCGAATGCGGATGCTTACGGGCCGCTGGTGGTGGCGGCGTGCCGGGAGCGGGGGGCGGGGTACGCGTATGAGGTGGGTGCGGGGTGTGTGCGGAGTATGGTGGCGGCGGGGGTTGTGGATCCGACGCTGGTGGTGAAGGGTGCGTTGGAGCAGGCGGCGAGTGGGGCGGCGATGTTGATTTCGGCTGAGGCGTTGGTGGTGCCGCGGGAGCCGGAGGCGGTTTATCGGCCGTGAACTGCAGTTTTTAGTTGCTGGTTTTTAGTTTTTAGTGGTGTCTGTTTTGTGGGGTGGTCAGACCTGTCAGGCGGTTGCAGGCATCGTGCGCGCGTGGGTGAAGTCTGAGTGGGTTACGGGGCGGGCTTGTGATGGGAGAATTGTGGCAATGGCGACGGTTTCACCATCCAGGGATGAAAACTCAGCGACGAAGGCTTCGTGATTGGGGTGGATGTGGATGATGGTGCCTACATCGCCCGGTTTCAGCTCTTCTTTCTCGTCGCCGATCGCGGGGGCAGTGAGAATGAATTGTTGATGTTCTTTGAGCATCTTTCACCTCCTACGCGGGTATGCCGTGATAAACCTGGGAAAGTCGCTTCCACGGTCGACCTGCCAAACAGTTCTCACCCTCGGATTGCGCCCGTCAGGTGATTCAATCGGCCCATCCACGTTATAGCGTGGACCAAATGGGGTCTCCACAACACGAGTGACCTCGTGGGATACCGCCTGACGGTTCAATGCGTCTGCAAGCTCCTCCCAGCGATCTATTCTGAATCCAAACCTCTGAAAAAAATCCGCCTTGGCTCTACCGCGTGGATTGGTAGACGACAGCAGGTAGTCCGTGATCTTCTGGCGATCGATACGCGCTCGATGCGCATTGGGTAGCTTCAATCACAGTCCTCAAGTATAACAGCCTTTCCGAATCACAGACGGTTTCAGAAGGTGTTGCCACAGTATATCATGGGGGCTCCATCCGCCGAATCCGGGAAGCTATTATTGCCCCAACCTTTCGGAGGTTATTCCTGCGGACCGGCGCCGGTTGGGGGGATTATTGCCGGCTTCTTTTGTGTGGCGGACGGAGGCCCAGTGGTGCTGATTTCGGCAGGAAACGTAGCAGCTGTAAGTATAGCGGCGACCTCTAGGCAGTGCCGTTCTCGTCCACTGTGATGCGAATGATGCGGAAGGTGTAGTGGGCGTCGTCGGCGCCCTGGTCGTGGGGGGTTCCCGGGACCTGGCTGCCGCCGGTGATGGTGACTTTGCCGCAGCGGGGGATGTGGAAGTGGGCGCTGCTCATGCCTGACATCCAGAAGTCGGCGGGGTCGAGACCGACTTCGCGCATGGCGCCTTTGACGTCCCAGCGCATGTGCGTGCCCCAGAGGTTTTCGGCGCGCATGCGGACGGGGATGTCGGACGAGGCCTGCTCGGCGTTTTCGATGCGTTCGCCCTCAATCATGATCCAGCCGGGCGGGGAGCAGGCGCTGCCGATTACGGTAACGGCCACGATTGGCTGCTCTTCGACGACGGTGATGTAGCCCGCGGGCGGCAGGTCGAGTTCGCGGCCGTGTCTTTCGCCCCACCAGGTGGAACGGATGGTGAAGTTGGGGTATTCGAAAGGCCAGAGGTATTCGTAGGTGGTCTGCCGCATGGTGCGGCGTTCCATGTCGCCGCCCTGGCGTACCTCGGGGTCGCTGTGCCATATGCCCCATTTTTCGTGCCAGGGGCCGTGCAGATGTTCGTGGTAGAGTTTTTCGTCGCCCATTTTGTTCTCCCCTTTCAATCGATGGTTGTTTCGTCGCGAGCGGTCAGGCGTACTGCGTATTTCTCCCTTCCCGCATGCAGAACTGAATAGAAAATGCGTCAGCGCAGGCGCCAGGGTTCAGGCGGGGCCACTTTGTCTTGCGGCCGGCCGCTGACGTCGGCGATGGCGTTGCGCAAGGCGTTCCAGGTGACTTCACTTTTGCTCCAGCGTGCGTCTTCGAAGCTGATGGCCTGGAAGAAGACGACTTCCTCGACGCCTTCGTCCTCGGCAATGGTGGCGGCGGCGTGGACCATTTCCTGGACGCGCTCCGAGGAGGCGCCCCATGCGAGCTGCCAGAGCCGCAGGCGGCATGGGCCCTGCAGATGGCTCCTGGCCCCGCGGATGATTGAACGATAGACTTCGGGATCATAGGGTGTTGTCTGCTGGGCCAGGGGTGTGGTTACAAGGAAGTCGATCAGCCCCTCGGCGGTCCAGGTATCGTGATCCTCGAGGTTTCCTTCAAGGGGTCCGGCGGCGGGCGCGGTGGCCGCGGAGGCGCTGCTGTGATCGGTTGAAGAGCGGACGACCTTTGCGGGCATTGGTTTCCCCTTGGGAATGCCCATCACGCCAAAGTCCTGCTGCGGCTGGAGCCACTTTTGCAGGGCGCGGGCTTGGCGCAGGAACTCGGTGACGTAGTTTGCGCGGAACCGCAGCCAGTCGGGGTCGCTATTGGGGATGGTGAAGGGGTCGCGGCCGGTTTGGCGCTGGAAGGCTTCGATGACGGGCGGGTCGTAGTGGGCGTAGTATGTGCCGTCGGCGTCGACGCGGGGGTTGCGATGGTCGCCGCCTTTCTGGAAGTCGATGGCGATGCCGTCGAAGCGGTATTCCAGCATTTCGCGCAGGATCGCGAGCCGGAATTCGATGGCCTCGGGATAGGCGAAGGAGAGGTTGCCGTTCACGACCTGGCGGTCGCGATTGCGGGTCAGCAGTTCGGGGTGTTCGCGAGAGAAGCGGGATTCCCAGCCGTGGCCGTGCGCCTCGGCCTGCTCCAGCCAGGCATAGGCTTCCATGCCCAGCTCGTGGGCGCGATCGATGAAGAGCCGCGGGGCGTCGTAGGTGTTGAAGTCGTAGGCTTGCGGCCACCACTGCCATTCATGGCCCTTCGTTCCCCAGGAGCCTTCGGCCACGCAGTTTTGCGGCGTCCAGAAGTGGATGCCCGGCATGTCGGCCTTGCTGGGGTAGTAGCATTGACACTGGCGCACGCGCAGGTAGATTTTGCGGACGCCTGCCCAGTGGAGACGGTCGAGGACGATTGAGGCGGCCGGTTTGCCCCATGCCCCGAAGAACCAGGCCCAGTCGAACGGGCTGATAACAGCTGCGAATTTCATGGGATGGACCTCCTTGCTTGCGTACGGCCGGGTGCGACGGGCCGGGCGCTTTTGTAGTCTGCACAGTGCGTCATGCAGTTGTCGTTTGGGCGCCTGTCTTTCCTATGCCGACAAGGTCGAGTTCGTCGGCGAAGTGACAGGCGGCGGTGTGGCCCTGGCGCGTTGGCTTCAACTCCGGGATTTCTTCGTCACAGATCTGCTCCCGATAGGGGCAGCGGGGCGCGAACCGGCAGCCAGACGGCGGGTTGGCGGGATTGGGTACATCGCCGGTAAGGACGATGCGTTTGCTGCGGCGTCCGTGCCTGGCGACAGGCATGGGAATCGCGGAGAGCAGGGCTTCGGTATAGGGATGTTGCGGGTTCTGGCAGATGGCGACGGTCGGGCCGCGCTCGACGATCTGGCCCAGATACATGACGGCGATGCGGTCGCTGACATGGCGAACGACGGCCAGGTCATGGGAGATGAAGAGATAGGTCAGCCCGAACTGTTGCTGGAGCTGCATGAGCAGGTTCAGAATCTGGGCGCGCACGGAGGCGTCGAGGGCGGAGACGGGTTCATCGCAGACGATGAAACGCGGCTGCAGGGCGAGGGCGCGTGCGATGGCGATGCGCTGGCGCTGGCCGCCGCTGAAGGCATGGGGAAAGCGCTGCATGTGGTGGGGCTGCAGGCCGACGGTGGTGAGCAGTTCGGCGACACGGTCTTCCAGTTCTTTGCCGCGGGCGGCGCGATGGAGGACCAGCGGCTCGGCGATGATCGACTTTACGCTCATACGAGAGTTCAGAGAGGAGAGCGGATCCTGGAAGATCATGTTCATGTGGCGGCGGACGTGGCGGCGCAGGTGGTTCTGGGACAGGTTGGTGATATCGAGCATCTGGTTGTCGACGCGGAAGCCGACGCTGCCGCCGGTTGGATGTTCGAGGCGGGTGATGGTGCGTCCGAGGGTGGACTTGCCGCAGCCTGATTCGCCGACTAGGCCCAACGTTTCGCCGCCCTTGATGCTGAGGTCGATGCCGTCGACGGCGCGCACGGTGGCGACCTGGCGGCGCAGCAGCCCGCGGCGGACTGCGAAGTGGGTGCGCAGGTCTGACGTTGCGAGCAGGACGTCGTCAGGGCCTGGCATGCGCGAACTCCTCAGTATAGAGCCAGCATTTGACGAAGTGGCCGGGTTCGGTCTCGATCAGGGACGGTTTGCGCAGGCCCGGCACCTTGTCGGCGAAGGGGCAGCGCTCGACGAAGACGCAGCCGGCGGGGAGGTCCAGCAGTTCGGGCACGGCGCCGGAGAGCGAGTGCAGAGGCGTCTTGGGCTGGTCGGTCCAGTTCGGAATCGACCTGAGCAGGCCCTGGGTGTAGGGATGCTGAGGATTGGTGAAGAGCTGGTCAACGCTGGCGGCTTCGACGATTTCGCCGAGGTACATGACGATCACGCGGTCGGCGATCTCGGCGACGACGCCCATGTCGTGGGTGATGAGCATGACGGCCAGTCCCATCTCCGCCTGCAACGCCTGCAGCAGCTCCAGGATCTGGGCTTGAATTGTGACATCGAGCGCGGTGGTCGGTTCGTCGGCGATCAGGAGTTGCGGCTCACAGGCAAGTGCAATCGCGATCATGACGCGCTGGCGCATGCCTCCGCTGAGCTGATGGGGGAATTCGTGGACGACGCGGGCCGGTTCGGGCAGACCGACGCGTTCGAGCAGGTCGACGGCCTTGTCCAGTGCCTCTTTGCGGTTCATGTCGAAGTGTTGCAGCAGGATTTCAACGATTTGGTCGCCGATCGAGAACATTGGATGCAAGGAGCGCATGGGCTCCTGGAAGATCATGGAGATCTGGCGGCCGCGAATGGCGCGGATTTCACGGCTGTCCGGGGCGAGTGCTGTCACGTCGACCGTGGTGTCGTCCGTATGCAGGCTGACTGTGCCGCCGTCGATCCGGCCCGGCGGCATTGGGACCAGCTTGAGGAGGGACAGCGCGGTCACGCTCTTGCCGCAGCCTGATTCGCCGACGATTCCGAGGATTTCGCCCTGGTGGATCTGAAAGCTGACTCCATTGACGGCGCGGGTGTGTCCGCGGTAGCCGCCGAAGGAGACGTAGAGGTCCTCGACCTCCAGGACCAGACGGGGTTGTTCCCCGAGGCCGTTATTGTTCGAGCTGTAGGTCCGGCTTTCGTTCATCGACAAAGCTCATTAGCAGGCCGGCAGTGCAGTACGGGGGAAGCGATCCGTGGTCACTGGCCTGAGAAAGGGTCGGCGGCATCGCGCAGGCCGTCGCCCAGGAAATTGAAGGACAGGACGGCAACTGTCAGGAAGAACACGGGCGCAATCAGCCAAGGTTTGTGCGCCAGGACGGTAATGTCCTGCGCCTGTTTGAGCAGGACCCCCCAGCTGACCATTGGCGGCTGGATGCCGAGACCGAGGAAGCTGAGTGCGGTCTCACCCAGGATCATGCCCGGTATGGCCAGGGTGGCGGCGACGATCATGTAGCTGAGCGTGCCCGGGAACAGGTGTCGGGTAACAATCCACCAGGTGGTGGCGCCGTTGATGCGGCCGGCTTTGACATAGTCCTCGTTTTGGAGCGACAGGGTCATGCCGCGCACGACGCGGGCCAGCCCACCCCAGCCGATGCTGGACAGGATTACGGTGATGCCGAAGAAGACCTGGATCGAGTTCCACTCGGCCGGAATGGCGGCGGAGAGAGCGATCCACAGGGGAATGCTGGGGAAGCTGATCATCACTTCGATGCCGCGCTGGATGAGGTCGTCGACGATGCCGCCCAGGTAGCCGGAGATAAGGCCGACGATGCCCCCCAGGACGAGGCTGAGCGCGACGCCGACAAGGCCGACTGTCAGGGAGATGCGACCGCCGTACAGGAGTTGGGAAAAGAGGTCGCGGCCCTGCGTATCGGTGCCGAGGAGGAAGAGCTTTCCCGGGCTTTCGACGCCGAGCAGGTGCCGGTCCCAGGTAAGTCCCAGGAAGGTCCAACTCTCCTCCCCCTGTACGAAGAGGACGAGCGGGTAGATCTCATCCTCATTGGGCACGTAGAGGCGGCGCAATGTCTCCGGATCACGTTCCTGTTTGAGGCCGTAGACGAAGGGGCGCAGGCTGAAGCGGCCATCCGGCTTGATGAAGCGGATGAACTGCGGCGGCACGTCGAGAAAGCCGGTGTGGCGTTCGTTGAGCGGGTAGGGTGCGGTCAGTTCGGCTGGCAGGACCAGGGCGTAGAGTAGAAGGAGAGCGATCCCGCCAACGACTCCAATGCGGTTGCGTTTGAAGCGCCACCAGATGAGACCCCAGTAGGAATAGGCAGCCGCTTCTTGCCTGCCAGAAGGCGCGTGCGCGTCCTCTGTGGGCTCGGCGCGTGAGTTCGCCGGCTCAGGATGCGCCATAGCGCACCGTCCTTACCGCAGCGGCAATTGGATTACTCACGGTTCCACCAGGCGGATGCGGGGGTCGAGCCAGGCCAGGGTCAGGTCGGCGAGGAAGTTGCCGACGACGAGGGCGCCGCTCAGGATCACCAGAATGCTGCCGGCCATGTACATGTCTTCGGCGAAGAGGGCGTTCAACAGGAGGGGGCCGATGGTGGGCAGGCCGAGTACGAGGGCGGTGATGGTTTCGCCGCTGATGAGGCCGGGGAGACTGAGGCCAAGGCCGCTGACAACCGGGTTGAGGGCGACGCGCAGCGCGTGGCGGGTGATGACGCGATTTTCGCTCAGACCCTTCATGCGCGCGGTCTGGATGAAGGGTTCGCCGAGCGTGTCCAGCATCTGGGCGCGGACGACGCGGATGGTACCGGCGGTGCTGGAGAAGCCGACGATGAAGGCGGGCAGCCAGAGGTGTTTGGCGAGGTCGAGGACTTTTGCCGGCGACCAGTCGGCGGTGATGTATTCGGGAGAGAAGAGGCCGCCGACGGTCGAGGCGTTGAAGACGGTGACGGCGAGAAAGATCAGGATGAGGGCGAGCAGCATGTTGGGCAGGGCCAGCCCGATGAAGCCCAACACGGTAAACAGGTAGTCGGCCCAGGAGTACTGCTTCATGGCCGAGTAGACGCCGATGGGCAGGGCCATCGCCAGGCTGAAGACCATGGCGGCAAAGGAGATCACGAGTGTCAGGACGAGGCGTTCGCTGAGCAGCTCGTTGACGTCGGCGCGCAGGGCCATGGAGTAGCCCAAGTCGCCGCGCAGAAGGCCGGACATCCAGCGAAGGTACTGGACATATACGGGTTGATCGAGGGCGTAGCGGGCGCGGAGACCGGTCAAGGCCGACTCGATCTGCGCACTTGAGAGGCGCTGCTCCTCCAACTGCGATTCGAGCAACGTGAGAAAGTCGCCGGGCGGCAGCTGGATGATCACGAATCCCAGTATTGAGACGAGCCAGAGAGTAATCAGCATCTGCGCGCCGCGGCGCAGAACAGCCCTACCCATTGCGGCCCCCTGGACGGCGGCGGCCAGCGGCTAGTGGGGTCGTGCAGTACGAAGCCACCAGCCACCGGCATGCACTGTCTATTGCTCGTAGTACCACTGCTCGAAGCGCAGGTACTCGCTCTCGCCCTGCGAGATGGCGGCCGGCGTGACCTGGCCGGGCACATTTCGCAGATTGCCGTTGATAATCAGGATCGCCGGGGAGTTGGCGACCGTACCGATCTGGAAGAGCTGATCGGCCAGGAGCACTCGGTAGTCGTGGAAGGCCGCTTGCGCCTCGGCTTTGTCCAGAGACTGGAGAGCCAGTTGCTGCAGCTCGGCGAGCTCCCTCAACTCGCCCTGCGGCTCCACGCCGCGGCGTTCATCTTCCCCGGCCGACTCCAGCCAGTCGTTTGTGGCACGGGCGAATTGGCGCAGCGCCATGCCGTAGCGCCAGTAGCCGGTCCAGCCGCCGGTGCTGGGGTTGAGCCGGATCTGCCAGTCGTTGGCACTGAGCAGCTCGCTATGCAGCTTTCTCTCCACCGGTTTGGCGGCGACGCGCAGGCCGATTTCGCGCCAGTTGTCCATGGCGATTTCGGCGGTCTCGTCGGAGCCGATGCCCCAGCCCGAGCGGAACATCAGAGTAATCGTGAGCTGGCTGCCGTCGGGGAAGGTGCGCAGGCCGTCCGAGTCGCGCTGGTCAAGGCCGATGCCGTCGAGCAGAGCGTTGGCGGCGTCGAAGTCCTGGGTGGCGTAGGCGCCGTCAATGGCTTCGTCAAAGACGCCTGGGGGGCTGAAGCCGTGACCGGGCCGGCCCAGGCCGAGGTGGATCGACTCATTCATCAGTTCGCGATCCAGTGCCAGGGAGAGGGCGCGGCGGAAATCTGCTGTATGCAACAGCTCTGAGATCGCGGCATCTCCGGCATAGTTCTGGTTGATCATGAAGGTCTGGCGGCCGTTGAATACGTCGTCGAAGAAGGTGATCTGGATGCCAAGCTCCTCCTCTTTCTCTTTGAAGACGGGGAAGTCGCTGGGACGCACGACACGGAAGAGGATATCGGTCTCGCCGGCGAGCGTCTTGGCCTTGAGCAGCTCGGCGTCGCCGTCGTACTTGTCCAGGCCCTCGATGAAGTCGATGTAGGGGAGTTGATTGCCCTCGGGGTCGACGCCGAAGTAGTAGGGATTGCGTTCAAAGAGGACGTACTGCCCCTCCTTGTAATCGACCGATTTCCAGGCGTTGACGGTTGGGGCGTTGGGGTCTCTGACGATCCACTGATTCTGGTGGAGGACGTCGCGGAGTTTGTCGAACTCTTCCTGCGCCTTGTCGGCGGCGGTATCGTTGTAGTCCGGGTGGAACTGCCTGAAGTAGTGGGCGGGCAGGCCGTAGAATCCGTAACTCCAGGCGCCGCGCGAGTCCAAGAGGAAGGAGGGCCGCGGTTCCGCGAATTCGAAGCGAACGGTGGCGTCGTCGACCTTCACCACGGTGTCGGTTTCGGTGTTCATGCCGGACACCCGGTAGGCCTGCACGTTGTACTTGGACTGCACAATGTCGTTCCACCAGAATAGGATGTCGTCGGCGCCATAGGGGTGGCCGTCCGACCATTTCATGCCCTGGCGCAGGTGGAAGGTGATGCTGGTGAAGTCATCGGCCCAGTCCCAGCCCTTGGCGACCTGGGGCAGGAAGGTGTCGCGATCGTTGTGGAGGCGCTGCAGAAGGCCCTGCTCGAAGAAGACATCCCAGGCATGGGGCCCGCGCAGGGTGCCGCCATACTGGCCGATGGAGTCTTCTGGCTGGAGTACGAGCACGTCGGCAGGAAGGCGTTCTTCAAGAGGCGGTAGGGTACCGGCCGCGACCATTTCGGCCAGCATCGGCGCTTCGGGGCCGGCCATTTCGGCGGCGGGGGCTTCATCGGCGGCAGGCTCAGCCGCAGGTTCGGCGGGCGCAGGGGCAACGGCAGCCCCACAGCCTGCAAGAATCATGGCGAAAATGGTGACTACGGATAGCCAACTGAAAACACGGGCTCGTCTGTGGACAGTCATTTCGTGGCTCCTCTTTTTCAGTTCAGCCTAGTGGGATGCGATCAGTCCGCGGTTTTCTTGCCCTCCTTTGCAAGGCTGTCACCAGTGGGGGGAGTATCACGACATGCAGAGAATTAGAAGCTGAAGAGCTCGGGCCAATAATCGCCCTGGAATTTGTCGCCGTATTGTTTGCCGAGGCGCTGCATTTCCTGGGCGCATTTGTGGTTGTCGGCGTGGTCGCCGGTTTTGCACCAGAGGCAGGCGTCGGCTTGGATGTGGATGGCGATGGCGCGACGGTGCTGGCGGTGGGCGTGGTTGGGGCCGGAGCCGTGCAGGGTGAGGCAGTGGTGGAAGCTGACGCGGCCGGCTTCGAGGTAGATGGGGGCGGTCTGGTAGTCGGCGTCTTCGGGCATGTACTGGCGGATTACCTTTTCCTGCTCGGCCATGTCGTAGCGGCCGAAGTGGCTGTACTCGGCGTGCCAGCCCCATTTGTGGCTCCCTTTGACAAAGTACATGGTGCCGAGCTCGGGGTTGACCTCCTGGAGGGGGATCCAGGCGGTGAGCATCTGGGGCCGGTCGCTGCTGCGCCAGTAGTTGTAGTCCTGGTGCCAGGCGACGTTGGCGGATACGTGACCGCCGGCGGGCTTCATGAGGATCTGCTCGTGCCAGAGACGGACGGCGGGCGTGTCGAGGAGCTGGGCGGCGAGCTGGCCGATGCGCGGGTTGATGACGGCGTCGGCGAGGATGGGGTTGCACCAGTGGGAGTTGTCGACTTTGTGGAGGGCGTAGGGGTCGTCGCCGGGGATCCAGAAGCGGGCGAGGGGTTCGCGGCCGGTCTCGTAGCGGCCGGCGTTGACTTCGTCTACGGCGTAGGCCAGTTCTTCGCGCTGGGCGGCGTCGAAGACCTCGGGCCCGAGCCAGTAGCCGTCTTCTTCGAAGCGGGTGCGTGCCTGTTCGTCAATCTCCAGTTCGGCCAAAGTCATACTCCATACCTCCAGTAAAGTGTGCGGTTCCTGCCCTGCGGCGTCAGCCCTTGAGCCCGGTCAGCGCGATTCCCTCGATGAAGTAGCGTTGTAAGAAGAAAAACAGCAGCACGACCGGCAGCACCATCATTACGGAGGCGGCCATCAGCTGCTGCCATTCGACGGTGGCCTGCGTTTTGTAGAAGTCCTGCAGCCCTAACGCCAGCGGCTTTTTGTCCTGGCTGTTGATATAGATGAGCGGCCCGAGGAAGTCGTTCCAGGTGAATTGGAACTGGAAGATGGCGACGGTGGTCAGCGCCGGTTTGGATAGGGGGAGCATGATGCGCCAGTACTGGCCGAACTCCGAGCAGCCGTCGATGCGGGCGGCGTCGAAGAGCTCCTGGGGGAGGCTCATGAAGAACTGGCGCAGCAGGAAGATGAAGAAGGCGTTGCCGAGAAAGGCGGGTACCCAGAGGGGCCGCAGCGTGTCGACCCAGTCGAGGGCGCGGAAGACGAGGAAGAGGGGGATCATGGTGACGTGGGCAGGCAGCATCATGGTCGCCAGGAGGACGGCGAAGAGGACGCGGCTGCCGGGGGCGCGGTAGCGGGCGAAGGCGTAGGCGACGATCGAGCATGAGAAGAGAACGCCGAGGACGTTGAGGACGGCCAGGTAGAGCGAGTTGAAGAAGTAGCGCACGAGGGGGACGGCTTCTAGCGCAGCGCCGTAATGGGTCCACTCGACGGGGGAGGGGATGAGGGCCGGCGGCCAGATGAAGAGCTGCGCGTCGGTCTTGAGCGAGGTGATGATGAGCCAGTAGAAGGGGAAGGCGAAGAAAAGCCCGCCGACCAACACGATGCCGTGGACGGCGAACGTCTCGATCAGACGCATTGTCCGGTAGATGCTGAACGGGGGCGCGGCGCTTAGCTGGGTCTCGCCCACGCCTCTATTGACCGCCATAGTGAACCCACCTCAGGCTCAGCCGGAACTGGATATAGGTCAGGACGACGATAACGATGAAGAGCAGCCAGGCCATGGCCGAGGCATAGCCCATTTTGAAATAGTTGAAGGCGTGGCGGTAGAGGTAGAGCACGTAGAATAGGGTCGAGTCGGCGGGGCCGCCCTCGGTCATGATGTAGGCCTGGGTGAAGACCTGGAAGCTGTTGATGAAGCCGATTACCACCACAAAGAAGATGGCGGGCGAGATCATGGGTATGGTGACGTGCCAGAACTTGCGCAATCTGTTGGCGCCGTCGAGCTCGGCGGCCTCGTAGAGATGGGTGGGCACGCCTTGCAGCGCGGCCAGGAAGATGACCATGTTGATGCCGACGCCGGTTAGGTTCATGACGACGAGGCCAGGCTTGGACCAGGCGGGGTCGCCGAGCCAGTTCGGGCCTTTGATGGAGAGGAAGTAGAGGAGCGTGTTGATGAGGCCGAAGCGGGGTTGCAGGAGCCAGATCCAGAGGATCGAGACGGCGACGAGGGGCATGATGGCCGGGACGTAGAAGGCGGAGCGGAGGAAGGAGCGCCCGCGCAGGTCGCCGCGGTTCAGAACCATGGCCAAGCCGAGGCCGGCGGCCATGGAGGTGGGGACGGCAAGGGCGGCGTAGTAGGCGGTGTTCCAGATGGAGATGCCGAGCAGGTCGTCCTCGAACATGGCCTGGTAGTTGCTGAGGCCCATGAAGCGGGTGGGGAGCAGGACAGAGTAGTTGGTCAGGCTGAGCCAGAAGGAGGCCAGCATCGGGCCAAAGTAGAAGAGCAGGAATCCCAGAATCCAGGGGGAAGCGAAGACGTAGAACCAGAAGGTATCCCGAGCCCGCAGACTTCTGAGAAAAGCCGGTCTGTTCACCATTGTGCCGTTCCCCAGCCAGGGAGAAGAAGAGAGAGGAGAAGTAGTGGCCGGCGGTGAACCAGAGGCCGCCAGCCACTGATCGTTAGATACTAAACCGATGCCCAGAAATCGTCAAGAGCTTTCTGCACGATCTCCTGCATGTCGACGCAGGCCTCTTCGGGTGTCTTCTGGCCGTAGAAGACCCAGTCGCGGCCGGTGCCGGGGTAGGTCCAGAGGTCCTGGATCTCCTGTCCGACCGGGGTGATGGGGCGGAAGTTGGCGTAGTTCATCGACTCGTTGGCCAGGCGGCGCAGCTCGGGGAAGGGCGAGCTGTTGATGACGTCCTCGTCGAGCGCGGCTGCGATCAGGCAGGGGATATTCTGATAGCGCAGCGTGTGGGCGATCTGTGAATCGAGCCCGGCGAGGAAGTTGAGCAGCTCGAAGGACTCTTCCAGGTTCTGGGCGCCGGCGGGGATGGCGAGGCAGAAGCCGCCGGCAAAGCCGGTGTACTGGTCCATGGTGCCGCGGATGCGCCAGGGCGCGAGGCCGAAATTGAGGTCCTCGTAGTAGCGGGCGAAGTTGCTCAGATTCCAGTCGCCGCTGACCATCATGGCGAGGCGGCCGGTGCCGAAGGGGTTGAATCCGGCGACGGTGGGCCAGCCGGCGCTGAACTCGGAGGCCACTTCGATGCCGCCGACGGCGTTGACGCAGTCGTACTGCCACTGCATGGTCTCGACGAGCAGGGGGTTGTCCATCCAGGCGGTGCGCTCATCCTTCATGAACTCGGCGCCGTTGGCCCAGGCGTAGACATAGTCGCCGCCGTTGCCGTAGCCGAGCATCTGGCTGGGGATGAAGCCCATGACTTCGACAGCGCCGTCGTCGTCGGTCTGGGTGAGCTGCTCGGCGAGCCCGATCATGGCCTCCCAGTCCTGCGTGGGCGGGGGGTCGTCGGCTTCGAGGCCGTGTTCGGCGAAGATGTCCTTGTTCCAGATGATGAAGCGGCCGTCGGTGTTGAAGGGGATGGAGTAGACCTTGCCGTCCCAGACGCCCTCGGCCCAGGTGGCGGGGAAGTAGTCGTCGGCGTTGATGTTGTACTGGGCGACGAAGTCGTCGAGCAGGGTGGCACCGCCGCGACCGGCCCAGCCGGCCATGCGGAAGCGGTCCTGGCGGGTGATGTGGGGCGCCGCGCCGCCGGCGCTGGCGGTCATGAGTTTGGGCGTCATTTCACCCCATTTGAAGGTCACGAACTCGATGCTGACGCTGGGCGTCATTTCCTGGTACTTCTCGATCTGTTCTTCGGCCCAGTCGGCTGCGCCCTCCGACCAGAACTCCAGGTTGACGGCCTCCATTGGCTCGTCGGCGGCAGCGCCGGTATCTGCCTCTTCCATGGCGGGGGCGGCGGGTACACAGGCTGCAGCGAAGGCTGCGCCGAGGCCGCCGGCCGAGTACTGGAGGAACCTACGTCGAGAGAATGTGCTTGTCTTCATGGAAATCGCTCCTTGTTGAATCGGTAGACAGTAGGAAATGGCGTTTGCCGGATTCAGTTGCTGCACGCCGGGAGCATGCAGAGATGCCTTGTCGAAGTGAGAGTCGGGCCAGACCTCTGTGCCCCGCAGGCAGAAGGGAGCGGGGCATTCCCTGTCCCAGGCGCTGCCATAGCGCTTTGACAAGATTATAGCATTCCGTTGCGGATTGAAGAAACAGAACAAAAGAGCCATTGCATGAGAAGTAATGGCTCTATAGTCCAGTGATTGGGAGGGGGTGGGGATAGCTGCTTTCCGGTTTGCCTTGCGGACCTTACTCTTCTTCCTCCGCCCGGGGGGTCAACACGGTGCCGTCGGGGGTTTGGGCGCGGAAGGCGAAGGCCCAGCCGCCGTGGTTGGAGCCGCTGTCGTTGCTGAGTTTGAGGAGAACGGTGTTGGGGCCGGCGCGGAGTTGGACGGGGAGGGAGCGGCTGCGGAAGGCGTAGTGGTGGCCGAGGTCGCGGTGGTCGTCGTTGAGGCGGAGGGTGAGGTGGTCGTCCCAGGCGAGGTGGAGGGTGGCGGCGGTGTCGGTGGGGGCGTGGAGGATGCAGCGGGCGATGGCGGCGCCGGTGTCGGTTTTGCCGACGCCGCGGCCCCAGGGGCGGAAGAGGTGGTTGAAGTCGATGAAGCCGTGGTGGGCGGCGCGGCGGGTCCAGCGGGCCCTGTCGCGGCCGTGCTGACGCGAGCCGTCGGTGAGCCAGGCGGACTCGGCGGTGTGGAGACCGTCGTAGGAGGCGTCGGGGTCGAAGGTGGTTTCGGGCGGGAGGGTCGCGGCCATGGCCTGGCCGTCGTGGTTGGCGAAGGGGCCGCAGAGCCACCACTGGCCGCTTTGGGGGAGGGCGAGGTCGTGGGTGGCGCGGGGGAGCTCGACGCCGGGGAGCAATTGGGGCCAGTCGGGCATGGTATAGAAGGGGCGGACGGGGCTTTCCTGGTACCAATAGGTGGTGGAGCAGATGTCGTTGGCCATGCAGCCGAAGCGCATGTGGATGGAGTTCTGGAAGGGGAGGGTGTCTTTTTCGAAAAAGCGGTAGCCGACGAGGCGCTGGGCCGGGCGGGCTTCGCTGACGTCGTCGTGGACGTAGTAGGGCATGGCGGCGTAGTGGTGGGTTTCGGGCGGGTGGAGGGCGCCGCCGTAGCCGGCGCCGAAGGTGTCTTCGCCGCCGATGCCGCGCAGGAAGGCGGGGTGCTCGCCTTCGCCGTCGATGTAGATGTTTTCGGCGCCGCCGTGGCTCCAGCGGTCGGTGTCGTCGAGGAGGCGGACGCCGTAGACGAAGCCGAGGAGCTGGCCGGGTCCGTCGGCGTCGAGCATGAGGTATTCCTCGCCGTAGCTCTGGGTGGGCATTTCGCGGCGCCAGCGAGCGCAGAAGCGGCGGGATTCGTCGAGGGTCTGGCCGGGGTAGCGGTGCCAGTCGACCTGGATGTAGGCGCGGTTGCCTTCGGGGCCGGCTTCGAACTCGATGCGGGCGGAGCGGGCGAAGGGCATGGGGAAGTAGCAGTTGTAGCCGATCCAGGCTTTGGCGGAGAGGAAGTGGGTGTCGATGGGGTACCAGCCGAGGCCGTGCATGACGCCGAAGAAGTCGCCGACGGGGGCTTCGACGTAGGGGACGGGCTCGTCGTCGAAGTAGATGCGGATGATGGCTTTGCGGCTGGCGAAGGGGAGGCGTTCGGGGCGGGAGAGGACGACCCAGATGTGCTGGATACAGCCGGGGCCGTCGAGTTGGGCGTAGGTGGTGCGCGTGTTAGCGGGTAGGGGGCCGGTTAGGGAGACGCGGTCGGGGATTGGGGTGGTGGGGAGGTTGAGGTTGAGGGTCATGGGGTGGCCTCCGTTGGTGATCGGGGGGACATTGCCAGGTCGGGCTTGTGGGGTTAAGTGTACTGCGAATTTCGGATTACGTATAGCGTAATAAATGCAGGAGGTGCGTCCCGGATCATTGGGGCGCGGCGGTTGTCGGAAATGGGATTTTGGGGATGAGCCGCGGCTTGCTTTGGGCGTTCATTTGGACAGGGGCTGGTGGGTGTTGCGGATGGGGAGAGGCGGGGATGGAGGAGTAGAGGTCAGGGGGTGAAGTCAGTGGTTGGTGGATTGGTCTGATTCCTCATGCTCATATTCCTTTGGCAGTCCACGCTATGAAGCATGTTCCTCAAAGTCATACTTCTCTTTGCGCACGCGCAGGTCGAAATAGTACAGAACGACCGCGGTGACGTAGAACGGCGTGGTGAAGATGGTCAGCAGAATCGAGGCGGCACCACTGAAACCCGCTTTCGAAGACTCGTCAATAGCCGGAAACACGGGCAACACTACAAACTCCATTGTCACTCCGAACAGACCGGCGACAAGTCCTAGAGGTATAGATAAGAGCAAGGAATAGCCGACTGTACGCAGAATATAGCCTTGGCTTAGATTCCAGCTGCGCGCCAAGGAGTCCAGCGGTCCCGTTTCTTCCACCATCAAGGCGACCTCGGCAGCCATCCAGCGAGCCGACAGATAAGATAAGACAATCAGAGCCAGAAATCCAGATAGACATAACCCGATGCCCCCCAAGAGAACATCATCCAGCACTTTCATGATTGCCTCAATGTCAGCAGGACCAGGCGGACCAGAGAATGCGTCAAGAAGCTCACCCAAGGCAATGTCAGTTCTGATGAGTCCAACCCAAATCGGTATCGCCAATACAATTACTGCACCGATGTACACAGCCGACGCAGCCAACATCATTCCGATGTTCGCCAGGAGGCGACGCAGACCATGTTGGACGGCAGTCCTGACGGCAAGAGGACGCCCGTGCAACAGTTCGACGCAGAGCGAAATGAGCGACAGGCTCATAATTGCTTCGACGGGGAAAATCATCGTAAGGAAGAGAGTGCTGGTGACTGCATCTTTTACGAAAATGATGGCCAGTGCTGCGACCGGGAGATAGAAGATAGCGGCTATGCGCAGGAAAATGCCTTTGTGGGTGGGGTACAGTGCTATTGCCCGGCCCAGCAGTTTGCCGAAGGTTAAGGGGGTGGGAGTTGAGGTAGTATGCATTGGGGAGGTGGCCAGTATTGGGGCGGTGGGGGATTACGCCTTTCTCCCTTGTTTACGGGGAGGTAATTTTGCGGCATTAGGGTCATTTTGGCCGCGTCTATCTTCCTAACATTGTACTTGGAATTTCATAGACTGCTTAGCTCCCACTTTTAGGACGATGCTAGGGCAAGGGATTTCGCAGGTCGGTTGCTTGCGGATGTCTGAACTGTAATATGGGGGGATTTTAGGGATGGGCTGTGATAGTAGGCCTGGCTCGCATTAGAGCTATGGCCGGGCACGACGGTTGCGTAGGATTCACAAGAAAAAGCATGAACTAATGTGCTGAATTTGGCGAGATATGATATGATTTATGGGTGCAAAAGTGAGACAGATGGCAGTTTCCCACTTCACATTAGTCGAGAATGTAGTCGTGACCAAGCAGTGGAAATTGAGTGTTATTTCACGTTCTGTCTTCCAAGCAGATAAAGAGATGTCGAGACAAAGCGTAGTTTCTGTAAAGAGGAACCGCTGCAACACGACGACAGGTTCGCAAAATATGTTGAAAGTATTCAGAGTCTGGGCATGAGTGGCGGTCTCAGCAGGACGCTTTCTGGCTAGGCTGAGTCCGTAAAGCTTTTATGAGGTCTAATCCAAATGGTAACTACTAAGCCTTAAGTAACGAGAAAGAGCTAATGTGCGATTGCTCTTGGA
>WTGY01000045.1 GCA_011523365.1 Caldilineaceae bacterium
GGGGCTCCGCCCCCGCAACGCCCCCCCTAAACCTCCCGCCGCAGCGAGTGTGTGCGCAATGTGACGTTGTCCACCCGCGGCAACTGTGCTTCCAACCCCCTACATTTCAGTTGGTTCCGAGTGTAGGCCAGCGCCGGCACGGCAAGTCCAAGTCGGCCCCAACCTACCCCTCCATGACCATCAAGAGCCCGGCACACAAGCAGTTCACTAAAAACTAAAAACTGACTACTAAAAACTGCCTTCCACGCCGCGGCCTCATTCTAACACGGCCGCCTCACCCTGTGCCGCCCGGTCCGCCCGCCTCTGCGCCTTCCTGAAATCGCTCCAGCGCAGCTGCTCCCGCCAGAAATAATACCCCCCCAGCAGCGTCACCGGCACCCACAGCGCCGCGTGCAGCGTCAGCGTATAGCTCGCCGCCAGCTGCGTATCGATCCCGTACGCCGTCAGCGTCTCGATCCCCGGCGTATCGAACGTACCGATGTACCCCGGCGCCGACGGCAGCGTTGTCGCCAGATTCACGACCCCGTTCATCAACATCAGCGCCAGAAAACTGACGCTGAACGCAAACGCATGCATCACGAACCAGTACTTGACCGTCTCCATCAACCACACCACGATGCTTGTCGCAAAAATCAACAGCAGGTCCCGCCCGCTGCGCAGACTCCCCAGCCCCGCCATGAATCTCTCAAACAAACCATCCGTGCGCTCCCGGATCCGCGCCGGCAGCAGATGTTCGGCCAGCCAGCCGTACAGCGCCGCAATCCGCCGCGGCCGCACCGTCACCCAGATGAATAGCGCCGTCACCATCAGCAGCAGAAATGTGACAAAGACGACAAGCCGCTGAAAAGCCGCCGGAATCGGCGCAAAAGGCAGCGCCAGAAAGACAAACAACAGCATCACCAGCCCGTCAAAAACCCGCTCGATGATCACCGTCGCCAGGCTCGAGCTGATCGGGATCTCCTCCCGTTGCCACAACACGTACGCCCGCATCACCTCCCCCGCCCGAAACGGGTACACGTTGTTCCCGAAATATCCGATGCACACCACCGGAAACAGCCTGCCCATCGAGACCGGCTTCAAATGCCGCAGCATATAATGCCACCGCCACGTGCGCGCCCACAGCCCCACCATGTAGACCGCCACACCCGGCACAATCCACCAGTAGTTCGCCTGCCCCATCGCCCGCCAAACATCTGGCAGATGCAGCCCCGGCAGAATCAGATAAAGAAAAAAGACGCTGATCAGAACCCCGATCAGCAGCTGCGCCGCACGTCTCATCCATCCCTCTTGTCGCTACCCATCCCGCCATTATTCCACAGGTCTCATCCCTCGCTGAAATCCACCTCCATCCCAACCCTCTCCCAAATTAAGACCTTCCCGCGGACCCCCTTCAGTTATCTCTCCTCCATCACCCACGAGCAGCCTCACTAAAAACTAGAAACTAACAACTAAAAACTGCTGTCCAAAAAAAGTGCCAGGCCAACCGGCCTGGCACCCAAAATATAAACTATCTGGACTCTGCACGCCTGCACTACCCTGGAATAGGGAGCAACGCAGGTTCAACCGCCTCACCGAGAATCTCTTCCATCGCCATTACATGGGCACATATGCTTCTGCGCTGAAACTCCTCGCAATCACAATCCCATGAACCCTGATCATAGGAAACGCGGTGATCAGAGTGCTCGCCTTGGATCTTCACCTGCAGGTTGTTGACCCACAAGCGCTTGTCACGCTCGGCTGCGTACTGGCGGGCTTTGAGGATACGGCTGGCAATCGCGTCCATTCTGCATTCCTTTCTCTGAGATGATTGGCACGAAGGAAACGAAACGGAACAGAGACAGGTTCCTGTTAAATACACGCCCCCCAAAAACAACAACACCCGGACGCGTCGGGCGTCCAGGTGTTTACGGCTTCTGCAGGCAGTCCAACCCAGCCTGCAATCCTGCTACAGTTCGCAAAACAATCAGCGTTCACGCTCATCCTTGAGTGTCAACTCTTTTGTGTCCGAGGCAGTGGCAAATCCACCGCACGGAGGGTCTTGTATTGAGTCTTGCTTACCATTTCCATAGCCGTTCGTCTTGGGGGGTACGGCTGCGCTCAGTATAAGCGCTTGCCCATCTCCTGTCAACCGCATCAACCCAGCACCGGTCCCCAAAACCCTCGCAAATTACCCCCAATACTGTCGATAATTACTCTGGTGGGCCTCCATCTGCCAGCAAAACAGTGACCGAATCCGGCACCACCGCCCCGGTGGACAATTTACCTACGATTTAGCTACGATCCGCCAAATGAACCCATCTCCCACCCGAAACATATCTACTCCACGTAAATCTCGACCAGCTCATCTTCATCCCGAACTTCCAGTATCTTCCCATTCAGTCCCGACCGCAGGGCATTCCGTATCTCCTCAACGTCCAGTTCAGCCACGTCAGGCACAAACCGCGCCCCGACCGCCAACCCCATGTTGACCAGCCCAATCGGGATCGTCAGATTGACCCGCGTCTTGCCGCTCCTCGTATCGGATACGCGCAGACGCAGCCAGCGCCCTTCCCCCGCCGTGCGGTTCTCCGCCGTCCCTCGCTGCCGCCGCGCCTGTTCGTCGCTCTTACCCAGCGCCCCCAAAAGGCGCGCGCCCTCCTTCGCCGTGATCTTTCCCTCTTCGATCATCTTCAAGACCCGCATCCGCTCTTCCGCTGTTGCCATATCAACCTCTCCTGCCCCTACCGTCCAGTTATCTCTTCGTGGCCCTTCGTGGATTGACTGAATCCCGTAGTTCCCCGTCCCGCCCGTCAGAAAAAATCCTAATACTGCCCCAGCAGTCCGCGCCTGCGCGCAACCCGCTCCCCCCACAAAAAGACGCCCCACCCAGCCACAAGAAAGACCGCAGTATGCACCGTCAGCCACACCAGGCTGCCGTCCTGCCACACGCTGGACAGCGACATGTCGTCCAATACCACTCGCCGCAGCACGTCGATTCCCTGCGTAGAAGGCAGGCTGCGTGCAAACGCTTCCAGCCAGCCCGGCATCCGTTCCACCGTCAGAAAAGAGCCGTTAAGAAACAACAGCATATTCGTAAGCAAGTTGCTCAGCGCATTCACCTGCTTGAACACCAGTGTCGCACCGCCCAGAAAAAACGCGAACCCATACAGCCCCACCAGGGTCAGCGCAAAGACCGGCACACCTTCCGGACGAAGCGGAATCCGGATCCCCAACCCCAGCATCAGGATCCCGCCAATCAGAATCACCATGCCGCTGCTGATGAATATTGAAGCCACCGAGCGCCCCGCCAGTAGCAGACCCGACGGCAGCGGGCTCATGTACATCTGCTCCAGCGTTCCCGTCTGTGTCTCTTCACGGATCCCTTGACTCATATCCGAAATCGCAAACACCGCGAAAAACCATGTCAGGTAGCCCAACAGCGCCGGCGCCATCTGCTCCGCCGTGGGCCTGCCGCCCGACACAAAGAAGCTGATTCCCACGAAAAGAAACCCGATCATAAACGTCTCGAGCATGAAATTGAACCGGTACGACCACATTATGATCAGCCGTTTCTGGCACTCATTCAACAATACCGTCCCCGTCACCACCATTGCCTTACCCTCTGACCTCAATGCCAGCGGGCCGGTCGCCCGCCTCCAGTTCCAATCCACCGTCCTGCCCAGCCGTCTCCTCCGCCCGCTCAATCAGCTCGACAAATATCTCCTCCAGGTTCGGCTCCGCCGGCGAAACGCTGATCAAATCCATGCCCGCCACCCGCGCCCGCTCCACCAACTCGAAAACCGACACTTCGCCGCCAACCTCCCCGGCCAGGACCGTGTGCCCGTTCTCCCGGCTGGCTGTGAATCCGGGGAAAGCCCCGGTCTTCTCCGCTTCCACCAGCCCCCGCAACCGCACCTGGTAAAACTCCCGCCGGAACAGGTCGAGCAGCTCCCCCGTGGGACGGTGGGCCAGCAGCCGTCCATGGCTCATGATCGCCACCCGGTCGCAGAGACTCTCCGCCATGTCCAGTTGGTGCGTCGTCAGCACTACCGTCTTGCCCCGATCCTTTGCCAGCTGCACGATCCACTCCTGTACCGTGCGCGACGCCTGCACATCCAACCCCAACGTCGGCTCGTCCAGCAGCACGATCGGCGGGTCCGCGATCAGCGCCGCCGCGATCGCCACCTTCTGCTGCATTCCCCGGCTGTACTCCCCCACCGGGTCTTTCCGCCGCTCCCACAAATCCAGCTCCCGCAACAGCTGCTCCGCCCTCGCCTTCAGCACTTTGCTCGACGAGACGCCCTTTATCCGGCCAAAGTAGAGCAGGTTCTGCCACGCGCTCATGCGCCAGTAGACATTGCGCGTCCCTTCCAGCACCGCACCGATCTGCCGCATCGCCTGGCCCCGCTGCCTGCCCACGTCATATCCGTTAAGCCGCACCGTTCCCGTCGTCGGCATTACAAGCCCGCACGCCATCTTCAGCGTCGTCGTCTTTCCTGCCCCATTCGACCCCAGAAAGCCAAAAACCTGCCCCGGCTCCACCGTCAAATCCAGCCGTCTCACCGCCTCGACCTCATTGCCGCCGCGGCTGCGGAAAACCTTGCTCAAAGACTCGATTTCAATCGCTGCTCTCATATTCGTATCCAGTTCAGTCCAATCCAATCACCAACAGCTCTTCCTTCTCGTTCTTCCCCTCATACAACCGTAGGAACTCCAGCGGCATGCACGACTCCAGGAATCGCTCCGGCGGAATCCCATCCGGACGGCGGCCTTGCTCTATAAATTGGAACGCCTGCGACCAACTCAACTTCTGCTGAAAAATCGCGCCGATCAGCGGCAGAGGGATCGGAATGCGCAGATCCAAAACACTCGACTTCTCACTTGCCAGGCATTCGTACTTGTAGATGCGGAACCAGAAGAAGAGAACCCTGCGCCAGAACGTACTGCTCGGCTGCCGGCTGCCCTCCTGGACCTGTCGCACTATCTCCGGCAGCCCCGCCTGACCGCCTTCCCCCGTCTCCACCATCCCGCCGCTGCTTCGGACCGCCACCGCCGCCGGAAAACGGGCCGGTAGCTGGTTGTCGCTATCCTGTTTGTCTATGTCCATCTTCCTCCCCCTTCTTCATCTGGTGGCCTTCGCACCCCTTCGCGTGCCTTCGCGGATCAAATGGTGTTGTTTCTCCCAACATTCAAGCGAGAACAATCCCTGACAGGCCTGCAGGCCTTCCGTTCCTGTTGTATTCTGAGCGGCCTTCCGACATTGCAAAAGAACCAGTTCTAAGAAGCCCGCCTGCCCAGCGCATCCAGCAGCTCTTCCGCCTCCGCAGCCGTGATCTTCCCCTCCGACAACATGCGCAGTACCGTCATCCGCTCCTCCTCAGAGACCGGCTCAACGTCCACCTCAACATCTACCTCCACATCCACGTCCACGTCGATATCCTCAAAGTCAGTCAGCGGCTCTTCGTCTCGCACAGCAGCCCCGGACGACGGCGAATCCGTGTCAAAGCTGAAACTCCAGCTCCGGGCATCCTCCCAATCTCCCTCAGCCGCCCTCTTGCCCGCCGCCCGCAGCGTCCTCCGCAGCGTCTTGCCCAGCGATCGAGAGGCCCGTCGTTGCGCGCGCGCCGCGGCTCGTGCCCCTCTCACTCCTTCTTCTTCGCCAAGACCCTTCAATATGCCCGCCGAATCCAGATGCACGCTGCCCCCGGCCGTCACAGAATAACTGCTCTTCCCCGCGCCGGCGTGGAACGTATGCACGCCCGGACCGCGCGCGACCATCGTCGTGCCGCCTTCAACAGTAAGCCCGCCGCCGCACACCGCCTTGAACGAGCCTCCCTCCGCCTCCGACACACGGCAGCGGACATCGCCTCCCGCAATCACACGCACGTCGCCCCGAACATTGGCTAACTCAACACTGCCGCCGCACTTGGCCGACAGCGAGCCGCCGCACCCCTCTACATCCAGGTCGCCGCCTACGCCCCCCAACGAGACCGAGCCGCCCACTTCACGCAGCGTCGCCCGCCCGTTCGCCTTCCGGCACGACAGAGCACCGCGAACGCTCTCAGCCGTGAGATCCCCCATCACCCGGCTCACCGCCGCCTCGCCAACGTCCGCGAGATGCAGTTCCCCGTTCACCTGATCGCAGGCCACCTTGCCCTGCACCCCGCGCAGGCTGACCCGGCCCATCGCCTTGCCAATCCCTGCCGCGCCGTCAACGTTGATGAACTCCACCGCGCCGTCCGCTCTCTCAACAACCGCGTTTCCGCCCGCGTTCAGCACATCCACGTCCGCACGCGCCCGCCTTACCCGTAAGCCGGATACATTCTGCAGCGTCAATCGCCCCATAACCGCCGCGATCGAGATCTCGCCCCCAATCTGCTCGGCAATCAGATCGCCCATCGCCTGCTTCGTCACCTCCACCCCGCCGGCCGCCTTCGCGACGTTCACCCGGCCCGCCGCACTCCCAATCCGCACGCTGCCGGCCTCCTCCACCTGCAGATCCCCCGCGACCCGTTCTATTTCCACCCCGCCCCGCACGTTGCTTACCCTAACCTGTCCCCCTGCCGCGCTCTCCACGATTTCGCCTTCAAACGGCAGCCGCACCACCAGCGAAGACGCAGCCTCGATTTCGAGCTGATTCGGCCCGGCCTCCACTACCGGCTGACCTTCCTCTACGGTCGCCTCAATCAGCGCCTGCTCCCAACCCTCGACCCGCAAATCTCCTCCGCAACGGATCCGCACCCGCGGGCTCGTAGATTCCGGCTCCACCTGTATCTGCTCACTCATTTCTCTCCCCCTGCAAACCAGCTAATGGTTACCTGCTCATGCCTGCCTGCCAATCTCGCCAACCAAAGAGACACGAAAGCGCTATCCGCCTTGCAACTGCTCCATAGCCGCTTCATAGTCGATCTCGCCCGCCTCCAACTGCGCCAGGATCTGCCGCCGCGCCTTCTCAGGCAGCGCCGCCGGCTCATCCCGCCCCGGCTCAAACCCCATCGCCCGGATCATCTCGTGCAGCCGCCCCCGCAGCGTCGGGTACGACAACCCCAGCTCCTCCTCCATCCGGTTGAACTTCCCCTCACAGCGAATAAACGTCGCCGCAAACTCCATCTGCTCCTGCGTCAGACCGCCAAATGGCGTCTCCACCAGGAAACGCCCCTCCACCCGGCTATCACACTCACGGCAGAAGAAACCGGTGACCGTCAGATCGCTGGCTTGGCAGATCGGGCAAGCTGTAGGTAGTGGATTCATAGCGTCTGCTCCATCCCGTTATGCCTCGAATATTCAGGTAATACCAGCTTGGCCTCAGCCCGCTGATAGCGTCGTTGCAGGGCAGTCCCCCTTGCCACCAACCACGCCCCCAAGCGCGCAAACAGCCACGCCTGCCAGCGAGGTGGGCGCCGGTATGCCCGAATCCTCTCATACCTCCTCGCTTCCGAAGTCAACTTCTCCCTCCGTAGCGTCGCCTCCAAAGCCATCCGTTCCATGAACATTCTAAGTCCTCACTTCCATTTTTCGAGCCGAATTTGCCATATAATCAAGATAATAGCTCAATTTATTAAATATGTCAATACCTAACTTTAGTTTTTCTAAGAATTCTGTTGAATTCCTTTAGATTCTCCCAGTTTTCTGCCTTATTACGCGGAAATGAACGAAAGTCATTCTCAATTCTCTCGTGAAACGCTCGTAAACTCTCGTATAGCGCTCGTCATGCGCTTGCAGTTGCTTATACGGCGCCTCCGGTCAGCTGTCTGCCCTCTCACTCGGAAAAACTGGCCCACCGTCTGTCTCTCCGTCTATCCTCACATCCTGATTCAAAAAACGGCTGGCCAGTCATCCGGACAAACCCCAATCAGAGACGCTTCCCGCCCCAAATCTGCTATACTGAACCGCCAGACCTGACTGAGTCTCTCCCACGGCTTCAGCGTCGCCGCTTGCCTATATCGCGCCAGCGCTTTGGCGCCTGCCGCTACTTCGTCCTCCACCAGGGTCATCGAACCCAATCTTTCGTCGTTTTCCAGGTCTGGCGCTACAAACTAGAGGAGAAGAAAAGATGGCCGATTCTGCCTCATACCACGGTACCGCAAAAAGCTCTGCGATCTGCGTCGGCATACTCGGCCTCGGCCAGGGCCGCTCCCACCTGCGCGCCTTCCAACTCCTGGAAGGCGCAACAGTCACCGCCCTCTGCGACCAGGACGCCCGCCTCGCCGCCCGCGTAGCACACGAATTCGGCGTCGAAACCCGCTTCCCCACCTACGAAGCCATGCTCGACGACCCCCGCATCGATCTCATCGTCGTCGCCACCCCCGACCACCTCCACGGCCGCCACGCCATCATGGCCCTCGAAGCCGGCAAACACGTCCTCTCCGAGATCCCAATGGCGACTACACTTGAAGAATGTCGGCGCATCATCGAGCTCACCGACCGCCATGGCCTCAAATACCACATGGGCAACCAGGTCCGCTACGCCTTCTGCCTGCGCGACGTACAGCGCATGATCCGCACCGGCGACCTCGGCGAAATCTTCTACGGCGAGGGCGAATACCTCCACAGCATGGATGACATCGTCAAAGACCGCCCGCCCGACCACTGGCGCATCCAGCCCCGGACGCCCCAGACCACCCTCCTCGGCGGCGGCCCCCACGCCATCGACACCCTGCGCTGGCTCATGGGCGTCGACTTCGTCGAAGCACAGGCCTATCACGCCCAGCAACAGTCCCGCTGGCAGACCACGCACACCACCGTCGCCCTCTTCAAAGCCGGCAACGGCGCCGCCGCCAAAGTGACCGTATCCTACGGCATGGTCCGCCCCTACTGCCTCTACTACGCCGTCTACGGCAGCCAGGGCTCCTTCGAACGCACCCGCGATCAGGGCGGCGCCGTCGAGGACACCAACAACTACCACTATCACGACCGGATCGCCGGCGCCCGCCGCATGGCGCCCGTCTCCGTCCCCAACTGGAGCAATCCCGCCATCCAACGCCAGCACTCGCTCGGACACGGCACCATGGAGATCGAGCAGGCCCAACATTTCCTCAAAGCCATCATCGCAGACGAAGAACCCGACATCGGCCCCCGCGAGGCCGCCCGCTCCATCGCCGCCGGTATCTGCGCCCTCCAATCCGCCCAGCAGGGGGGCGGCCCGGTCGCCATCCCCAACTTCAGCCAGTACTGATCAAAATGGGAAGGTTGAACTGTAGCAGCCCGTTTCTCTACTGTCGGCCGGCAGTCGACACGGCCATAACGAATTCAATGAGGAAGGCAGAAAATGAAGATAACCCGAATCGAGGCGATTCCCGTCAATGTGCCGATCAGCCCTGAGCGGATCATCCGCAGCGGACGAGGCAGCCACTCAGTCTCGCCCTTCCTCCTCGTCAGAATCCACACCGACGAAGGCCTCGAAGGCCTCGGCGAAGTCTCCTGCACCCCAATCTGGAGCGGCGAAGATCAGGTTACCGCCGCCCACTTCATCGGCAGCATCCTCGCGCCCTTGCTCACCGGCCAGGACCCCACCCAAATCGAGCGCCTCATGGCCGCCGTCAACGCCGCCGTCGCCAACAACCCCTTCACCAAGGCCGGCATCGAAATGGCCCTCTGGGACATCCTCGGCAAGGTCGCCGGCCTGCCCCTCTACCGTCTCCTCGGCGGCCCCGTCCGCGACCGTGTCAAGACCAAGTTCTCAGTCTCCGGCCTGGCGCCCCAACAGGCCGCCGCCATCGCCGCTTGGGCCGTCGACCAGGGCTTCGACACCATGAAAGTCAAGGTCGGCCTCGACCCCGCCGAAGACGTTGCCCGCGTCGCCGCCGTCCGTGAAGCCATCGGCCCCGACGTGCGCCTCGGCGTCGATGCCAACGGCGGCTGGTCCGTCCGCACCGCCGTCCAGACCATCCCGCAGCTCTACCCCTACGACATCTACTTCGTCGAGCAGCCCACCCCCGACCAGGACGTCTCCTGGCTCGCCGACGTTCGCCGCCGCACCCATCTGCCTGTCATGGCAGACGAAATAGTCTACTCCCCCCAGGACGCCATGGCCGTCGCCCGCGCCCAGGCCGCCGACGTCCTCTCCCTCTACGTCGGCAAGGGCGGCATCTCCCCCGCCCGCAACGTCGCCGCCGTCGCCCAAGCCGCCGGCCTCGTCTGCACCGTCGGCAGCAACCTCGAGCTCGGCATCGGCAACGCCGCCATGATCCACCTCGCCATGGCAACCCCGGCCATCGACGCCGAAACCTTCCCCTGCGACATCCTTAGCCCCTTCTTCTACGACACCGACCTCCTCCAGCAACCCCTCCCCATCCGCGCCGGCGAAGCCCGCCCTCCATCCGCCCCCGGCCTCGGCATCCAACTCGACGAAGACCAGATCGCCTTCTACCGCACCGACAAAACCTGACCAGACCCCATCTCTCAAATCCCCCAAATTCCCAATTCAGACAACATCCTCCAACAACCACCTTCCCAGCAACAGACAACAAAAAAAACCCCGCCCAATAGCGAGGCCACCAATACCAAAACGATAGACTTCCCAACCCCCTACAGTCCCACCAACCCCTTCCGCAGCAGCACGCCACTAAAAACTAAAAACTGACTACTAAAAACTGCCGTCTCACTCCAACCGTATACGCGGATCCACCACCGCCAGCAGAATATCCGACAGCAGCGTCCCGATCACCGTCAGCGTGCTCAGCAGAAACAGAAAACTGCCCGCCAGATACATATCCTGCGAAGTCAGCGAACGCAGCAGCAGCGGCCCCGTCGTCTGCAGGCTCAACACCATCGCCACCAGCGTCGTGCCCGAAACCAGGCTCGCCAGCGACCAGCCCACCGTACTGAAAAACGGGTTGAGCGCCACCCGCACCGGATATTTCCAGATCAGCGCCCTCTCTCGTACGCCTTTCGCCCGCGCCGTCTCCACATACGGCTTGTTGAGTTCATCCAGCAAATTGGCGCGCGTGATGCGGATGTTGCCCGCCGTGCCGTTCACCGCCACGATCAACATCGGCACCCAGATGTGCTTCAACATATCCACGATCTTCGGCCAACTCCACGGCTCCAGAACATACTCATCCGAAAACAGGCCGCCCACGTTCATGCCCAGCCAGGACTGGGCCAGAAAGAGCACGATCAACGCCAGCAGAAAGCCCGGCGTCCCCAGGCCGATGAAACTGAACGTCGTCATCAAATAATCCAGCCACGAGTATTGATGGGTCGCCGAATAGACCCCCACCGGTATTGCGATAAACCAGCCGACAAGCAGCGCCCCCATCGATAGCGCCATCGTCAGCCCCAGGCGTTCCCAGATCAACTCGCTGACAGGCTTCTGCCACTCAAACGACTGTCCCCAATCGCCCTTCACCAGTACGCCATAGATCCACTTGAAATACTGGACGTACGCAGGCTGGCCCAGCCCGTAACGCTGTCGCAGCGACTCCAGCTCCGCCTCGTCAACCTCATCCCCCTCCTGCCGCAGCTGGGCAACATACGAAGTCAGAAAATCGCCCGGCGGCAGCTGAATTACGGCGAACGACAGAATCGATATCGCAATCAGCATCGGAATGATCAACAGAACACGTTGAACAATATAGGCCAGCATGAAAACCCCCGAAAAAAGAGTAGCGAAGAGATATGAGCGAAGCGAGAGGAGTGAGATACTCTATCCTCTCACTCCTCTCTTCTCTTCACTCTCTCCTCGCCGTTCTACGTACTCTGCGTGTCCGGATCTTCCCAGAAGTAAGTCTCGGTGTGCAGCAGATGCTCGTCACCGGTCGTATCGTCCAGCGGGAAGCCGGGCAGATAGTTCCTGACACCGTTCTTGACGATAATCGGCGCCGGGCGCTCGCCCAGGTAACCGATCATCGGCAGTTCCTCGGCCCAGATGTCCAGTATCTCGTGGAACATCGCCGTCTGCTTGTCCGGATCCGGTTCGATCTTGATCGCGTCCCAGATCTCCCAGATCGTCCACACCCAGTGGCCCGCCGGCGGCTCGACGCCTGCCGGGCTGGTGCCGCCGCTGTTGCGCCAGTGCGCCCAGCCGGCTGCCCACGGCCGGTCCGGCTGCTCGCATGTCCAGATCGTCGGGTTGACCAGCGGCACAACCGTGCGGTCTCCGCCCCACCACGCAGCCTCAATCTCGTTCGCGCCGTGGTGCTCCTCGTACAGCGAGCGCTCGAAGCCCTTGTAAGCCGCCTTGACGCCCACCGCCGCGAAGTACTTGATCACTTCCTGAACAGTATCTTCGCTGGTGGTGCCCGGCTGCGCCGTCCCCTCAATGACGAAGCTCAGCGTATCGCCGCTGCCGTCGTTGAACAGCCGGAAACCGTCGCTGTCCTTCTCCGCGTAGCCGGCGTCGTCCAGCAACTGGTTGGCCATGTCCGGATCGTACTGGATCCACGCGTTCGCCTGCTTCGGATAGGCCTGCGCCGAGCTCTCCAGCGGACTGTACTGCCGTGGCGTCATCAGACCGTCCCACACCAATTCGTTGAGCGCCACGCGGTCCACCGCTACCGACAGCGCGATCCGCACGTCGCGCACGTTGAAGAACTCCGCCAGCCGTTCGTTCTTGGTCGACAGGTTCAACTGGATCGCCGAGTGGCCCGAAGCCGAACCGAGGAAGACCTGGTAGTCGCCGGCATCTTCATTCTCTTTGTAGAGCGTGAAGTTACCGATATTCACGTGGCGCGCCTGGAAGTCAATCTCGCCGTTGATGATGCGCAGGTCGAAAACGTCGTTCGTCTCGAACAGCCTGTGCGTAACGTCGTCGATGTAGGGCAGCTGCCTGCCTTCGGAATCGACGCCGAAGAAGTAGGGGTTGCGCTCCATCAGGAACAGCTCGTTGGAAAGCTCGTTCTTGGAGATCCACGGGCCGATGCTCGGCAGGTCCGGGTTCAGGTACCACCAGCGCCGGTCCGTATAGTACTCTTCCCAGCTGTTAAAGCCGGCCTCTTCCACCTGTGACTGCAGCTTATCCTGGTCGTCGGTCAGGTCCATGTGGAACTGCTTCAGATAGTGGCCGGGCAGATAGAGATTTCTGGTCTGGCGGCCAAGCCGGAAGACGTACAGAGGATTGGGCAAGGGGAACTTGAATGTTACCGTCGAGTCGTCGACGATTTCGAGCTCCATCGGCGTGCGCTCGGGGCCGGAGACCCACGTGCCGCCAATGCTGGGTGAGATCGTCGTGTTGGTCTCGTCCTCCTCCCACCACCAGCGGATCGCTTCGGTGGTGAATGCCGTGCCGTCCGACCACTTCATGCCCTCGCGCAGGTGGAAGGTCCACTCGGAGGCGTCGTCGTTGATCTCCCACGACTCGGCCATGCGCGGCTGCATGTTCAGGTTCTGGTCATACCAGGACAGCCCTCGGTCCTGCATCTTCGTCGGTCCCCAACGGTCGGAGACGCCCTTGAAGCCGCGGCGGAACGTGCCGCCGTAGTCGCCATTGGTCTCAGCAACCGGCATCACCATCGGGTTGACCGGCAAACGCTCGTCCACGGGCGGCAGATCGCCGGCGGCTACCATATCCGCCAGCATCGGCGCTTCACTGTACTGCGACGACGAAGCCGCCGGCGCCGCCTCGGAAGACTCGGCCGCCGAGTCGTCGGCAGGCGCAGCCTCTTCCATCGGCTCCGGCTCGCCGCTCGCGCCGCAGGCCACAGCCACAGCACCTGCTGCAGCCACGCCCGATACGCGCATGAACTCGCGCCGGGAAATCGGTGTTGGTGCAACTCTTCGCATTCTTCTCTCCTCAGTGAATGAAATTATGTGTACTGCTAATGAGCAGTAGTCAATGCCCAGACCCCGTTACCCTGGACACTGACCACTAACCACTAACCACTGACTACTGCCGTTCCCTACTGCAGTTCCCGGTCCTCCGGCACCAGCCACGGCGGATGCGGAAGACGCCGCTCGCTCAGATGGCTGGCATACAGGAAGCGGTAGACGTCACTGATATAAAACTGAGGATAGCGCTTGGGCGGCAGCGACTCCAGGAACCTGTCGTGCACCATCTCCGCCATCTGCTCGCTCATGCCCGCGCTCACCTCAAAGTCGAAATAGATGGCCAGGTCCTTCGACGGATCCTCGAACACCCGCTTTACGCCGAAAGATTCCGGGTACTTGTGCGCCGGCGAGTCCCGCTCCATCAGAAACGTGCCCATCGCCGCCGAATGTATGTACGCCTTGTGCCCGTACAAAAAGTTGACCGTCTCCTGCGCGTCCTCAATCGTTTCGCCCGGAAAGCCGAAAAAGAAAAACGTATGATTCCAGATGCCGGCCTGCGCGCTTTCCTTCAGAATCCGGCTCATATGCGGCAGCTGTGTGCCCTTGATCATGTGGTCGATGATCGCCGCCGACGCGCTCTCCAGGCCGAACAGGATCATCCTGCACCCGCCCTCCCCCATATCATCCAGCAACTGCCCCGAGATCACCTTCTCAAACCGAACGCAGCCGCCCCAGTGCAGCGTCTCCGGACGCTCTCGCATGATCTTCGAGAGATCGCGCAGATTGCGCGGCGTCACCGCTTCGTCCGAAAAGAAAATATGCTTCACGCCGTACTTTTCGTGCAGCGCCAGCATCTGCTCCGCCAGCTGCTGCGCCCGTAGCTGGCTGAACGACTCCGGCTCCCCGTAACCAACGTTGCAGAACGCGCACTTGCCGAAATAGCAGCCCCGAGCCGTCAGCAGCGGCAGCGCCAGCTCCGGCGCCAGGTAGCGGTCCAGCGGCAGCCCGTCAAAGTCCGGCATCGGCAGATTCGCAATCTTCTCCGGCTCTTTGCGCTCGGTGACCCGGATCCGGTTGCCGTCCTTGTATATCAGGTTCGGAATGCCCGCCAGGCTCTCGCCGTTCGCCACCGCCCTCGCCAGCTGCAGCAGCGGCACCTCACCGTCAAACACGATCGCGCTGTCGATCAGCTCAAACAGCGCCGGCGCCTCCGGAAACTGCGCCCGCAGCATACTGACGTGCGGCCCGCCCACCGTCACGTGGCAATCCAGCCCCGCCTCCTTGACCAGATACGCCGCCGTCAGCCCCGGCAGCATCTGCGCCATCGACGGGATCGATATTCCCACAACGTCCGGCTTCTCCAGCACAATATCCGGCAGCAGCAGACGCCGGTAAATGTCCAGAAACATATTGTGCTGGTCGTCGCGTACGCCGTGAAGCAGAAAACGGCTGTTGTCAGGGGGGCCGGCCGAATCGTACCCTTGAAAATGCAGGCTCGCCGGATGGTACGGCAGGTTCGCGATCTCAAGACAGTCCAGCAGCGTGCTCAACATTTCGAGACCGATGGGGCCGTCGTAGAAGGCCGAAGAACGAATCCCCGCCTTGGCGCGCTCCACCTGTTTGGCCAGGCGCGGGCCCGCCTCCAAAGCCCACCCTATCCTCTCCGTGGCTGCCTTCTCAGTCCCCGGCATCTGCCTCCGCCCCGAGCTCGCAGAGCCCCGCATGCGCCGCAGCCGCGCCAGGGACGCCGTCAGATAGCGCCGGCTGAAAATCTCGTCAAAAACCTCGACATTCAGATCGCGCTGAATGACCTCGCAGCCCTCCTGCCGCAGATAAGCCGTCAGCGTCGGCAGCGCCAGATGCGGCATCGTCGGCGTCCAGTTGGGTGGGAATAGCAGCATCACCTTGGGCCGCTTCCTGCTCCCATTCTGCAGCCCTGTCCCCTCTCCCAACAGGCCGAGCTCTTCCAAATCTATATTGAACTGTGCGCCGGATACGTTGTTGTTTTCCATTGCCGGTCGTAACCGTTTGTCCATCAATCACCGCACTGCCCGCGCGGCCCGAAGCCCGTACTAGCCGACCCCTGCCAGCTCCAGTTCGCCCGCATAGTGGCAGCGCACGAAGTGGCCCTGTTCCACCTCCCGCAACTCCGGCGTCTCCACCATACAGCGGTCGTTGTCGTTGTAGAGGCAACGCGGGTGGAAATAGCAGCCGCTCGGCGGGTTCGCCGGGTCCGCTACGTCACCCTCCAGCACGATCGGCTCCGCCCGGTCCCGGGGGTCCGGCTTCGGCACCGACGAAAGCAGCGCCTCCGTATACGGATGCATCGGGTTCTGGTACAGCACCTCCGTACGCGCGCTCTCCACGAGCATACCCACGTACATCACCGCCACCCGGTCGCTGATATGTTCCACCACGCTCAGATCGTGTGCAATGAACAGGTACGTCAGGTCGAACTCCTCTTGCAGGTCCTGCAGCAGATTGAGGATCTGCGCCTGCACCGATACGTCCAGCGCCGAGACCGGCTCGTCCAGCACGATCAGCTGCGGGTTCAATGCCAGCGCCCGCGCCACGCCGATACGCTGCCGCTGCCCGCCGCTGAACGCGTGCGGATACCGGTTCAGGTACTCGGGTCGCAGCCCCACCACCCGCAGCAGCTCCGACACCCGGTCCTCCAGCTCCTGCCCCTTCGCAATCTCGTTCACTAGCAGAGGCTCACCCACATTCTGCAGCAGGTTCATGCGCGGGTTGAGCGAGGAATAAGGGTCCTGAAACACCATCTGCATGTTGCGGCGCAGCCGTTTCAACTGCTGGTTATCCACTGTGGCAATGTTGACCGGCCCCAGCTCCTGGTCGTCAAACCAGATATCACCTGCCGTGGGCGGGAATGCATGCATGATCAAACGGCCGGTTGTCGTCTTGCCGCAGCCGCTCTCACCCACCAGGCCCAAAGTCTCACCTGGCCGCACGTAGAAGTTCACCCCGTCCACCGCCTTCACCTGGCCCACCGTGCGCGAAAAGAAGCCCTTCTGGATCGGGAACCACTTCCTCAGACCGGAGACTTCAAGAAGCGCATCATGGAGACGCGTGCCGTTCTCTGTCTGTTCAGTTTCGGTCTGTTCAACCCCGGCCACAGACCCGCTGTCATTCTGAGACAAAGCGCTACCTCCTGCGAAAGTAGGGTTTCGGCTGGGAGTTGGGGGAACCCCATTTGCAGGCGCCGCCTGCAGAGCCGCTAAAATAGAAGGAAATCTCTGATGTTCCGGTAGTAAAGCGCGGCCGCTGTTACGCCGATCAACGCCAGTTCAACCGAAAGCACAGTCAGGTAGGCGCTGAGCAAACGCCCCCTGCTCCGAGAGCGCCGTAGGTACCCCTCGATCAAAAACATGCCCACGATCAAGGCCATACCCAAAACAAAGATCGACCATACCCGGTAGGCGCGCAGGTGCCAGGGATTGACACGCAGAAACAGCACCACCTCCAGGACCTCATGCAGCAGCAGGATGAGCCCAAGCCCTAACGCGAAACTGAGAAACCAGATAAAATAATGGGATACCTGTCTTCCAGCCTGCTTAAAAATATCAAAGACAGATTCAGTCTCGGCGGGCAGTCTATCCATAGAGAGAGTTCGATCTGCGAGTTTGACGAAACACGAACTACCAAAGGGGTGCAGGGGATTGTACTTGAAAAACCGTCAATCCGCCAATTTTTCTCCCCAAAGTTGTGAAAATGTTCTCATATCAACCCCGCCCCGCTAATCTCCCTCCCCAAGTGAAGCCCACCAACCCATGTCCAGCCCGCATCTCCATCCCCAATGCATCGCCAAACACTAACCACTAACTACTGACCACTAACTACTGACTACTGCTTTTCCGGGCGGTCGGGCCTAGTCGGCCCTCCCTTGTGCGGGGGCTCCGC